>JBNJFK010000114.1:0-7190 GCA_051746765.1 Bacteroidota bacterium
CCGACGGATTGGTCCGAATCGCCGTGGGTCTGGAGCACCCCGAAGATATTCTGAAGGATCTGGATCAGGCGTTGAGCTAATCGTCCGAATCTCTCCTTTCCTCCAAACGAATTCCCGCTACGACAGCTCCCAAAAAAATCGATCGGGCATTCGTCACCGGTAGCAACATCCGATCATTTCAGAATGCAATCGGCTGTGTCCAGGCCACCTCCACATCTCCCTCCTGAAATGGATTCGGATGTTCCTTCGTGGACCGAACACGTGCACGGACGTAGAGTTCGTCACCGGTAAGTTCGTATCGAGCCTCCGTCCCTTCCGTTGACTGATAGACTCGCCCGACCTCCTCACTGTAGGACCGGGTCGCCCGCATCTCCTCTCCATCCTCATCCAGCACCGGTTCGCTGGATATATCATGCTCTTGATCCGTACCGATAAACTCGATCGTATAGTCGACCCCCGCTTCCGGTTCCACCTCGACCACATAGGCGCCGTCCTCAACACCAAAGTTTCGCAACTCTACACCGGACGTTGAATAGAATTCCCCATCGAGCATAGACGTAATGATCGATTCCGGTGTTAAATATGGGGCCCGAACCATCACCCAGCCACGTCCCGGCAAGGCCGTCGCATCCGAACTGTTCTCGTAATGATGAGAATCATCGACGGCCAGCCCATACATCACGTCCAGATCGAGATGGCCCAGCCGCAACGTCAGGATGATATCCCAAAACTCCTCCAGATCGACATGATTTTCGTCCCCGTAATTCTCGACTCCACGGTGACCGTTGAACACCTCGAAAAACTGAAGACCGTCAATAGCGGCCAGCTCTTCGGCCGTAATGGCGTAGTGGAAATTGGGATGATTCACATGAGGAAAGACCATCTGTCCCGTTTCGTGATGATGCTGGTGAACCGCGTCCACATTGTTCTGCACAATCTCCTGGGTCGAATCTCCTCCCTGCGGCGGAATGAAGTAGAGTGTATTGTGGGCGTTCACATGAACCACATTCCGGTCCGTAATCTCTTGGCCCTGAATCATCATGAACTCACCCGCCTCTTCGAACAGATGACGGTACTCATGGATCGGTTTCAAGCGAACCTCCAGTGTGTCCTCGTTCATCCGCTGGTCCACCCACGACTCACCAAACTCTTCGAGATAGCGCTGAACCAGCGTATCTCCACCCGCTGAGCGAATGGCTCCATTATAGGCTGGCTGAACCCACTGCTCTCCCTGCTGAAAAATGTTGTGATCCGAAAATGTCAGGAAGTCATACCCATTCTCCTTGTACCACCGGGCTACCTGTTCCGGAAAATGATCTCCGTCACTCCAAAGGGTGTGCGTGTGAAGATTTCCGCGCCACCACTGCATTTCTCCACTCCAGGGCTCCGAAACGCTCTCATTTTCGGGCGGAACCGAATCGCCCGGCTCCATGTTGCAGGAGGCCAGTCCAAGAACCAGCAGACCCAATGCAAAACCGAGAAGTAGTGGCGCAAGAAGCGATCGGAGTGTCAAACGCTTGGAGGAGAATAGAAATCGTAACATGCGGGAATGAGTTGAGTGATGCGCCTTGATCTCGTCAGGTTGGAAAGCTCACCTCGCGAGACATCGGCCGCTGTTGTTCCGGTCCAATATAGAGAAGCCGTTCGGTTCCCTCAACCACTCCGGGATCAAGAAATGATCACCAAATAGCGATCAACCGTCCACCCAACAATCCATCCCAACTAAAAACCCCTCTCATCGCTTCCGGCAAAGAGCCGACGGCAATGAGAAGGGTTTTTAGAAATGGTTTTTAGAAATGGTCGGGGCGACAGGATTTGAACCGGCAACGCGCATAGCGTTGCCAGTGCTCTATCGACTCCGTGTGGATTACCCGATCTCACGTGCATGACAGGCCCGAACGGACCGTGCCAACGTTGTGGAAAGTTGTTAGAAATGGTCGGGGCGACAGGATTTGAACCTGCGACCTCATCGTCCCGAACGATGCGCGCTACCGAGCTGCGCCACGCCCCGAGGGAACTCCCTCCCCGCCTTGGCGCGAAGGGAGCGAAAAAATAGGAGTTTTCCCGGTCAAAAAACAAGGCGAGTCGCTCGAATGATCACTCGCCAACAACCGGAACTACTCAGGCGATCTTGGACACCAGCTCGGCTGCTCGTGCAGAGTAACCGGCTTCGTTGTCATACCATCCGATCACTTTTACCAGATTGCCGTCCACTTTCGTACATCCACTGTCGAAGATGCAAGAATGCGGGTTTCCGAGAATATCCGTGGAGACCAGTTCCACTTCGGAATACTCCAGGATCCCTTTCATCGGTCCGGACGCAGCCTTCTTGAATGCATCGTGAACCTCGGCTTCGGTCACATCCTTCTTCACAACCGCTGTAAAGTCAGTCAAAGAACCTGCCGGAACCGGAACCCGAACAGCACCGCCATCCAGTTTGCCATTCAGATGAGGCAGAACCAGACCCACAGCAGCAGCAGCACCCGTGGTGGTCGGAATGATGTTGTAAGCAGCCGCTCGTGCACGTCGCAGATCCTTGTGCGGGCCATCCACGATCTGTTGATCACCCGTGTAGGCATGAACCGTGGTCATGAAGCCTTTTTCAATACCGAATTCATCATCCAGTACTTTGACCATTGGGGCCAGACAGTTGGTGGTACAGCTGGCATTGGAGTAGATCTGAATATCCTTGTCGATCTCCTGATCGTTTACACCCAGAACGATGGTCTTGACATCGCCACTACCCGGAGCCGAAATAATCACCTTCTTTGCACCTGCCTGAATGTGCTTGCCAGCCGACTTGTCGTCCCGGAAGATCCCGGTAGACTCGATGACAACTTCTGCACCGAGTGTTCCCCAGGCCAGATTGGCTGGATCCCGCTCGGCAGAGATAGCGATCTTCATTCCGTCAATCACCAAATTGTCTCCTTCGGCTTTTACCTCTCCCGGCCAGATGCCGTGAACCGAATCATATTTGAAGAGATGTGCAAGTGTATCTGCATCCGTCAAGTCATTGACGCCGACAATTTCAATTTGATCTTTTTGATACGTTAGAATGGATCGCGTCACCAGTCGGCCAATTCGGCCAAAACCGTTGATACCTACTTTTATTTTGGACATACCTGTCGTTCTGTTTCAAGATTAAAATGAAAACGCACTACAGCCTTACCTAAATCGCTGTAAAATAGGGCTTATTCCTCATTTTATCCATTTTGAAAGGGGTTCGGGATTCACCCCGCTGCATCTATTGGAAAAGCGGTTGCACCGGGAATGCCTATCGTATATACGTCATTTTCTGCGTTTTCAAATAACGGCTTCCATTCGCACCCTGTGCGACCATCCGGTAGAAATAGACGCCACTGGCGAGCCGTCCATTCGAATAGAGTCGACGATAGATCCCGGGCTCGACGCTCTCCTCATCAACAACAGTCTCGACGCGACGCCCAAGTATATCATAGACCTCGATCACCACACGAGACTGGACCGGAACCCAATACTCGATCGTCGTCTCGGATCGCCACGGATTGGGGTAGTTCTGCCTCAGTTTGTAGATCAGAGGAACTTCATCGCCAGCCACAAAATGCCAACGCTCCCGGCTCTCGGTCTGCTCGATTGCGTCACTCGCCTCTACCCACCAGGTAAACTCACGATCGGGAACGAGCAGCTCCGGATACTCTTCGAATGCAAAGAGCGTATCGGAAAGAGCCTCCACCTGGAGCTGTTGCCCATCGTCTCGTTCAAGGAAGAGTGTATATTCGATGGGATCTTCCTCTGCATCTACAGACGCTTCCCAGGCAAATTGAAGCTGATTGATCGGAATGGTATCCTGGTCGGCCGGTTGAAGGAGCGAGAAGTCCGTTGGCGGATCGTTCACCTGAAGGACCGTCACATAGAAATCCCGGCGACCTGACAGTCCCTCCGGATCGGTCGCCTCCAGACGAAGATGCAGATCCCGGTCATGAAATCGATCCGTCGACGTCAACGTCAGCTCTCGATCGTCGGCCTGGAACTGAACGATCAAAAACTCTCCGCTCTCCTGCAGCAACCACGCCTTGTACACGGAACCATCAACCTCGCTCTTTACGATTTCCATCTCCTGCGAATCCTGATACGAAGTGGACGTGTCGGATTGCTCCTCCTGCAATTGCGCAGCCGCACCGGACAGCTCTTCGGTGGACTCTTCTTCACCCTCCTCCAGATTGGCACAGGATTGAAGATCACTGGAGGCATCCATACTCAGGCAGATCTGCTGTCGACGCTCATCGACAATATCGATCGTCCAGTCCATCTCCTCAGCTTCATACATGTAATCGGTCACGAGCGTATCTAGCCCGATTTGCAGAGAGTCACGCTGATCAAATTCCAACCGCCCGGTCAACGAGCCCGGTTCCGCCTGACCGATCAGATCTACACGAGGGGGTCGGTTTACGGCCAGCACCTCGAACTTCATCACTGAATCGGAATAGTTGCCGTACTGGTCGGTGATTCGATACCGTATACTGTCCAACCCGGCAAAAAAGGAGTCCGGTTTGTATAGTGATCGGTTGAACGCCTCTACAATCTCTTCCCCGGTGGTATCAATGGGATCTCCGACCTCCAGCTCCTCTCCGAGTTGATGGATGGTCCCGTTTTTGGGCAATTCGATCACAGAGGCCCGGATTTCGCCACCCGTCTCATTCAAGGCTGCCAATCGCACGATAAAATCCTCATCCTGGTGCATGGTCACCAGCGTCACATTCCGCAGACTGAACTTTCGGTCCACATCTTCCCCGAAATAGAAGTGGTTCTCATTGGGCGTCGAATCTTCGGCAATCTCCGTGTTGGACGTATCATCAAATGTGTGGTAGAGAACCAGATTCTCCTCCGTCCCACTCAGCATCAGATCCTTCTGCGCCTGAATCTCGGATCGGGAACGGGCTCGACTCCATAGGCGGATCTCGTGTACCTCTCCGTCAAACCCGCGCCCCACTTCAAGCCGGGATTTTGTGGATCGCATCTTTGCAAACATCTGCGTCCGTTTGACTTCAAAACCGTCTCTGTAGACTTGAATGAGCTCGTTGGCCGGGTCGACCCCGACAGAGATATGCGTCCAGGAGAACTCTTCATGGTTGTCTGACAGTTGAAACTCTCCATCTTCTTTCGTGCTGCTCAGCGAGACCAGAGAGGAGCCTGCCCCGGTTCTGAAGAAGTCGGGAATCTCCAAAGTGTACCGATTCCCTTGCTCATCAAACAGATCGAGGGTCACTTCATTTTCAAGTACGCGAATTCGAAACTGCTGATTTTCTGGATTATCCTCCTCCCATCTGGCGGCGATCACGCCGTTGTCACTCTCCAATGAATTCGGCAGAACCCATGTCTCGAAATTCATGCCGTCCGGCTGGTCGATCGACTCATCATATTCCGAATACATATACGAGCTAAGCCCTCCAGAGAAGACCACCGTATTCACCGTATCTACAAAGGTAGGATTGGGGGCTGTAAAGGTTGCCGTCGCTCCAAACGAGACCGGATCAGGGGATCCCTCCACTGCGGCAGCCGAAATGGTGTACTCTCCAGGTTCAGACCCGACCCGAATACGTGCGCGCACCAAACCCTCATCGTCGCTCACGAGAAGCGAATCGACCACTTCGTAATCTACCGCGCCATCCGGTACATCTGTAAAGCTGAACTCGATCTCCCCTCCAGCCAGCGGCTCCTCGTCCCTGTCGAGAACACGGACTGTAATGGACTCCTCCAGTTCACTTCTCGTGGGTTGTGACTGATCGTCTCCGGAGACCTTCTCGAGTGAAGCCGGAACACCGGCGGCCACAGCAGCCATCGAGAGTGTGTCAGAGAGAACCGGGTCCATGCCGTGATTCGGTTCGGTTCGGAATCGAAGTTTATAATCGGTCCCGGGAGTGCCGCTCAAGACCAGGTCATCAAATGTGCCAACACCCTCTTTGAACGTTACCTTCGTCGTTCCACCCAGCTCGCCATCCTCCCCCTCTCCGATGTCAACCGACACCTCGGTCGAACTGTCGGTATCGATCCGGTTTCCATGCTCGTCAAGCAGGTGCAGGACGGGCTGAACCGTAAGTGGTTCTCCCTCGACATCCACCTCGGGTTGGGTCACAATCCCGAGCCGGTCCGGTGCTGCAGCTCCGACCTGGATCTCGAACGAGTCCGATTGACCGTCCAGCAGAGGCTCCCCGCTACTCCAGGTAGCCGTAATCGTGTGATCACCCGACTCGTTGGTCGAATAGTAGAAATCTCCGGCTCCTCCACCATCGGCGATCGTATGGGTCGTTGATTCATTTTCTCCTACGGCATCCTGATAGAAGACCGTTCCGGTAGAGGTGAGATCAAATTCGGTATCCTCACTCACGGGTGCCCTATTCTCGTAGGCATCCAGAATCGTAATCGTAAAGACGTCGCTCACCTCCCCGGCCACCAGCGATTCGGGACCACTCAACCGCATGGTGAGAACCTCGTTGGCCAGTACATCAAAGGCGTCACTGGTACCGCTAACAGATCCCTCTTCTATCGTCAACTCCAGATCGGTTTCGGCCAGGTAGAGTGTGATCTCCACCGGACTGGCCACCCCGTCTTTAAAGGTGACCTTTTCCGGATAATCCGGATCGGACTCTCCGTCCGGAGCGGTATCTGCACCGGAGAACTGGATCGTCTTCTCACCGTCGTAGTCCGGTACTACGTTCCCTAATTCGTCGATGGCTTGTACCTGAACTTCGAACGCCTCTCCCGCAACTTGATCCCCGATCGGATCCCCATCGGTTGTGAGCAGTACGAAGTGGTCTACCCCGCCCGCCTGGAAGACAATGCTCGGCGTATCCTCCAAATCCGTGCCATCCGCCGTCACCGTCACCTCAATTTCTTCCGCCGTATCATTGGTCACCTCAAAGGTGTACTCGTTCCCATCCGCGCTAAACGACTCGGCCACCTCGCTCGCTTCTCCCGTCAACGCCAGACTAAAGTCCTCCGCCGACAGACCGCTGATCGGATTTTCATTGGCATCCTCCAGCGTAATCGTCACCGTCGAGTTGTCCCCAACCGTCACCGGACTCGACACGCTCACACTCGAATTGCTCGCACTCACCCCGCCCGCCTGGAAGACAATGCTCGGCGTATCCTCCAAATCCGTGCCATCCGCCGTCACCGTCACCTCAATTTCTTCCGCCGTATCATTGGTCACC
>JBNJFK010000115.1:0-1947 GCA_051746765.1 Bacteroidota bacterium
TTCGATGCATCTCCATAGAGTGTGAACTGAGAAACCATACAGATTTCACCTTCCATATCAATAACGGACCGATTCATTTTTCCCTTATCATCCGGAAAGATTCGAAGAGATGTAAGTTTTCGTGCCATCCACTCTACGATCTCGATTTTGTCTGAACCATGTACTCCGACATAGACCAACAGTCCTTCCCCGATCTCACTGATTTTTTTCCCATCGACAACTACCGACGCGCTGGAAACTCTCTGGACGACCAATTTCATACGTGAACAACTATGTTAATAACAAGTGAGCAAGATCCAATTCGTGTGGATATCGATCAATGCGAACGCGGTTGTAAATCTTCTCCACACTCATACCCTGTTCTCCACAACCAGACTCACTGTTCTGGCTGTGTGAACAACGGATTCAATATCCATGTATATTTAATATACAGGATGTTAACATCCAAGGAAAAAACATGTAACATACTGGTGTGCAGTTAGTTATTTTCCACACATCTTTCCACATATCACCAACAATACCTTACCATTGAGAGAATAACCGGGTTATCCACCTTTCCACAGCCTCCTACTATGAACTACTAGTTTATATATCTATCTATTCTTAATTGTAAAGGCCTGTTGAAAACCCGTCCGATTGAAGACGACGAGTTCTCTGATTCTTTCTATATTTGAAAGGAATTCAAAGAGATCCTGTATGAGTCAGAAAAAACCTGTTACCTATAAAGAGTCCGGAGTCGATATCAAAGCTGGAGAGGAGTTGATCTCCAGTATAAAAGGAATGGTAAAAGAGACTCACGATGCACGAGTTCTCAGTAATATTGGAGGGTTTGGTGGCTTGTATGAACCTGATCTTTCTTCCTTTTCCGAACCGGTTTTTGTCAGTAGTGTCGACGGTGTAGGAACAAAATTGATTGTAGCGTTCAAAGCCGGTCGTTATGATACCGTCGGTCAGGATCTGGTGAATCACTGCATCAATGATATTGCTGTTTGCGGTGCCATTCCCCTCTTTTTCCTGGACTACTTTTCGACCGGAAAACTGGATAAGGAGATCGGATTCGATGTGATTTCCGGTTTTGCAAAAGCGTGCAGGGAGAATGGTGTTGCACTCATTGGTGGTGAAACTGCAGAGATGCCTGATATCTACAAGGAAGGTGAATTTGATCTGGCAGGTACAATCGTCGGTATAGTCAACAAACCCGACTTGATTGTGGGCAGACGTATTAAAAAGGGAGACCGTCTGATTGCACTTCCGAGCAGCGGTCTTCATACCAACGGATACTCTCTCGCAAGAAACGTTCTTTTTTCTCAATTTTCTGTCGATGATGTACCCAAAGAGTTGGGAATTCCGTTGAGCGACGCACTTCTGGCAGTTCACCGCTCGTACTTGAAACCGATTCAGACACTCAAGTCGATTGATGGTGTTCATGGATTCTCGCATATAACCGGAGGGGGTATTGAAGGAAATACACGTCGTATACTTCCAGAGGGTCTCTCTCTGCAAATCGATTGGGATCGTTGGGAACGACCTTCACTCTTTGATCTTATCCAGACTGTCGGAGCCGTTCCGGAAGAGGATATGAGGCAGACATTTAATTTAGGCGCCGGCCTTGTAGTTGTCGTCTCTCCTGACGTCGTGGATTCTGTTCAATCAACACTGAAGTCGATGGGTGAGTCATCGTTCGAAATTGGAATGGTCAAATAAAACGATCATTGAATGTGAAGTGAATGTACAATTTTACGGATACCTGCTTTTCAAAAATCTCCTGCATACCAAAATCCACCACTCCGATTCCAGTCATAGACCCACCCAACACCCAGATCAATGGAAAATCGCCCCCATTGCCCCCGGAAACGCAGGCCGGCTCCCAACTGGGTACGTGAGTTTGTTCCATCAATGGTCGATTCCCCGGTCGGGAGAATCGTCTCACCAAAGAGAACAGCGTAA
>JBNJFK010000115.1:1957-7178 GCA_051746765.1 Bacteroidota bacterium
ACCCCGGTTGATCCACCAGACCGGAATGGCCCAACGGTGTTCCAAAACCAACGCTTCCCGAACCTGATCCAACCCGTTGGATTGGTAGCTTTCGGATAATATTCGATTAATTGAATATCGACCCTGAATTGTTTGTTCGACCATTCGAATTCCCAACCGTCCGGTTCCGTTGTAGGAATCCAGAAGGCGAAGATATCTATAGATTCCTGCAGATACGGAGCGTTCACCGTATCCCGGAAAGAGAATTTGTTCACTTCCCGTTCTGCGGGAGGATAGAATGGCTTCTCCCCGAAGAAAAAGAATCCAACCCGAACCGGGCTGCAGTTCGCGAATCTGCTGCCGTATCCGATGTTGGTAGGAGATCAAAAGGGAGGATGTAAGTGTTTCAATTCCGTTCTCGCCAAAAAGATCCCGGTCTCTTTCTCGAAAAATCTGCTCGTTCTGGATTTGGAGACGGGGTCGGATACGAAGAGCGGATTGATCCGGTCGGTTCAGCCACGTCCACTTCATTGGAACCGAAAGGGAGGCACCATCCCGCCGTGTCAGAAGCTGATAGTATCGATCGGTTTGACCTATGTTTCCAAGAGCCGGGACCGAATGAAATCGTGGTCGTCGGTAGAGTTCCAATTCGACTCCAGGCCATCGGTGACTGTTCCGGTAGACCATCTCTCCCCAAATCCGATTGGCCATCCATCCTGCGTTAAGATGATAGGTTTCTCTACTCAGCAGTTCCGTTGAAGCGATCTGAACACCCGCCATCCAGGTCTCGTCTTCATACTGTCTCCAGAAAGGAAGAACCATGCGGGGTTTCATCCATGAAACCCCTGGTTTGTAAAGGGATGGAGAAGCGTCCATACGGTCCAACGTACTTTCACGTCGCTCTTCCGATTCATCAAACGGACGCCATCCATCGGTGGAGTGCGAGATCTGTCGGGATCCGGATTCCAGTGTGGATATGGATGTGAACCTGGGAGTGTAGATATTGCCGTCCGGTTCCACCCAGACGACCTTGTGTCCGGAAGGTGACCAGTCCGGTTCCAGTTGATGTGTGTCATCATCCGTCCACTGTGTTAATATGGAAGTCGTGACACGAAAATTGTAGAGGTTGTACGTTCCGGTACGATCCGATGAGAGGAGAAGTTCCTCCCTGTCCGGATGCCAAACCGGATCTCGAAGGACGTGTCCGGGAAGATACAGTGTTGGTGGTTTCTGAAGGATATCTTCCCAACGCCCCTCTCGTACTACCCAAAGCCCCATCTCGTCCCCCCGACGTGCCGTTACGGCGAATAACCCATCGATGGACGGATGGGCGACCATCTGTTCAATTTGACCTTCCGGTGGTGGTTCCAACAGCGGACTCACGTCACCGGACTCGAGTCGAACCCGAACCAGTCGGTTCCGTTCACCAATGATTTGGAGTGCAAGTATGGAAGACCCCTGATCGATCGGATTGTAAAGCCGCGCAGATTGGGTCAACCGTTCACGATTCCCCACGGTCGGGTTCATACGAAACAGATCCAGATATCGGGTTCCGTCAAATCGAGGGTGAGTACGGTAGTCGGAGTAGATCCAGGACAAACCGTCCTTCATGAGGGAGAGATCCATCGCTTCACTGGCCCCGGTTATCTGCAATTCAGACCACGACCGGGACGTTGTATCCCATACACCCCAACCCGGATCGATGGAGACCCCTTCACGGTAGAAGAGAATCTCGTGTTCCGATACCCATTTCGGTGTTCGGTAGAGGGTCTGGTCATGCAACGGGAACCCGGACAATCGGGATCCCTTTGATGGAGCTTCCGGATCTGTTTTGAGACTTTCTGCTTCCGTATCCCGTAAAAAATCCTTGTAGAGTTGGGCAGGCCACTGACCAGTCGATCGACGCAACGAAAATCCAAATCCGAAAAAAGGCCATTGAGAGTGAGCACGAATCGTCTCTCGATAGATTCGGTCCCCGTATTCGGAAAGAAGCCAGTCTGTCCAGAACCAGGAACCCGAATAGTGACGATCCCGTGGATAGTGGTAGAGGGATGGGTGAACCAAACGGCCCATTCCCCAGGGACGTCCATCCCGGCGAGCTTCCAAAAACGGGAATTTGAACAGTGGATGATCTCCACGACCGGTTACCCCGGGAACAAGTTCAGTCTCTGCCCAGACGGCAATCCCTTCAAATATCCCCGACGGAGCTGTTGCGTGAAGCGAACGGGCCAAATCGGGGGAAAAGGGACGAATCCAGCGAATGAACCCCGCGGAGTGATGATTGTAGTGAAGAGCATGAACCAGCTCATGGGGGATGACCTGGTCGAGCCAGCTCTCAGAACGAGGATGAAACGTGAGTCCCCTGCGAGGCGAGAGATAGATTTCCGATCGAAAATGAACCGGAGATACAAATCCGTTGTTTTGATCGTTGACAGAGTTGAGAATCATCGGGAACCGATCGAGATATCCACCCACATGGGTCTGTAACTTCGGGTAGCTCTTTCGTGTGATTTTTGCCGCACGAACCGCTTCCCGGTCCGATCCAGAGGGATAGAGAATGCGAACCGGGCCGGTATCCAGTTCCATCCACTCAAGAGACGAGGGCCAGGTTCGATTTTCATAGATCTGGGCAGTCGCCGGTTCGACCCGATAGAGAACGGTTCCAAGCAGAAAAATTGTGGCAACCGTTCGGATCGAATGATGCATGGATATCCTCCAGGAACCTTTTCCGATTCATTTATTTTGTAGTAATTGAGAGACGAAGAAACATAACAAAAAACGGAGGTGAAGAGAGAACGTCATTGTGTACCGCCCGATCGATCCGAATGAGTCGAATGTTTCGGTTCGAGAGCTTGCGGTCAGGCCCAACCCCCAACCTTTGATGATGCAGGAGTTCGAGATGAAGAAAGAGACTTTGGACCGACTGGTTCAATCCCGAGAAGCGATCAACTTGACCCTTACACTTCCAACCTTTAAAAAAGGAGAAGAGGTTCAGCAGAACCCCATACGATTCAAAAATCTACTGAATGAAGCTGAATCAGAACTCGAACAGGCCGGATGCAGCAAACAGGAGGTCGAACAGTGGCTCAGGGAACCGAGACAGCAACTGGGTGACCTTCATTTCTGGAATCATACCGACCGTGGGCTGGTACTCTACCTGAATGAATCCACCTACGAAATTTTTCAGCTCCCCTACGATCTACCGGAGCAGGTCTATGTTCAGGACCATTTTCTGATTACACCACTGATTCCGATGGTGAGCTTGAGTGGCTCCTGGAGCATGCTGGCAATTAGTCCGAAAAACTTAAGGCTGATTCGATGTACACGGGACGAGGTTTTCAATATTACACCGAATGACATCTTCACCAGTATGGAAAACTTCCTGGACAAGAAGCCGGAAGCTCATCTGCAGTTCCATACCGGAACGTCCGGGAAAGAGGCGATGTTTTTCGGTCACGGTGGAAAGGACGAGGATGGAAAAGCGGTGCTTCGAAAATATCTCCACGGAGTGGAAGAGAGTGTGACACGTACGTTGAACCAGAGTGGGGAACCGCTTCTTCTGGCTGGAACCGAGGAGGTGGCAGCGATCTACCGGTCCATGAACAAGTATGGTCGACTTCTGGATCCGGTGGTAACCGGATCTACGGATGAACGGTCGGACCAGGAGCTTCGGGATGCCGGGTGGTCATGGATTCAGGATCAGTTCCTGAAGGAGATGCACCAGTCGTTGTCGAAACTGGACAAGGCAGATGGTGATCGTTTCACCAATCATTTGGGAACCATTATCGAATCAACTGTCATGGGCCGAACCGATACACTGTTTCTCGCCATGGGTGAGCAGGCGTGGGGGGAGTATGATGTCGAAGCCAATACGGTTCATTATCGAAACGGTGACCACCGGGGAGCAACGGAGTTGATGAACTGGACAGCCATTCAGGCTATGGAGAAAGGGGCGCGTGTCTATGTGCTGCCGAAGGAGGAGATGCCGGACGCCGCCAGTGCTCTTGCACTGTTCCGGTTTTGATCGCTTGGAGTTTGAATTGAGAGGAGGTACGAGATGAGTCAACGTCGTTTTGAGAGCATCAACCCGTGGACACTGGAGACGTTGAAACACTGGCCGGAAATGACGGACAACGAGCTCGAGCGTCGTATTCGTCGAGCGTCCGACGCATCCGGTGCGTGGCGACGAACCGGAGTCGGACAACGGACCGAACCGGTACTCGAACTGGCCGATCGACTGGAGGTTCACAAAGAGGACCTCGCCCGAATCGCAACCCTGGAGATGGGGAAACCCCTCCGCGAGTCGATGGCAGAGATCGAGAAGTGTCAGTGGCTCTGTCGCTATTACGCGGAGGAGGCACCAAATCAACTCGCAGTCGAGTCGATTCAGACGGATGCCGACCGGAGTGAGGTTCGAAACGATCCTCTGGGTCCCATCCTGGGGATCATGCCGTGGAACTATCCGTACTGGCAAGTGTTTCGGTTCGCCATTCCGACGCTACTCGCCGGAAATCCGGTCCTTTTGAAACACGCACCCAACGTCTTCGGAGTCTCCGAATGGATCGAGCGACTCTTTACGGAGGCCGGATTTTCCGATGGTCTCTACCAACACCTGGTCGTTCATCATGACCGCGTGGAACGGATACTGTCGGATCCGGTGGTTCGAGGTGTCAGCCTCACCGGAAGTACGAGGGCAGGCCGATCCGTGGCCGCCCTGGCAGGCCAGTACCTGAAACCGAGCCTCCTGGAATTGGGAGGGAGCAATGCGATGTTGATCCTCTCCGATGCCGAACCGGAGCGTGCAGCTGAGATCGCACGCAATGCACGCATGCAGAACAACGGGCAGAGCTGTATTGCAGCCAAACGCCTGATCATTGAGAAATCCGTTGCCGACTCGTTTTTGGAGGCACTTCATACAGGTGTTGAATCGATGACGCTGGGGGATCCGATGGATTCGTCGACCGATACGGGTCCGCTTGCCCGGGTCGATCTTGCCGAAGAGCTCGAGCGTCAAATTCGTTCAAGCGTTTCGGCCGGTGCCCGACTGATGGTGGGAGGTGATCGTGAAGAGGCGCGGATTCGCCCTGCCATTTTGACCGGCGTACAGCCGGGAATGGCGGCGTTTGACGAGGAGACGTTCGGACCGTTGGCAGCCGTAACGGTTGTTCGGGACGAAGAGGAAGCGTTCCGGCTGGCCGGAAAGACGACGTATGGATTGGGCCTTTCCATTCTCACTAAAGAT
>JBNJFK010000116.1:0-7027 GCA_051746765.1 Bacteroidota bacterium
GACAGGAGCGAGAGACCCAGAATGCCGATGACCAGACCATTCAGGATCCAGAGACAGACCGTATAGATGACCAAGTCAGATCGAGAGTGTTCGATCGGGACAAACTCACATGCTTCGCTATCGTAGTAGTAGTGGTTTTTCAACGGCTACAATCTTGTGAACATTATACACTATCACCGCAATTTAACCAGAATCCTCTATGAATGAAAACCGGGGCTATTCTACGTCCCCTTCAAAGTACTCGATCGCCCGTCTCGGCATGTCAGACCGGTTCTCCTTATTGGCGATATGTTTCTTGACCTTCTCCTGAAACGCCTCGGCTGCGTCGTATCCGTAGTGCTCCAACAGATAGTTCATGGCGATCACTTCGGCAATGACCGTGATGTTCTTTCCCGGTGTCATTGGGAGGTGAATCAAGGGAATGGAGATATTCATGATCTCGACGTTGTCATGATTCAGACCGGTCCGTTCGATGGTCTGTTGATCGTCCCATAATGTCAGATTCAGAATCACTTCCAAACGCTTTTGATACCGTATGGACCGGATACCGAACATGGACATGACATCAATGATTCCGAGCCCGCGAATCTCCATGAAATGCTTGTTGATCTCTGTGGCGGAGGCCATCAGGACGTGATTTTTTTTGGAAAGCATAACCGCATCATCGGCCACCAGTCGATGTCCGCGTTCCAGAAGGTCGAGTGCAACTTCACTCTTGCCGATCCCGGATTTTCCACTAATGAGGATCCCGATCCCGTACACATCAACCATGGTTCCGTGGACCAGGGTCTGCATGGCGAACTGATCTTCGAGAAAATCGCGCAGCATGACCATGAACTGGGTCGTGTCTGCTTCGGTCCGGAAGACCGGGACACCGGCACGCTCTGCCAGATCGATGAGAGGATCCGGAAGTGTGTTCCCGCTGGTAAGAAAGAGAACCGGAAGATCGAATTTCAGAATATTTGCAAAGGCTTGGGATCGTGCCTCTTCAGGGAGATGACCCAGATAGTTGGCTTCTGTATTTCCGATGATCTGGATTCGTTCCCAGGTAAAGAGGTCGATGTATCCGGCCAGGGCAAGCCCCGGCCGGTGCAGTTCGGTGTCCGTCACGAAATGCTCCTTCGTCTCTCTCTCTGAAGCCAGAGGCTGCAACTCCAGTTTCAGTTGTTCACGCATCTGTTCGATCAGGTAGTGAACGGAAATTCTCTTCTTTTTGGGAATCGGAGAGTGTTCCTTGAAGGGCATTGGTCCGGGTTTAGTATTGTTCGACATGCTGGGTCTTGTATTTGCGAATCTGCCGCACCAGATTGTCGACCACATTGTGGATCGCTTGTTCGTACGTTTGCCCTGATTCGGAAGCGTGAAGAAGTTTTTTCG
This sequence comes from Bacteroidota bacterium, assembly GCA_051746765.1. GTDB lineage: Bacteria > Bacteroidota > Rhodothermia > Balneolales > Balneolaceae > JBBEBE01. Next base: position 1,378 of record JBNJFK010000116.1, read on the forward strand.
GAACTTTGACTCGAAGTTCGGCTGTGCAGGGGTTGTCGTGATCTTCGTTCGGTTCCAGTACAACGTCGCATGCAACGATTCGATCGTAGAACTGTTCAAGTTTGGTGATTTCGTTCAAGCTGTAGGTCTTCAGATCTTTCTTGGACTCAAAATGTCGTGTTGCAAACGTGGTTTTCATCGTTCTCTCCGTTGATTCAGGATTGATTGGCTCGTGGATGAGCCTGTTCGTACAGTGCCTTCAATCGGCTCATGCTGGTGTGTGTATAGATCTGGGTGGTTCCCAAACTTGAATGACCGAGGAACTCTTTAATTACCCGGATATCGGCACCGGCATCGAGCATGTGGGTGGCAAAGCTGTGCCGGAGCACATGCGGGCTCTTTTGTGTCACTTCGCTCACCTGTTTCAAATAGTGTTCAACCTTGCGTTGAAGGGCACGAGGGTAAATTCTCTGCCCGCCAGTCGCCAAAAAAAGTGCTTTTCGGGCATCACTGTCGGTCCGTTTGTTGTAAAGACCGGGACGACTCTCGAGATGGTCCCGAAGCGCCTGCAGTGCCCGGGTTCCTAACGGAACAATCCGTTTTTTGTTTCCCTTCCCGAGGACATGGAGTTGCGATCGTGCAAGATCCAGATTCTGAAGATCAAACCCCGCCAATTCGGCCACACGAACACCGCTCGAATAGAAGAGCTCCAATATGGCTCGATCTTGAATCGATTCGGCCGTTTCACCGGACGGAAGTTCCATCAGTCGCTCCATCTCTTCGGGTTGAACCGTTTTGGGCAGGCGTTTTTCACTTTTGGGAACGATCAGCATCCGGGCAGGATTGGAGTCACACATCCCCCGTTTGTGCAGATACCGGAAAAACGATCGAAGAGAGGCAACTTTACGAGCAAGTGTGCGGCCGGTCATTCCAGATTCGGCCAGTTCACCGAGCCATAACCGGAGGGTCAGACGGGTCACTTCACCCAAATCGATCTCTTCCGGAGCAAGTTGTTCCACTTCGGCATACCACGAAAGAAACTGCTCCAGATCCCGACGGTAGGCACTCGTCGTGTGTGGAGAGCTACGTCTCTCACCAGAGAGCCAGAGAAGATAGTTCGAGAGCGTATCGTTGGTCATGGTTCAATATCCAGAGTGTCCGTGTGAATTGAAACCTTTCTTTTCAGGAATCCGTTCAAACCGGACGTCCTTTCCAGAGAGTGCGGGTCCCTGTTCGTCGATCGGCAATGGATTGCAGGCCAAGGAGCTGAAACCAACCAACGGCTATCGGGTGGGTCCAGGCGTATAACGGGTTCCACTGAAACCAGACTGCGAGCCAGAGGCGTTGTAAAAGGATCAGAACAATCGACAACGTGGAGAACAGAATCCAGAAAGGCCGATCCATCCAGAGTCCGACCGGAAGCATTACAAACGGAAACAGGTACATGACGGCGTGTACAATTCCGGAGAGAAGGAACAGAGAGATTCGGTCATCGAACCCGGCCAGAAAATTCTTCCGAAAACCTGCGTAAATTTCCTGCCTTGAGTGATACATTCTGCATGATACACTCTGATGACCGGTCGCCATTCGAATGGTTCGCCCGCTGGAGAGAATGGCACGTGCCAGCATGACGTCATCGACGACCTCGTTTCGTACCGCCCGATGCCCTCCGATCGCATTGTAGGAATCGCGTGTAAAGAGCAGGCATTGCCCGCAAGCCGCGCCAAAATATGGCTGAATTTGACGATACAGAAGAGAAGGGATCCACCACGGTCGACGATTCATCGCTTCGATCGGTAGCAGAGTGACCAGGGCGTGATAGATCACGGGAAGAAGTACCTTCTCCCAACGTGATTCCAGTTCCTGAATGGGCCAGACGGTAAGAAGATCACATGGCTTCTTCTCCATCTCGCTCAGGAGCCGGGAAACTGTATCCGGTTCAATGGTCACATCGGCATCCAGGAAAAGGAGGTACCGGCCATCTGCTTTGGCTGCCAGCTGATGACACGCCCATGGTTTCCCGAGCCAACCTTCCGGAAGCGGACGGCCTGTGAGAATCTCTACCCGATCCGGATTCTCCCTTCGGAACGCTTCGAGAATGTGAGCGGTTGCATCGGTGGACCCGTCATCCAGGATCAGGATTTCGATGTTTGGATGGGTTACATTCCGGAGTGAGTCGATCAGGCGGGGAAGCGAACGCTCTTCATTGCGGGCGGGAACGAGGATCGATACGAGTGGGTTTTCCCGAGGTTTGCCGGATGCAAGCGGATGAAAACGGGCACGGTTTATCGCCATTCGAAGCGTGGTGAGGATCAAAGCGGCGGTTCCGAGCAAAAGGCTCCAGTCGATCAATGTCTGCATAAGCAATGTTTAAACGTCCATTCAGTACCGGTCCAATCGTCTTGGCGCATCAGACGACCCGGTCATGTTGAATATAGCAACCAGAATCGAGGCAGAGAGGTTCAATGGAGATCTGTTCGGGACAATCGTACGAATCTTCACATCCGAAACCGCGAAACGGTAGTTACGAGTGGTGGTACTTCGACGGATGGGACGAGGAGACGCAATCCGGATTCGTTCTCATCTTTTACGAAGGGAATCCATTCAGTTCCAGGTATGAGAAGGCAATACGACGTCGCGAGTCTGTACATGCCAGCGCGTTTCCGGCCGTGAGTCTGTCGGTGTACCATCGGGGTGAACCGGTCTACTACGCTTTTGACGAGGTGAATCCAGAGGAGGTTTCGATTCATGCTCCGGAAGGGATACGAATGGCCGGATGCCGGTGGTCGTTTTCGGAAGAGGAGGGGCAGTGGGTCAACCATCTGGAGTTGAACCACCGAATGCCGAATGGCGACAGATTGGCCGGTTCGATCCATATGCGATCGTCCCCGATGACGGTGCGACTGGAGGGGGATCACGGATCTGTCTCCACGGATTCCATCCCTGCGGGGAATCATCGCTGGAATCCGGTTCAACCCGATGCCCGTATTCACGGAAAACTTTCAATCACGGGGTTCCGTCCCGTGGAGTTTGAGTTGTCGGGACGGGGTTATCACGATCACAACGTCGGGTGCGAACCGATGGCGAACTCGTTTGATCGCTGGCACTGGGGGAGATTCCATCTGCCCGAACAGACATTGATCTACTATTTGATGAGGGAAAAAGGGAGATGGGAGAGGAGAGCCTGGCTTCTCTCCTCCGATCGGGTAGTCGAACTCTCGTCAGGCTCATGGATACTCGACGATGTTTCGACCAACTGGTTCGGACTCGCTTCGCCTCGTCGATTACGATATGACGACGGCACATACTCCTTTCAGATTGATCAATCCCGTCAGCTGGATGATGGCCCGTTTTATCAACGGTATGCCAGTCGCCTCTTGTATCGGAACGGTGGGGTGATTCTTCAAAGTGAAGGGATCAGCGAGACGATTTTGCCGGGCCGAATCGGATGGCGATGGGTCCGCCCGCTGGTCGATATGCGTATTCGATACCCCGATCGGCCTGTTCACTGGGTGCAGCGATCTCCACGGCTCTATCGATGGACATGGTAGCTGACGGTTGACACTCTCCAGTCGGATGGATGTACGTGTACGACAAAAAAACGGCCTCTCCATTCCTGAAGAGGCCGCGGTACAGGAATCTCTGATTCGGAAATTCCTGATGCTGGTCCGGTTGTCCGCCAGGCGCGGACGGGTGTGGTCTACTCCTACTCAGTTGGAGGTACGAGGACATCTTCAATCAGGTGGATGACCCCATTGGTTCCCTGAAGGTCCACCGACAGGACGGCGGCACCGTTGATGGTAACCCCGTCTTCATTTTTGACCACCGTGAGATCTTCACCTTGAAGCGTCGTGACATTCGAGGTTCCGTCTGCAATATCGCCAGAGAGAATCTCACTGTCGACCACATGGTAGGTCAGGGTTTCGGTTACCTCATCGCTGTTCATCCCGTCAAGTGCATCGGAAGCCGCGTCAAATGCCGCATTGTTCGGCGCGAAAATGGTGAAGGGTCCGTCACCGGAGAGTGTGCCGGCCAGATCCTGCTGGACAACCAGGTCCACCAGTGCCGTCAAGTCGTATCGTTTTTGGGCGATCTGAACTACATTCAGCAGCTGGTTCGGCATCAGGACCTCATCGACAGCATGGATGATGCCGTTGGAGGCGTCCAAATCGGCCGACACGACACTGGACGAGCCGTTCACAGTGACTCCGTCATCGTTGGAGACTATGTAGAGTTCCTCCTCGGTCATCGAGGCGACATTCTGTGTGGCCTGAAGATCGGTCGAGGCGACTTCGCTCCCCAGTACATGGTAGAGAAGGATGGTTCGCAGCTCCTCTTCGGTCAAACTTGCCAAGGTCCCATCGGGAAGTTCTGCAAACGCATCATCGGTTGGCGCAAACAGGGTAAATGGTGAGAGGAACTGAAGTGTCGTAGTCAATCCGGTTTGTTCAGCAGCATCAAGCAGGGTTGTGAAACTTCCCGCATCTTCTGCAAGATCGACCATGTTTGGCATATCCAACGCTTTCCGAATGGCAGATGGCAGCAGAACACTGTCTATTTTGTGGACTACAACTTCTGAATTACCATTGAGAGTCACTCCGTCGTTTGACTGAATCAAAAGAGCTTCACCCTGGTGACTGATCAGATCTGCTTGTTCGGGAATCGCCGACGAGAGTGTGGTCCCCTCGACCAGATGGTAGGAGAGAATGGAGACAACCTGCTCCTCTGTCAAAGAGGAGAGTACATCATCAGGAATCGCTTCAAATGCAGCATTGGTGGGTGCAAAAACCGTCCACTCTTCTTCTGTCAGAAGAGTTGCGACTTCATCTGTAACGAGTGAAAGGAGTGTTGAAAGATCCGACTGATCGGAAATGACATCGACCAGATCGGACGTTGTTTCCGATGGGGGATTGTTTACCGGGTTGTCATCGTCACAGGCAGTGACGGCAGCTGTAATCAGAAACAGCACTAGAAAAGGGGTCCATAATTTTATTCTCTTGTTCATTGTTTTCCTCGTATCGGTTTGAATTGTGATCCATTACACCCCCTATACACATGGATTCACACCGATACCTAGTCAAAATCTGAAAAATAGATGAGAACCTTCTAATATTAAACAATTCAAAGTTGAACTTGAATGGATAGTGACGGGTAGAAACCGGTTTGGGTTCGTTCAACGATCCGATAGTCGGGTTCTTCATTTCCAGGGACGGGAACGGGAATCAGGCTTCGGTCAAGAACACGACGTGTTCCGGTGATATGGACAAGGTCCAGTCGCAGTTCCATCAGCCGATTCAAGATCATTGGTTGGTAGACCCATCCGATATCGAGCTGATGATGAGCGGGTAAACGGTCGGATTCAGGAGAGGAAAAGCGATACGTCCCAGCTCCATCAATGTCATGAGGAAGAAGAAGATCGTAGTATGAATTTCTGAACCCCCACTTCTCTCCTGATCGCAGTTGCCAGGAGAAAATCAGGGTGTGCGAAGCTGCAATATTCATCAGTGTCCGCATCTGTATTTGATGCGGAATATTCCACGAGGCGGGTAGTCGGCGACTGAATGGTTCCGGCATATGTATCCTTGTCCAACTCCAATCATATCCAGCCCACACATGCAGGCGATTACGAAGAAGGCTTTGCCTCCACTGAATACCGACACCCGCAGTTTGA
>JBNJFK010000117.1:0-7026 GCA_051746765.1 Bacteroidota bacterium
CCCAGCGGTAAAACTCGTCGGTCACGCCATCAGTCAAGACTTTCTTTATGAGCTCAACAACGCCAGGGTCGATCTCGTTATAGTGGACAGTGTCAAAGAAATGGAAGATCTCCGGTTCGTTCGAGGGGCATCCAGGTGGCGCCTCGAAGGGTTCCCAAGAGAGAGGAGGTAACCGAGAGTGTTTGCTCGCGAGCACAGAGAATCAGAAACTCACCGCGTTCGCCGCTGTGGTGGTGCCATTGACGGGCGAGTTCAAAATCACTCGCAAATTCGGTGCCTGGAACCCGGCTTGTCAGTTCTCGTAGGCGGTCACTGATACGTCGCTCCCGGATCATCATGAGTCGGAATTCCCGGTTGCTAAGGGTATTCCAGGTCGTTTCCAGTTCGCTTCGGGGTCGGCCACACATGAGCATGTTCAGGTGGTCTTCCCGTTCGTCGGCCGCTTCGTGGACGAGCCGGGGGAATGTGCTCCAGCATTCGTATCGGGCAGGGACCAAAAACCGAAGGGTATCGGGTTGGTACGTTTCGACGAGTTGGTCGATCGAGCGTTTCAAAACCTCGAACGGGCGTCCCTCCTCTTCGTGAAGAACGCTGTCGAGAGAAAAACTGAAATCGATGGAGCCGATGTGGCTCAGGTGAGCAGGCCGCTCCGGATGACTGACAGCGTAGTAGAGTTGTCTGCCTTCGATGCAGACCCCCAGACACTCATCCGATTCGGCCATGGTTCACCATTAATTCCAGTTCGGGGCGTTCAGTAGCGTGGTTCGCTCCAAGTCGCCGATACGCAGATCGGAATCGGGATCCTCCAACAGATAGAGTTGGGGGCGAATCGTGTCATTGAGAGTATATTCGAACTCATTGTGCGGAGGGATCGGCGAGTACTTCAGTGAGTCCGGATTGTAGGTTGACGGCGGCAACTCCTCGAACAGATTCTCGCCGTTGTCCACCATTCGTTCGTTGGTCTTCAGAAACTGTACAAGAGAGTCGAGCCCTCCTTCGGTGGGTGGAAACTCTTCATTTTCGGTACGGTATTGAATCAGTGCATCACGCACCAGGCCCATACGGTGTTGAACGCGTTCAGTCATGAACTCCTGTTCAAGAACCTCTTGGTATGGATCTACGATTGAGCGGTAAAGGTAGTATCCGAGGAAGACGATAACGATACCCAGGACGATGGTAATGATCTTGTTGCGAGTCTCTAAATTCATGGATGATCCAGGATTAAGATTCAGTGAAAGGAGCGCTGTCCCTGAAAAAACGTAAAGAAAATAATCGCAGGACCATAGATATGCAACTTTGAGATCGAATGCCAGATCAACTTTTCAGACAGATGGTGCCCGATTTTGCTCTTTTCATGGCATCTGCAGCTGTTGTTTTGTGATCAGTGGACCCAAGTTGCGGATTCCTGAATTCGAAGAATGGAATCGATATATTCGACTCATAATTTGGATGAATGGAAGAATCGACCGGCACGCACGCGAACGGCTTGTGGCCGGTTCGACCCGAAAACGGACAGAGACCGACATGATCTATAAACAGAAGTTCTATTTCTTGTGCAAAACCCCGCTATCGGCACAAGGGCCGGAGGATGTGGAGGTGGTGGATCGAACTGCGCGAAATGAGGAGTTCCCCGAGCTCTTTTCTCGTTATGAAGAGTTGCGATCCCACGCGTTCAATGAGGACAAGCTCTACAGCATTGTGCGAGCCGATGATATCTACGATTTGATTCGGACGACAAATGAGGGGGAAGCGAAAGAGGAGGCGTTCGAAAAAGCGGCACCGGAGATCGTGACCAATCTCCAGCACCGGGTCATGCAGAAAGGGGACAGGGATGCCGAAGCCATCCTCCGCGAGGTGCATGGCGTTGAAGAGTAACCGGTTCCGGGCAGACCCGGAATGATGCCGGGGGTATTTTGGTTGGGAAGGTAACGAAAGAGAGACGAAACCTTGAACCAAGACAAGACGAACCATGGATATTGAAATTGGAATTGATAAAAAACAGCGTGAGAAGATTTCCGAAGGGCTTTCAAGGCTGCTCGCCGATAGCTATATGCTCTATCTGAAATCGCACAACTATCACTGGAATGTGACTGGAACCCTCTTCCATCCGCTGCACGAGATGTTCGAAGAACAGTATACAGAACTGGCCGAGGCGGTCGATGAGATCGCAGAGCGGATTCGGGCACTGGGATCGCATGCGCCGGGTAGTTTCCGGGAGTTTTCCGAGCTCACATCCATCAAGGAGGAGACGGATGAGCCGGACGCCATGGAAATGATCAAGCGGGCTACGGAGGCACATGAAGCCGTCATTCGCACCGCACGGGCCGCACTTGAAGCTTGTGAAGAGGCCGGGGACGAGGCATCCCTCGATCTCATTACCCAGCGGTTGCATACACACTCCAAAGCTGCCTGGATGTTGAGAAGTCACCTGGAGTAGTGCGTGATTCAAAGAGCGTCGAAAAGGAGTCGTGCGGCACACGACTCCTTTTTTTGGATGGATCGGGGATGAAGAGTAACGGATTCCGGCCGGAAAGGGAGACGTTTTTCGGTTAAACAGACCATGAACAGATAAGCAAAAAGATGAACGAAGGAATGAATGAACTGGGATCGTATATGGATGACTTGTTGCCACTGATCGTGGAGCACGGCTTGAGCTTGTTGGGCGCCGTGGTCATCCTTGTGGTGGGTTGGATGATCGCCAACTGGTCGGCCCGCAAGGTGCGGGATCGACTTTCCGTCTCGGACCGGTTCGATGACACGCTGGTTCCCGTGATGGGTCAGAGTGTGCGTATCATGGTACTGGTCGTAACCATTCTTGCTGTTTTGGGACAGTTCGGAATCCAGACGACCAGTATCATCGCTGTATTGGGTGCAGCAGGTCTGGCGGTGGGTTTGGCGCTTCAGGGCACGCTGAGTAATGTCGCTTCCGGAATGATGTTGTTGATTCTGCGACCGTTCAAGATTGGGGATGTGGTAGACATTAGCGGAACATTGGGGGTTGTGGACGAGATCGGCCTCTTCACGACAGAGATGCATTCGTTTGATAATCTGGGGATTGTGATGCCCAATACGCAGGTATGGGGGTCCAAGATTGTCAACTATACCAAATTTGACATTCGACGGGTCGACATGGAGTTCGGTATTGGTTACGGGGATGACATGGACAAGGCGATGAAGCTCATAAAAGAGATTCTGGATGCCGATGAACGGATCCTGACGGAACCGGAGACGCTGTTGGCGGTTGCCACTCTTGGTGACAGCTCGGTCGGTATTCGTGTTCGCCCATGGACCCAAACATCCGAGGTCTGGCCGGTCTACTACGATTTGACTAAAAAGGTGAAAGAGTCGTTCGACCAGAACGGGATCTCCATTCCGTTTCCGCAGCGGGATGTTCACCTCTTTCAGGAGAATCCATCACCGGAGGCCGAAGCGGAACGTTGATCAGTCCCGTCGGGCGTTCGTCTGCAATCGGTCGCAAGGCTCACCTTACGGGTGGGCCTTTGTTGTTTGCAGGGAACGGGTCGGTTTGTCTGTACGCACAGGTGTACAGACCATGGCCGGTTGCAGAGCAGACGATTCTTGATTAAACTGATTTTCAGTGAAGATTCAGGCAATAAAAACCGTGATCGGGTTGTACCATGAGTGAGAAGCAAGACATCGGCGAGAAGGATACGATCGAGGACGAAGAGCCAACCCGTACTGAAGAGGAGGCGTCGGAAGAGAAGGTAGACACAGACCCTGAAACGACGAGTGAATCGGATACAGTCGTGATTCCGGAGCAGCCGGAGGATAAATCCGGCGATGACGAGTCCGGGGAGTCCGAAGCGACCGGAGACGAATCAACTTCTGTTGAGAGCGAAGAGGAGCCGCCTGTCGGGGAGTGGTTTCGGGAGTTGGCCGAAAAAGCAGAATCGGTGTCTGAAACAACGGACTGGCCCTGGGGATCGATGGAGTTTGCCAATATTGAACTCAAGTGGGAGGAGGGTCCGGACCCGAAAGAGACAGATATCTCATCGTATCGGGAGCGGATCGATGCTGCTCGAACCGCCTTTGAGAAACGTAAAGATGCCCATTACGAAGAGCAGAAGCGTATTCGCGAAGAAAATTTGACCAAGAAGAAGGATCTGCTCTCCCGACTGAAAACGTTGATCGAAGAGGAGAATTGGACGGCCACCCGGGAAGTGAATCAGATCCGGAATCGCTGGAAGAAGGTCAAACCACTGCCGTCCGGGAAAGAGGAGGAGTTGCAGCCGACGTTCGAACGTCTTTTGAAAGAGTTCGAAAGTCACAAGGTGGATCGCATTGTTCAGAAGAAGGAGAAAGAAGAGGAGAATCTGACGGGCAAGTTGCTCATTCTGGACAAGATTACCCTGTTGATCACATCATTGGACGGGGAGACCGTCGATTGGGAAGTGGCCGAGAAGGAGTTGGATCGGTATCACAAGCAGTGGCACAAGATTGGCCGGGTTCCGGGAGACAAGTTGCAGAGTACATGGGATCGATTCCACGAACTGGAGTCTGCATTTCATGCCAAGCGATTTGAACTGGATGGCTCTTATCGTCAGAAGATGGAGAGTCGGCTTAGCAAGAAGAGATCCCTGATTCGGGAAGCCGAAGCACTTACGGATATGGATGACCTTGCACAAGCGGCACGCAAAGTGAATAAACTTCACCGACGTTGGAAGAAGGTGGGGAATCTTCCGCAGAAGGAGGAGAACGAGTTGTGGACTCTGTTCAAGGAGGCGACGGACGAGTTTAACGAGGTCAAGTCTGAGAACATGGACCAGCTCCGTGATCAGGAGCAAGAGAATCTGGAGGAGCGGAAAAAGCTGATCGAGCAGGCAGACGCGATGAAGGAGTCCACGGAGTGGGACAAGACGCACAATGCGTATCAGAAATTGATGAAGAAGTGGAAGCAGACCGGTCCGGTCCCCAAGCGGATGTCCGGCAAAGTCTGGAAGCAGTTCAAGGGAGCGATGGATCATTTCTATGATCGTCGCAGGGATCATTTCAAAGACGTTCGGAAAGAGCAAAAAGAGAATTTGGAAGAGAAGCGGGACGTGCTGTCTGCTCTTCGGGAACTGACCGGACATGATGACCCGGAAGAGGCTGTTCGGTTGGCCAAACCTCTTCAGGAGAAATTCAAGAATGCAGGATATGTCCCCATCAAGTTCAAGAATGAACTGTGGAAAGAGTATCGTGAGGTCTGTGACGAGATCTATGAGCGTCAGCGAGCCATGAAATCAGCTGCAAAGGTGCTTGGCCACACCGATGTCGCCGATGTCTCCGAAAAAGAGCTGAAAGAGATTCAGAAAAAACAACGGAATGCTCAGAGATTGCGTCGAGAGATTGGCAAGCTTGAAAGTGAACTGATTCAGATGAAGGAGTCTCTCTCCTATTTCAAGCCATCCGGAAAAGGAGGGGATTCGTTATTGGCCGGTGTTCGAGAACGGGTAGAGAAGGCGGAAAACGACCTTTCGAAACGGGAAGAGGATCTCGATGAATTGGAGCGGGAGATCGACCGGCTACGGTCCGAGGCTGGATAGTGTGGAGCACCCGAGTGGCATTCCGAACGCTAGCCGGAATGCCGTTGATCATCTGTTCGATCGGGTGCAATGGAAGGGTTAGAAGAAGTAGCGTAGTCCGAGCCCCCCGTTAATATCAAAATCTGTTTCCGGAATCAGGTTGAGCATGGGCGCCAACTCAAAGAAAAGAGAGAGCCTGCTGTCCGGTATCAGATACTGAAGTCCGAGAGGAATGCGCGCACCCACTTTTGGATCGGATTCCATAAGAAGACGGGCACCGATTCCGTAATAGAGCGCCAGGTCCGGATTGTTTTCGATGGTTTTGTGAATCAAATAGCTGGAGTGAACATGCATGGAGCCCTGACCGCTGAAAGACCACGCGAGTCCCAAGTCGAAAGCTGTGTTGTTTCCAGTCCAGAATTTGGCGCTGAGTCCTGTCGGTTCCCCGACGATGATTCCCAGCTCACTGTTGGATGCGCGGTCCTGCGCCTGGAGTGCAGATGTAGTCAGCATCAACACCATAAGTGTTCCTAGTGTGAGGATCGTTTTTTTCATCATGATCTCCTGTCTGATTTTGTTTTATTTTATCAGTCCCGTTTCCCGAAGATACAACAATTGCGAGAGTATCCCTGCAGGCGGGGCAGTGCCTCCATAACAAAGAAATTACGAAAAATCGTTCTCCCCCATGAATGTTCAAACATTGCGCACCGATTATTTGGTTATTGGAATGGGGGTTGCAGGGCTCAGTTTTGCAGTCAAGATGGCCAGTTCAAGGCCGGATCGAACCGTTACCCTTCTGAGCAAGGGGGAGGTGGTCGAGAGCAACACACGCTATGCTCAGGGCGGGATCGCAGTAGTGACGGATTTCGAGAATGATGATTTCGAGAAGCATATTCAGGATACGTTGGTTGCCGGCGACGGACGGTGTGACCGTGAGGTCGTCGAGATGGTGGTCCGGGAGGGTCCGGATCGTCTCGCAGAGATGGTGGAAATGGGTACGCAGTTTGACCGGGACGAGGGTGGAAAATTTCATTTGGGGATGGAAGGTGCTCACTCTGCTCGTCGCATTCTCCACTATAAGGATTTAACGGGATATCAGATTCAGCAATCGCTGCTCCGAAGAGCGAAGTCCCTGCCCAATATTGAGATCCTTGAGTATCACTTTGCCGTAGATCTGATCACGCAACACCACTTCGGGGAGAAAGTAACACGACATCGGGACGACATCACTTGTTACGGTGTCTATGTGATGGACCTGAAGGAGAATCGGGTACGCCCCATGGAAGCACGGGCAACCATCCTGGCATCCGGGGGAGCAGGTCAGGTCTACGATTTGACGACCAATCCGGTGGTTGCGACCGGTGATGGTGTGGCTATGGCTCATCGGGCCAAGGCCCGGATCGACTCCATGCATTTCATTCAGTTTCATCCGACTGCTTTGAAAGCAGAGACCGGAGATCGCGCCTTCCTCATATCGGAGGCGGTTCGGGGGTTCGGGGCG
>JBNJFK010000118.1:0-7018 GCA_051746765.1 Bacteroidota bacterium
ATATTTGCAACTTCGATTGGTTCAGTTGAGTGGATTGGAGATGCAGGTAGATGATCAGTTGTCGGACGGGATGGAGGGGTTTCTAAATATCGAAAGTGGCCGTCTGTCGCATGTAGCGGAGACGACCCATGCCGTTAGCCTGACAGCTCTTCAGCAGACGTTTTTGCGTCATGCAATCGAGAAGGGAAATCGCCGGCTCTTTTCCCTCGGATTGAGCCCTGCAGAAGTACGGAGTCTGGTTCAGGCACTCGACCGTTATTTTGGTTATCATTTGGAGGGAATTCGACCCCGGAAATCGGATCTTATTTTTGAACAGATATTTAAATGAGTAAACGACGAGAACAGATATTGTGGGGAGTGATCCTGCTGCTTGCCGGCGTTGTGCTCGGTATGTGGTTTTCGGGGATTCCGTCGAGTGACGAGGACCGTGCCGAAGTTCGTGTGACCGAATTGACACGGGCACGTATTACGGATGGCGGGGAAGATTTCGGAGAGGAGGGTCGATCGGTTCGCTTTGACCGAATTGCAAGAGAAGTGACTCCCTCCGTCGTCTTTATCGAGACAACGGTTCAGATGGAACGTCGAAGTGGAGAGTCGGAAGGTGTGGATGAAGATCCGGGACTTTGGGACCGTTTGATGCCGCAGCGTGCACGAATGGCGGGTTCGGGCGTCGTATTGAATGAAGACGGATACATTCTGACCAATCATCATGTCGTGGATGCTGCCGTGAGAAACGGCATTCAGGTCACACTCGCCGACAAACGGAGTTATCCCGCACGTCTGGTCGGATCGGACCCCAGTACGGATTTGGCCGTGTTGCGTATCGATGCCGACCAGCTGGAACCGATCATTATTGGAGATTCTGACCAGGTTCGTATCGGGGAGTGGGTACTTGCCATCGGGAACCCGTTTCGACTCCGGTCGACGGTAACGGCAGGAATTGTGAGTGCACTCGGACGGGATGTGCAAATCATCAATGATGCGCTGCGTATCGAGAGTTTCATCCAGACGGATGCGGCGATCAATCGTGGAAATTCCGGAGGAGCACTTGTCAATTCACAAAACGAATTGATCGGGATCAACACGGCAATCGCGACACAGAGCGGAACGTATCAGGGGTACGGATTTGCGGTGCCCGTAAATTTGGCTGTCAAGGTAGCCCGGGACCTCATCGAGTTTGGTGAGACGAGACGTGGAATGCTGGGGGTCACTATTGAGTCGGTGAATCATGCGATTGCGCGTGATTTGGGCATCGACGAGATTGTGGGGGTGATGGTTTCACAAGTACTTCCCGGTGGTGGCGCGAGTATGGCAGGACTGCAACGAAGAGATGTGGTACTTCAGGTCAACGGTCAGGATGTGAATGAAGCAAATCAGTTGCAGGAGAAGGTGGCCCTTTTTCGTCCGGGCGATGAAGTAGAGTTGAGTATTTGGCGGGATGGCCGTGTCATGCGCGTAGAGGTGACACTTCAGGAGCTCGAACGTCCTGAAGAGTCGGATGAATCGTCGAACCGTCCGGACGAACCCGAAATCGAAGAGATTCACTTCGAACCCGGGTTTTCACTGTTGGAGCATCCGGACACCGGAGACGGAGATCGCCCCCGGCTGTTTGTGAGTCGGGTGCTGCCGGGCACACAAGCCTGGAACAGAGGGTTGCGTCCGGACGTTCAACTTCTTGAGGTCAATGGAACTCCGTTGCGTTCCCTGGGCCATGCAGCGTCGGTCATACGACGAGCCATCTCCAACGAAGAGTTGTTGAGGTTGAAGATCGAGACGCCGGATGGTGTTTCGGCACATGTGATCATTGAAACAGAAGAGTAATACGGAGGAGTAGATTGAAATCGATCGGAATCGTGGGTTTGGCGGGCTTGCTTCTGGCAGGTGGAACGCTGTCGTGTGCGACGAGCGAACCGGTACCGGAGTCGAGTAATGAAGTGGAGACAGAAGAGCGTGAACCGTCCGGTAAAGAGATCTATCCGGAGTGGTTTGAACCCGATATCGAGGGTGAAATGGCCAACGGAGAATGGGTCGGATATGGCCGGGCCATCGCATCGACCGAAGAACGGTCCTACGAACTTGCACAAGAACAGGCGCTTGAGGGTCTTCGATACCGTATTGATCGGGCACTGAACGAGGAGTCGGATAGATTGTCCTCACAGTGGACCGGGGCCGGATCTCTGAGTGCATCTCTTCGATCGGCTGTATCCAACCTGGATTTGTCGGATGTCACCTGGCGTTCCAGTAAATTGGATGATACAGATGAATGGACCGAAGCCGTGGTTCATGTTGTGGAGGCCAGAATTTCCGCAGAGAACGTGAGTGGCCAGCTGCAATCAAACCTGGAATCCCTGCCTGTAGAAGAGCTGTTTGATACTGGATCCGAATAGAACCGAAGTTCAAGGAGTATTCGTGTCCACCCCGCGCCTCGATTGACCCGCCAACACACAGGTGTATGAACATCGGAGAGAATGGACTCTCCCGGATTCTCAGATAAAATAAAAGGCGCCCCCGATCGGGAGGCGCCTTTTTTTATCTGTCCTGTAAGGATCGAGATAGTGATCACATGCCTGCGATGATCTCGTCCCCGAACTCGGAACACTTCAAAAGGGTAGCACCTTCCATCAGTCGTTCGAAGTCGTAGGTTACCCGCTTGTTGGAGATCGCTTTCTCGATGCCGGATTCGATCAGGTCTGCAGCTTCCTGCCATCCCAAGTGACGAAGCATCATGACTCCGGAGAGAATCAGTGAACCCGGGTTTACCTTGTCTTGTCCGGCGTACTTCGGAGCCGTTCCGTGAGTCGCTTCAAAGACGGCAATTCCGCTCTCGTAATTGATGTTGGCACCCGGTGCAATTCCGATTCCGCCAACACAGGCCGCGAGGGCATCCGAGACGTAATCTCCGTTCAAGTTCATGGTGGCGATGACATCATACTCGTCCGGACGCGTGAGAATCTGCTGGAGGAAGGCGTCGGCAATGACATCCTTGATCACGAGTCCATTGGGGAGTTCACACCAGGGACCACCACCGATCTCTTTGGCATCGTATTCCCGTTTGGCCAATTCGTAACCCCAGTTTTTGAAACTCCCTTCGGTAAACTTCATAATGTTCCCCTTGTGTACGAGGGTTACACTCTTGCGACCTTGCTGGATCGCATACTCGATAGCCGAACGTACCAGCCGTTCAGTTCCTTCAATGGAGATCGGCTTGATACCGAGGGAGGACGTTTCCGGGAAACGGATGTTTTTGACACCCAACTCATCGATGAGGAATTTTTTCAGCTTTGTGTTCTCATCTGTGCCGGTCTGATATTCGATTCCTGCATAGATGTCTTCCGTGTTTTCACGGAAGATGACCATGTCGGTTTTTTCCGGTTCGCGAACCGGGCTGGGAGTACCCGTGAAGTATTTAACCGGGCGCACACATGCGTAGAGGTCCAGCTTTTGACGAATGGCGACATTCAGAGAGCGAAAACCGCCACCGACCGGTGTGGTCAACGGCCCTTTGATACCGACTTTGTACTGCTCGAATGCGTTGAGGGTATCGGTCGGAAGCCAGTCATCGTTTCCGTAGAAGTCAACGGCTTTTTCGCCAGCATAAACTTCGAACCAATTGATTTTCTTCTTTCCGCCATACGCTTTTTCAACTGCGGAATCGAGTACTTTTTTCATGGTAGGTGAGATGTCAACGCCAATTCCGTCTCCCTCGATAAAGGGGATAATGGGTTGATCACCGACATTGAGCGTACCATCGGACTTCTTTTCGATGACGTCGCCGGTATCGGGTGTATTCAGTTTGTCAAAGCTCATATGTGCGCACTTTTTAAGGTTTAAAATCCCGGTTAAAATAGCGATTTATGGTCATTTATGCACAGGATCCCCGGGATCTCCTTTCATCGGGAACCCTGACTAAACTTTGGGGTGTTCATTGAGTATATTTCTGCATTGATAATTGATATTCTGCAATCGGATGGATACAGATGTTCCCGGAGTCCGTTGATTTGCAGATGGGTACTCAACTCAGAATCAGACACGGAGAGAGGGTGATATGATCAAGCCGATGTTCGGACATCGTCCCAAGCCCAAACAATTCGAATTGCCGCTCCGCTTCCACAAACCGGAGAAGGAGTTGCCTCGTTCGGAACGAATCCGGATCGAGCGACCGGATCGTGCCCGCCACGAGGGTCAGTCGCGACGTATACTGGTCTATGCCGGACTTCTGTTTTTTGTTTTTTGGGTGATTTCCCGGTTGTAGGCTCCGGTTCGACCCGACAGAAACGGAAGGATGGTAATTTGGTAGAAGGAGGAGTCGATTGGAGTCGATAATCAACCGTATGCCACCGGAACTGGCGAACAAGATTGCAGCCGGGGAGGTGGTCGAACGTCCCGCTTCGGTGGTTCGGGAACTGTTGGACAATGCAATCGATGCCGGTGCGACGGAGGTGTCTGTTTCCATCGAAAAGGCCGGGCGTCAGTTGATTCAGGTTGTGGACAACGGAGCCGGTATGGGGATGGAGGATCTGCCGCTCTGTTTCGAACAGCACGCGACGTCCAAAGTTAAACAGGTAGAGGATCTGTTCCGGATTGCCACTCTCGGATTTCGTGGTGAGGCGATGGCATCCATCGCCAGTATTGCCGATGTGGAGGTCAAGAGTCGGAAACACGAGGAGAAGAGTGGCGTGTATTACCATATCGAGGGCGGGGAAGAGCGTGCACTGGAACCGGCGCCTGTCCCTCCCGGAACCCGTGTGCTTGTTCGAAGACTTTTTTACAACGTGCCCGCACGCCGACAGTTTCTCAAAACCGATGCAACCGAACTCAGGCACATTGTTCGATCGACTCAGGCAGCGGCTCTGGCTCACCCGGAGATCCGCTTTTCGCTGGAGTCGGACGGGGAGCGGCTGTGGGACCTTCCGGCAGGAGATCTTCAGGAACGGGTGATCCAGCTGTTCGGATCCTCCTATAGACAGAGTCTGATACCGTTTCGTGAAGAGACGTCGACGCTTACCATACACGGCTTGCTTTCGGACCCGGCACTGGCAAAACGAAGTCGCGGAGAGCAGTTTCTGTTTGTCAATGGTCGCCCGGTCCGCCACCGCTACCTCACTCACCTGATCCTCTCGCTCTACGAGAAGGCGACGGGGGATCGATCCTATCCCTTTTTTGCACTTTTCCTGGAGACCAGCCCCTCCCGGGTCGATGTAAATGTGCATCCAGCCAAACTGGAAGTAAAATTCAAGGACGAAAAGAGTGTGGTACAGCTCACCCGCTCGGTCGTCAAGCACGCCCTTTTTCACTATCTCAACGTGCCGGATCAGAGTGAGGAACCCATTCGATCGGAGTTGAGCAGAGCCTTTCGGCCGGGACAGCTGGAAGGGGTAATTCGCGAGCGTGAACGGACCCACGGCGGAGACGGGAAGACGATGGAATTTCTGCAGCAGAGTGTACCCCGGCCTCGTGAGAATCCACGGGGTGACGGACCATCCAATGTGGAGTTCCCGTCCCGAATCAATTTTTTGGAATCAGGTGAGGATGAATCGCAGAAGGCGAAACGCCTGCAGTTTCAGTCCGGAGCCATACGAAAGGGGGGAGGAGAAGAATCCCCCAACGTGTTTTGGCAATTGCATCAACGGTACATTTTGAGTCAGACCCGAAGCGGTCTCTGCATCGTGCATCAGAAGCGTGCGCACATGAGAATTCTTTTCGAAAAGGCTCTCCTCGCCACAGAGATGGCCATTCCGGGTACGCAACAGCTCCTGTTTTCGCATACCATCCAACTCTCTGCCAGTGATTTTGCGCTTTTGAAGGAGCTGGCTCCCCTGATGAATCAAATGGGTTTTTCGATTCAGTTGATGAGTGGCCACACCGTCATGGTTCAAGGAGTCCCTTCGGACATCGGTGTCGGAGACGAGCAGCAGGTTGTACCTCAGATTCTGCAGTCGTATCGTGAGTTGGATCGGGCCGTTGATCTGGATGCTCGCCGGAAAGTGGCCGCCGCCTTCGCATCACGGGCATCGATCGAAGTCGGTCGGCGGTTGGAGGAGGCAGAAATGGAGCATCTGATGGATCAGCTCTTCGCCTGTGAGGAACCCTATGAAGACCCCTTTGGAAAGAAGACGCTCTATTACCTTTCGATGGATGATATTGCCCGTCGATTCGGGACGCCGTGATCTGACCGACAGATCCGGTTGCTGGAAATTCAGGTACAGAACGGTTGGCCCGAGGGCCGACCCCGGGAGAATGGAGATCGAATGAACATCCTTGCCGTTGAACCCTACTACAGTGGGTCACATAAAGCTTTTTTGACGGGTTTGGAGGCGCACTCCCGTCATCGAATCTTTCCGGTCAAACTCAACTACCGTGGATCCAAGTGGAGAATGCATGGAGAGTCGGTGACTCTGGCCGAGATCAGCAGTCAGGTTCGTGAACCGATTGATCTGCTTCTGATCAGCAGCATGACAAATTTGCCGGCATTCCTGGCATTAACCAATCCCCGATCTGCCCACACGCCCAAGATTCTCTACATGCACGAGAATCAGTTGACCATGCCAATGCCCGAGGGAGAGGAGCGGGATATTACGTACTGCTACATCAACTACCTGAGCATGCTGGTAGCCGATCGTATTCTCTTCTCTTCGGAGTTTCATCGTCAGGATCTGTTGCAGGCTCTGCCGGATTTTTTGGATCAATTTCCGGATGATCACAGCGACCGAATGGTCGACCATATTCGGGAGAAGAGTGTTGTCATGCACCCCGGCCTCGACTTGTCCACATTTGATCAGCATCCCGACACGCGGAGTCAAAATGAACACCCGGTCATCGTCTGGAATCAACGGTGGCAGTTTGACCGGAATCCGGCCATGTTTTTCCGGGTGCTGAACCGGTTGAACGATATCGAATTGAAATTTGATCTGATCCTTGCCGGAGACAGCCAGCACGAGAAACCGGAGGAGTTTGAAAAGGCGTGGCGGCGATTCGGGGACCACATCACCCACTTCGGGTATGTGGATGATCCCGACTC
>JBNJFK010000119.1:0-5618 GCA_051746765.1 Bacteroidota bacterium
CGCGCACGACGGCGTCCACGAACCAGAGCTCTCTTCGCGGATGGCATACGGGTAGCGAAACCGACCACTACAACAGTGCGGTTCGTGCCGGCATGCGGCACTGGGCTCTGTTTGGAGATGAGGGCGTTATCGCGGAAGCGGATATCGATCAGTATCTGGTGGACAATCCATACAATGCGGCCGGATCGTTTGACGAACGACTCGAACAGATCAGTGTTCAGAAGTGGACGTCGCTCTTTCTGGATTTCTACGAGATCTTCGCCAACTGGCGTCGAACCGGTTACCCCGCGCTCGTACCGACCAATTATCCAGGCAACATTACAGGTGGTCGAATTCCGAGACGGAACATCGTTCCGGACTCCGAAGAAAACCTGAATGAGGATAATTTCAACGAAGCCTTGCAGCGGCAAGGGGTCGGAAATGATCTGATGAGTACGGTTTGGTGGGATCCGGAAAACCCCAATAATTAGGAACTTGAACGGCAGGTGATGAGATTCTTCTGCTGTTCACTGTTCATATCAAAATGAAGGGAGCGATGAGACCGGGCATACCGGTTCGCGCTCCCTTTTTTGTTCACGGTCTATACATGTCTTGATTTGAAGCTGTAATTGAGAATCAACGGTTGGTTTTGTATTCTGACCTTCGTATAAAAAAGGGCTTTCATCGTTTTTGTTTCGCCGAATTGTATAGCCGAACCACACAACAAGATTGAGGCAATCCATGATATCCAGAAAAGAACTTCTCAAATGGTTGGCTGCCGTTCCGGTTGCCGGTACGGTAGCGGGTCATGAGCTGACAAAAACGGCAACCGGCGCCAGATTGATTCGTCCCCGATATCAGAGGGATTTTCTGACTGAAATCGGTGTGCGAACGTTGATCAACGCGCGCGGTACTTTTACGACTCTGACCGGATCGTTGATGGAACCGGAAGTCGTTGAAGCGATCAATTTTGCTGCCCAAACCTATGTATCACTTCCGGAATTGATGGACAAGGTAGGAGCCCGAATTGCGGAGATGCTGGAGTGCGAGGGTGCCATGGTAACCTCGGGTGCGGCATCTGCACTGACATTGGGGACGGCCGGAGTTATCACCGGTACGGATCAGGAGAAAATCCAGGAACTTCCCAATTTGCCGGGTCCCCAGCTCGAAGTGATTATGCAGTCGACTCACCGTTTCGGCTATGATCATGCCGTTCGTAATTGCGGTGTCAAGATTGTGGAGGTCGATTCGATTCGTGACATGGAGCGGAAAATCAATGAAAATACCGTGATGGCACTCCATTTCAACGCGGCTCGGGAGCATGTGATGAGCCACGAAGAATTTCTGGAAGTTAGTCAACGAAACAATATTCCAACATTTATCGATTGTGCGGCGGATGTTCCTCCCAAAGAGAACCTCTTCAAGTATTCTCAAATGGGTTTTGATCTGGTGACGTTTTCCGGAGGAAAAGGAATCCGGGGTCCTCAGAGCGCAGGTCTTCTTTTTGGTCGTAAAGATCTGATCGAAGCTGCTCGTTTGAACCACCTTCCTTATGGAAACTCGATCGGACGCGGGTTGAAGGTGAACAAGGAGGAGATTGTCGGGATGATGGTTGCACTCGAGATCTATTTGACCAAGGATCATGAGGCAGAATGGGCCGATTGGCTACAACGGGTCGAGACCATACAGGGACGTGTAACGGACTTGCCGGAAGTGCAAGCAGAGCAAGTCATTCCTGAAGGCCCTTCCAACGTGTTTCCGGGCTGTCGGATTACGTGGGAAGAGACGAATTATCCAATTTCGTATGGAGAGATGATCCAGGCATTGCGCAACGGACACCCGTCCATTGAAGCGGCCGGCGGGAGAGACGACGTCTATGTGAATGTGGCCATGATGAGAGCGGAAGAAGCCGATGTGGTCGGACGACGAATTCGGGAAGAGTTGGAGGCATCACTTGCCTGATTGGAGAAATAGAAGGCTTTTCTGCAGTCGAAGGCAGGTTCCCTGGATTGTTCTGTTGATCCTGCTGTTTCCTGCAGGACTCAATGCACAATCCGTGGACTTGCTCATCCAGGGTGGGCATGTCATTGATCCGGCCAACGAAATCGACCGGCAGATGGATGTCGCCGTTTTGGACGACAGAATTTTCAGAGTAGGGGAAGATCTCTCCGGACTGGATGCAGAGCGGGTCATTGATGCAACCGGACTTGTAGTCGCTCCCGGGCTGATCGACCTTCATGTCCACAGTTTTTGGGGAACGGATTACGAACGAACAAGTGACGGTTTCAACGCGTTGGCTCCGGATGGATTCACATTTCGTTCGGGAGTGACCACCGTCGTCGATGTGGGCGGTTCGGGTTGGATCGATTTCATGACTTTCAAGGACCGGGTCATTGACCGCTCCAAAACACGCGTGCTCTCTTTTTTACAAATTGTAAAGTATGGGCAGAAGGGAACACCCTATGTTCAGAGCACGGGCAATATGGATCCCGAAATGGCAGCCGAGCGAGCGCGACAGTTTCCTGAACATATCGTTGGCATCAAACTGGCGCACTACAGTGGTCATGAATGGGAGCCTGTGGAACGTGCGACTCGTGCCGGTGAGTTGGCGGGACTTCCCGTCATGATCGATTTTGGCGGAGCTACTCCACCATTGCCACTGAAAACACTGTTTATGGAGAAATTGAGACCCGGT
Source organism: Bacteroidota bacterium (assembly GCA_051746765.1). GTDB lineage: Bacteria > Bacteroidota > Rhodothermia > Balneolales > Balneolaceae > JBBEBE01. The sequence goes on from JBNJFK010000119.1 coordinate 2,675, forward strand.
GACATCTATACACACGCATTCGGCGGGCAACACGATGCCGATCAAGTCGGATCCGGTCGCCAGGCGATCGTCGACGAATCCTTTCAGCTTCGACCTTTTATACAGGATGCGATCGATCGCGGAATCATCTTTGATGTGGGGCACGGTGCCGGAAGTTTCTTCTATAATCAGGCGATACCGGCTATGGAGCAAGGATTCAAACCGACGACCATAAGCACGGATCAGTACGGATCCAGTATGAACACCGGGATGAAGAACATGACAAACGTCATGTCCAAGTTTTTGGATCTGGGGATGACTCTGTATGAGGTAATTGAAGCATCCACATGGAAACCGGCACAAGTTCTTTCCCGGGAAGATCTGGGGCACCTTACTGAAGGTACAGAAGCGGACCTCGCGATTCTCCGTCTGGAGAGAGGCTCTTTTGGTTTTATTGATTCTTCGGATCTTCGCAAAGACGGAAGCGAAAAACTGGTTGCAGAACTGACTCTCCGTGCCGGAGAGGTGGTATGGGATCTCAACGGACTCGCTGCCGAACGTTTTGAAGCGAACTAAACAGACAAACGAACAAACCACAGGATGAAGATGAATCGTAGATCAAACCGACAGTCAGGAACGGTGATTGGACTATTGAGTCGTTTGGCGATGGGAGCTTTGCTGCTGGCAATGCTCGCCGCCACACCTCAAGATGTTGCCGCACAGGATTACGACATGGTGATCAAGAATGGTCACGTGATCGATGCCAGAAATGGAATCAATGAAGTCATGGATGTTGCCATTCATGACGGCGAGATCGCCCGTGTAGCGAGTAATATTCCGGAATCTTCGGCCGAGCAGGTTGTCGACGCCTCCGGACACTATGTCACACCGGGCCTGATCGATATCCATTCGCATAACTACTACGGAACAGAGCCCTATCGGTCTTACAGCAACGGATTCTCTGCACTGCCGCCGGACGGATTTACATTTCGTGCGGGTGTGACGACCGTGGTCGATGTCGGGGGAGCCGGATGGAAAAATTTCCGGCACTTCAAGGATCAAGTCATTGATCGGGTAGATACACGGGTACTGGCATTCATCAACATCGTCGGAGACGGCATGAGTGGTCTTCGCGAGCAAAATATGAATGATATGGATCCGAAGATGACCGGGCTGGTTGCCAATCAGTTTCCCGAAATCGTTGGTGTAAAGATTGCCCACTACAGAGGACACGATTGGGAACCGTACAAAAGAGCGGTCGAAGCTGCCGAGATGGCCGATATTCCGGTGATGGTCGATTTTGGAGGTGCAGAACCGGCTCTTTCGCTTCGCACACTCTTCTTTGACGTTTTCCGACCCGGCGACATCTATACACATGCTTTTGGTGGACAGCTTGATGCCGATCAAGCCGGATCCGGTCGCCAGGCAGTTGTAGACGAGAATGGTGATCTGCGTCCGGGAATGCTGGAAGCACAGGAGCGAGGAATTATATTTGATGTTGGTCACGGAGGGGGAAGTTTCTTCTATCCGATTGCTGTTCCTGCTATCGAACAAGGGCTCTGGCCGGATGTCATCAGTACGGACATACACGTGGGAAGCATGAACGACGGGATGAAGGACATGCTCAATGTCGTCTCCAAAATGCACAACATGGGGATGTCACTTCCCGACGCATTCGAAGCATCCACATGGAAGCCGGCACAGGTCATTCAACGTGAAGATCTCGGTCACCTGAGCGAGGGAGCCGTCGCGGATTTGGCGATTTTCAGTTACCATGAAGGCGAGTTCGGATATCTCGATTCCAACGAGTTGTTGATGCCGGGAACGAGCAAACTTCAAACCGAGCTTACAGTTCGTGAAGGACGTGTAGTTTACGATCTGAATGGACTGGCTGCTCCGCTCTGGAACGAGTAATTCATTGTATATCATTGAGAGTCTAACGTTTCAACCATGCAATCCGGATGGGGAGGCATCCCTTCCGGATTCATTTTAACCAGAGGTAATGATGATGACGAACAGAGAAACGAAACATGACGGGCAGCAGAGTCGTCGATCCATGTTGAAAACACTGCTGACAGGTGCCGTAACGGCCGGAGCCGGTCTGTTTGGAGTGGCACAGGCAGCCGACTCCAGAACGTCTTCACCCGAGAAAGGTGTGGGTGAGATCGAATTCACGAGCGCCGGACAACCCCTTATATCACAGTTTACAACACACGAAAATTTCGTTTTCGTCAAGGGGATGGGAGATCACGACGAGCGGGATATCCAGGTGGCAACGAAGAATGTGCTTGATACCATCGAACGTCAGCTCGAACGTGCAGGTACGTCCATGGATCACGCACTTAAAGTGACGGTCTTTCTTCGAAACCTGCGGGATTACGAAGGGATGAATGAAGCGTATAGAGGTCGATTTGGAGACAATCCTCCAGCGAGAACCACGGTTGCTACTTACGGCGGCATCCCGGGCGGATCCCTGCTCGAGATCGACTGTATTGCAGCTAAATAGAGACATTCCGTCGGAATGTCTCTTCCATGAAAAGAAGAGGCAATCATGAAACATTTTTTGAAGTCTACGAGCCGGAAAGATGCCATCCGGACTCTATTCACATCGCTGATGGCAGGAGGGGCATCCCTGTTTGGTGCTTCCAAAGTGAATGCTGCGACGGTGTATCGAGCGAACGCTCGAACGGGTATGATCGAAAAGTATCCGGACCTGGGCCAGGACCAGGACCCGGTTCCACTCTTCTCGGGAGCAACCGTCCATGACGGGTTTGTGTTTGTAGCCGGAAAAGGGGAGCACGAGGAAGGAGATATCAAAGTTCACACGGAAAAGGTGTTGGACAAGATTGAAGAGGAACTCGAACGGGCTGGATCGTCAATGGATCGGGCACTGCACATCAATGTCTACTTGAACAATCTCCGTGATTACCAAGGGATGAACGAGGCGTATCGGGGGCGGTTTGGT
>JBNJFK010000119.1:5628-7012 GCA_051746765.1 Bacteroidota bacterium
GCCTGCGCGAACCACGGTCTCCTGTTATGGAGGTATCCCTGGAAATTCACTGGTCGAAATGGACTGTATCGCAGCACGCTGAGATACGATTCGATCAACACAACGCATTAAACCATCAGTAGAAACGAACAATCGAGGTTATCATGGATCAATCAATTCAATACACTCCATTGAAGGAAGACGAGGAACTGGAACAGGAACAAGGACCGCTCATGTCCGGAACCGTAGTCCACAATGGCCTGGTATATTTGTCGGGCAAAGGCGCTCGTGGTGTCAAAGATATTCAAGAAGCAACCAAACAGGTGCTGGATCGAATCGAAGCCGATCTCGAAGAAGCAGGTTCTTCAATTCATCGAGTCTTGAAAGTAACCGTGTTTCTGGACGATCTGAATGATTTTTCTGCCATGAATGAGATGTATCGGGGTCGGTTCGGCGAGAATCCACCCGTGCGATCTACAGTGGCAACCTACGCAGGAATACCCGGTGATTCCATCATCGAGATCGACTGCATCGCTGCTCTGAATGAGTAATGTCGAATTGTCCCGGGAAGATTAACTTTCCGGACATTGACAGCTGATTCGGAGTCAATTACCATCAAGTTGATAGAGAATAACATGAGAAAAAGAATGAACAGTCATTTGAAACATCCGGTACGTAGATTTGCAGGGTCCCTGCTCCGAATTTTGACCATCCTTTTGATATCCGGGTCTGCTGCTTTTGCACAAGATTATGATATCCTGATCAAGGGTGGACATGTCATGGATGCCCGGAACGGGATCGATGAGGTGATGGATGTGGCGATCCAGGATGGTGAGATTGCTCGCGTTGCGTCTTCCATTTCCGAGTCGAGTGCCGAACGTGTCATCGATGCAAGTGGGAAGATTGTGACTCCCGGGTTGATTGACATTCACGGGCACCACTTTCATGGTACCGTACCACACCGGTATTTAAGCAACAGTTTCACGGCACTTCCTCCGGACGGATTCACTTTCCGAGCGGGTGTAACGACAGCTGTGGATGTCGGAGGAGCCGGCTGGCGTAATTTCCGACTGTTCAAGGAGCAGGTGATCGATCGATCCCAAACACGGGTACTCTCCTTTCTGAACATCGTAGGCGAAGGGATGCGGGGGACAGTTCCACACGAGCAGAACGTAAACGACATGGATCCCAAAATGACGGGCTTGGTTGCCAACCAATTTCCCGAGCATGTGGTCGGGGTCAAGGTCGCTCACTATTCGGGCCACGAGTGGGAACCGTATGAGCTTGCCGTCGAAGCCGGAAATGTTGCAGACATTCCGGTGATGGTCGATTTTGGAGGTGCCGACCCGGTACTTCCATTGGAAGACCTCTTTTTTGATGTACTGAGACCCGGCGATATCTATAC
>JBNJFK010000120.1:0-6946 GCA_051746765.1 Bacteroidota bacterium
CCGTACGTGAAGGGGAATATGTAACGGCTACAGCTCGTCCCCGTCACCGTGGACGTCGAACCCAAGTCTGGGATACGGAAATTCAAGACAGTGGTGGCCAAACCGTCTGTCTCTCCCGGCTGACGCTCATGCACGTCGACCTGCCTGTCTGATCGGTTCGGCCCGATTCTCTACATCAACAGGTCTGTCACCCCTATCCAGTGGACTGCGATCCATCCCAAGGCTCCGCTGAACAGGACGTAGTAGAAGGTGGGTAAAATGGTCAAACGGAGGATATCTCCCTCTCTTCCCAAGAGTCCTACCGTCGCAGAAGCGGCCACCACATTATGAATGGCAATCATATTGCCGGCGGCTGCACCTACTGCTCCAAGTGAAATCAGGAGTGTGGTCGGCATGCCGAGAGACTCGGCAACGCCGAACTGGAAGAGGCTGAACATCAGGTTGCTGATCGTATTGCTTCCGGCAATGAACGCCCCGAGAGCGCCGATCGAAGAGGCAAAAAGTGGGTAGACGCTTCCAACGTGATGGGCTACCCACTCGGCCATGATGATCGGCATGCTGGTGAGGCCGGCTTCGTTCATACCGGAGTTGATGTAGATGCGGACCATCGGTACGGTAAAAACTAGTACAAAACCGGCTCCGACCAGCATTTTCCCACTCTCGAAGAGTGCCGGACGAACCTCGTTCCATTTCATCCGGTGCAGAATTATTACCAACAGGCAGGAGATGACAAGAACGGTTCCGGGCAGGTAGAGAGGTGTCGAACTGGCGGTAACACCCGTGCCGAAGATCGTGGGCCATTCGATAGTGATGGTGGTGATCCACTCCTTGATCGGCAACTGATTCAGACGACTGAGCACAAGCAGGAGTGCGAGCACCAAATAGGGAGTCCAGGAGCTGAGAAGAGACGGCCGCGAAGCTGCTGAACGGACTCCAAGATCATCCCCTGCCCGCTCTGCCGTCAGTTTTCCCGACCACCGGGAAGGCCACTGATCCTTCGTCTCGAACTCCCACACATCGTCGGGAAGAAGCCACCCCTTGGTAGCTGCAAGGACCATTACAGCCATTCCGGTCAACGCACCGATCAATGTCGGGAATTCAGGACCCAGAAAAAGACCGGTCAACATGTAGGGGATGGTAAAGGAGATGCCTCCCAGGAGTGCAAATGGCAGTATGGAGAGTCCTTCACGCCAGGATCGCTGATGCCCGAAAAACCGGGTCATCATCATGACCATCAGGAGTGGCATGGCTGTTCCCACGATTGCGTGAATGATCGCTACCTGACCGGATATCACCATTAAATAGTCGGCCAGAGTTCCCTCGTGTCCCGACAAAAGTTCCAGGAGTTCAGGACTTTCAATTCCGGCTTGAACCCCGATCAATATGGGCGTTCCGACCGCACCGAACGTAACGGCTGTGCTCTGCACCATGAGTCCGATCGTTACTGCGGCAAGTGCCGGAAACCCCAGAGCCAACAGGAGCGGAGCGACAATGGCAGCCGGTGTACCGAACCCGGCTGCACCTTCCAGGAACGATCCGAACAGCCAGGCAATCAAGACAACCTGTACCCGTCGATCCCGGCTGATTCCGGCAAATCGCTCGCGAATCACGTCCACCCCTCCGGAATGTGTGAGCAGATTGAGAAGCAGAAGTGCCCCGAGAATGATATACAGAATGTCGAATGTGACAAACAGACCTTGAATGGAGGAAGCGATGAGTGTCAGCAGATCTACACCCCATACCGTTCCGGCGATGAGGAGAGTCATCAAAAACGAGACCGGCATCACCATCCGGGCCGGATAGCGAAATCCGACCAGCAGGACTCCGGCTGTGATAATGGGAAGAACAGCCAGAAAGGCGTAAATCGTTGGAGACATGGCCCTCCATTCAGGGTGAAAACTTTATTGTGCCGATGAGAATAAGGAAATTCTTCGAAAACAAGAACCAGACGACAGATCCACCTCGGGGACTCCGTCTCATTTTTGGTATCTTCGAGACCGGAATTGAAAGACCAAACATTGACACATTCGACCCCCATGCCAACATTTCACTCAACCCGTTTTGCTACAGACCCCGAGAGTTTCTCCGGATGGTCTACAGAGAAGATCCGCAAGGAGATGCTTTTGGACTCCCTCTTTTCGCACGAATCCATTCAGTGGGTGTACACTCACTACGACCGGATGATGGTAGGAGGCGCCCTGCCGGGCTCTTCTCCCCTGGTACTCGACCCCGTCGAACCGCAAAAAGCCGACTACTTCCTTGAACGAAGAGAGCTGGGAATCATCAATATCGGTGGCCCTGGAGCGGTCCGGGTCGATGGTAATGTCCATACTCTTCAATCACACGATGCACTCTATGTTGGCAAGGGAACAGAATCTGTCGAATTTCTGGATGGGGATGGAGAGTCCCCCTGCTACTACCTGAACTCGACACCGGCGCACCGATCCTGTCCGACAATCAAAGTGTCAAAAGAGGCGGCCGAGACCGTGGAACTGGGCTCACTCGAGGAGTCCAATCATCGGGTGATTCACAAGTTTCTTGTCCATTCACTGGTCGAGACGTGTCAGCTTCAAATGGGAATGACAACACTCAAGCCAGGGAGCGTATGGAACACGATGCCTGCCCATGTTCATGATCGACGCATGGAAGTCTACCTCTACCTGGATCTACCGGATGAATCCGTTGTCTGTCACTTTTTGGGCACACCGAGCGAGACACGTCACATCTGGTTAAAAAACCGACAAGCCGTCCTCTCTCCTCCCTGGTCCATTCACTCCGGGGCAGGCACCCGATCCTACAGCTTCATCTGGGGAATGGGTGGTGAGAATCTGGATTATGGAGACATGGACGTCATTGCACCCAACGAACTGAGATAGTCATGAATAATCTGTTTGATCTGACCGGAAAACGGGCACTTGTTACGGGCGGTACCCACGGATTGGGCATGGCCATGGCTCGTGGGTTGGGAGAAGCCGGAGCAGAGTTGGTGATCAACGGCCACACACCGACCCGCCTGGAAAAGGCTCTCGATACGTACCGATCCGAGGGGTTCACGGTGTCCGGCAGCCTGTTCGATGTGACCGATGAATCCGCCGTTCAACTTGCAGTCGAGACGATAGAGGAGGAAACAGGTTCGATCGACATCCTGGTAAACAATGCAGGAATTATTCGCCGAACACCTCTTCTCGATATGTCACCGGCAGATTTCAGGAAGGTATTGGACGTGGATCTTACGGGGCCATTCGTCGTCACACAGGCGGTCGCAGACGGCATGATCCGTCGAAATCATGGAAAAATTATCAATATCTGCTCCATGATGAGCGAACTGGGCCGTGACAATGTCGGGGCATATGCAGCAGCCAAAGGAGGCCTCAAAATGTTGACAAAGTCCATGGCTACCGAGTGGGCACGTCACAATATTCAGGTCAATGGAATTGGTCCCGGCTACTTTGCGACCCAACAGACAGAACCCATCCGTACAGAGGGACATCCCCTCCATGAGTTCATACTGAAACGAACTCCGACAGGTCGATGGGGGCATCCTGACGATTTAAGAGGCGCAGCCATCTTTCTGTCATCGGCCGCCAGTGATTTCGTGAACGGACAGGTTCTCTATGTCGATGGGGGAATACTCGCCACAATCGGGCGTCCGGACGAACCGAATGACTAACGCAACATCGGAGTCGCTCGTTTGCAAAGCTGAAGTGATACGCCCCACGGATCCCGCATCATGACCAGGTGGGATCCGTCAGCTAAATGATCACTACTCACGGTCGTTGCACCCGCCTTCTCGAGTCGGGTTCTGTCACTATCCGGATCATCCGAGATCCACGCCAAGTGTAGAATCAACGGATCCATGGCTGCGTAGTCCGGCACCTGGTCGGACGGATTGGAGTAGATTTCGATCATGATCTGTCCACTGTCATCGGCCATAAACGTCATCCAGGGGGCTTCATTGCTCTGTTTGACGATGTTCAATCCCATGTGATCCCGATACCAATGAGCCATCTTTACGGGTTCCGATACGTTGAGTGCAACATGTTCCATTTTCATAACAGCGACATCTTTGGATTTCATGATTCTGTTCTACTTTGACGGCATTCTATTCTTTTCGGGTCGCAATCTCGAACACAAACGGTTCGGTTATTTGTGACCGACTGAATCGTAGCACCATCAGGTCGTCATTTCCGGGCGGAACCGAAGTACAAACTGTGCACCCGGAGATCCCGATGTGTGATTGCCCAACTCCAGATCTGCATGTATTTGACGGGCCAACGTACGTACAAGGGTCATCCCCAACGATTTGTTCGTCAATGGATTGAACGGATCAGGAAGCCCGACTCCGTTGTCTTCCACGACCAATACAACCCCCTCTTCCTCCCTGTATAACTGAATGGTCACTCTCCCCTGATCCATTCCGTCAAATGCATGTTTGTAGGCATTAACAACCAACTCATTGAGTATCAATGAGACCGGAATCGCCTGATTTATTGTCAACTGTACGTCCTCAAGATCCAAAACCAATTCGATATCACGACCGCTTCGACGGTGTGTCTTCTGTATGGCGAGCAATAACTTGTCAATATATTGAGAAAGATCAATGCGCGAAAAGCTCTCGGATTGATAGAGCAATTCATGAACCAGAGCGATGGATTGAATCCGTAACTGACTCTCTTTCAATGCATCGATATTTGCCGAGTCCTCTTGTGAAAGTGACCAAACCTGCATTTCGAGAAGTCCGGAAATGACCGCCAAATTGTTTTTGACACGGTGATGAATCTCGGCCAGTAAAACCTCTTTCTCTTTGAGAGATTGGTGAATTTTCTTTTCTGCCTCTTTGAGTGTTGTGATATCACTGAAGACAAACACTCGCTTTCTACTCGGTCGTGCAGATTCCAACAGTTCGGACTCGTTCAGATTGACCGGGACCCACGTGCCGTCTTTGCGTTTCATCCGAATCTCCAGATGCCCCGGCGTCTGACGAGCCAAAAAAGCCTGCACTGAGTCGTACTCTTCCCGCTCGAAGAGCATCGAGAGTGGTTGTCCGATCAGGTCCTCCTCCTCGTAGCCAAGGATTCCGGTCAACCGCCGATTGACCAACTCCATCTTCAAATCGGGAGTGGTCACCAGGAGCATATCTCCCATTGATTGGATGATATTGTTGACGTACTCCTTCGTCACCATGGTACGGTTCAAATTCTCCGCCATCCGATTGAATGAGCTGCCCAACTGTTCGAGCTCATCCCCGGTTTCAATATCTATTTGGTTGCTCAGGTTTCCGGATCCGATCCGATCAGCGGCCTCGGTCAAACGGCGAAGAGGGTGAATCATGTACCGTATCATCCAAAAGCTCAATCCGGCAGCCAGCAAAAGAGCGAAGCTGGTCAAACCGATAATCCACTGTGTATTGGCCCCCACTCGATCCTCAAAATGATCAAGATTGTTCTCGACCAGGTCCTCACGGAGGAGACGATAGCGGTCCAACAACGGCAGAAGTGTGGAACGAAAATAGGGTTCAACCGTCAGGTCGAACATCTCGTCGGCCAGTTCGAGTTCATCCTGGTCCAGCTCCAGCAACTCTTCCAATAGAGACTGATAGATTCGAAAGGCACCCGTCAACGTCTCTTCGAGAGCGGTGATTTCCGGTGTTCTTCGTATTTCACGACTATTCGGATCCTGCTCCTGGAAACGGGCGAACTGGCGATTCAAGTGAGCCAGAGATTCACGAACAGCCGCTTCAGAATTTCGATGCAGAAGGTGAAATTGATCCGGCCGAAGTTCTCCCCTTCGTTTCTTCTCGACCAGGGTATTCCGTGTAAAAATAAGACTGTTGAGTAGCTGTGACTCCAAATCCGAAATCAGCTGTAATTCCTGGATCCCTTTTTCATTCTCTTGGAGGAGATCCCTTTTGACGTGCTCATTCAACAGAAAGGATCCAAATCCCACACTGAATACGAGAAGTGCAATGGCCGAATAGCTGAGCAGCAGTTTCGCGCCGAGTTTCATGTGATATGTGCTGATTGTCGCTTCGTTGAATGAGTTCCCGCCGAGCTTGCCGAATATAACCAATCTCCCCTTTATTCCCATCGATGGAGTCCATACTCTTCGGTCGTAACCACTACATCATCAACAGAAACATCACATGAAGCACTATCTGATAACCGGAGCGAGTCGGGGTGTTGGAAGAGAGACGGCTATTGCACTCGCTTCGATGGGACACGCACTGGCACTGACTGCCCGGGACCGGGAAGCACTCCTGGAAACAGCGAGGCAGTGTGCGACGGATTGCGTCGTTGTCGACGCCGATCTGTCTCACCCTGACGGTTTGAACCGAATCAAAAGTCAGATCGAAAGTCGGATACCTGCACTAAACGGAATCGTCCACAATGCCGGTCTTTTGATCAACAAGCCATTTTCAGACCTTACCGACCAAGATTGGCAAGACCAGATTTCGGTAAATTTGATGGCGCCAGCCAGACTCACCCGTGATCTTCTCTCCGTCCTTTCAGATCCGTCACACATTGTCATGATCAGCAGTATGGGGGGGTATCAGGGAAGCGCCAAATTCCCGGGATTATCGGCCTACAGTGCAACGAAAGGCGGTGCATCTGTCCTGGCCGAATGTTTGGCTGCCGAACTCTCCACCCTCGGAGTGCATGTGAACGCTCTCTGTTTGGGAGCCGTCCAGACCGATATGCTGGAGCAGGCATTTCCCGGTTTCGAAGCTCCTGTTACAGCGACAGAGATGGGACGCTACATTGCCGAATTCCTGGCGAATGGAGATCGTTTCTACAATGGTCGGGTTCTGCCTGTGGCTCTTGCCGATCCTGATTGATGTCACAGGATTCTCATATCAAACTTTTGTAGTTTCTCCCCAGAGTGAGGCATAAAAACACAACCCGGAAGTCGGGTTGTCAACGTTGTTTATTCGCATCCATTACTAATC
>JBNJFK010000121.1:0-6945 GCA_051746765.1 Bacteroidota bacterium
CTCTCCAGCCAGGTCGAGGCCGTGGGACTGTCGGTGCCGGGGATCTATCGATCGGAAGACGGAACCGCTTGGGTTCCGAATATCGACGGATGGGAGGCCTATCCAATTCGGGATCGAATTCGGGAGGCTGTGGGTGACCGAACGCTGCAGGTTCGAATTGACAACGATCGGGCTTGTTACATTCTAGGCGAACTCTGGCGGGGTGATGCTCAGGGCTGTACAGATGCGATTTATCTGGCAGTCGGTACCGGGATCGGTGCGGGAATTTTAACTGGGGGACAGATCCTGCGTGGAACAGGCGATGTGGCCGGCTCGATTGGATGGATGGCCCTATCCACACTTTACAAACGGGAGTACAGCCCTTGTGGGGATTTTGAATACCACGCTTCAGGTGCAGGAATTGCACAGATGATGAGAAAGCGGCTCTCCAATACCCCGCGACCTGAAACACCGCTGGCTCAATTGCCATTCGAGGAGTTGACAGCGGGGGCACTTTTTGAGGCCGAAGAGATGGGAGATCCTGTTGCAACGGATTGGATGCGTGAGATCATTCGTTACTGGGGTGCGGCAACGGCCAACTTGATCAGTATATTCAATCCCGAAAAAGTGATCTTTGGTGGAGGCGTTTTTGGATCGGCGACTCGGTATATGAGTCGGATTCGTGGTCAGGCCTCTCTATGGTCTCAGCCGGTGAGCTTTTCACAAGTTCAAATCGTTGCCTCGCGATTGGGCGGTGAGGCCGGTATTCTCGGTGCCGGAAAATTGGCGCTCGATGCGGTTGAACACGAAGATTTGGAAATGGATGAGTGAAACATTGTCTACAGCTGCAAAGCGATTGGCCTTTACCTCGGCATGTCTGGGAATCCTGATTTTCGGAATTGTGATGGCCATACTGGGGGCACTTCTTCCGTCAATCATCGTAAAGTTCGGGATGGAGATGTCCAAGGCGGGATCCCTTTTTATGGTAATGACATTCGGGATGCTTGGCGGGTCCGTGCTTTTCGGTCCCCTGGCAGATCGATTCGGATACCGTTGGATTCTGGTGATCTCCGCACTGCTAATCGCTCTCGGTTTCTACGGTATCTCCGAAGCAGGAGGAATGGTTGCGCTTGTCGTCGCTCTCCTCGGGATCGGTCTTGGCGGGGGAGTGGTCAATGGGGGTACGAATTCGCTGGTTGCCGATATCTACCCGGAGAACCGGGGGGGTGGATTGAGTCTGTTGGGTGTTTTTTTCGGAGTCGGGGCATTCGGTACTCCATTCCTTTTGGGGTCCCTGCTGGATCTCTACACTTACGAAGCCCTGATGTATGCTCTTGCCGGGACAATGGTCCTTCCCCTGATCTTTTTTGCTCTTGTTCGGTATCCCGAACCCAAGCAGGCCGAGGGATTCCCGGTTCGTGAAGCACTCGCACTTACACGTGAAAAGCCACTTCTTCTTTTTGGTGTCATTCTGTTCATGCAGAGTGGGATGGAGATGACTATGGGCGGCTGGACTTCGACGTATCTGGATCAGGAGATCGGAATGAAGGGGAGTCGGGCGGTCCTCTACCTTTCGTTTTACTGGGCTGGTATGATGGTCGCCCGTACCGGATTGGGCAAGCTGCTTGGCAGTATCGGTTCCTACAAAATTCTCTATGGCAGTCTCTCCATCTCGTTGGCGGGTGCAATCCTCATGATTGCAGCATCGTCCCAGACGTTGGCGATAACCGGAATCACTCTATTGGGTGTGGGGTTGGCGGCTGGGTTTCCGGTCATTCTCGGATTGGTCGGTGATCGTTATGCTCACCTGTCCGGAACAGCGTTCAGCCTGGTGCTTACGATCGGCCTTACCGGTGGAATGATTCTTCCGTGGTTTGTGGGAGTATTGGCCGATCTGTTTTCGATACGTGTGGCACTGGGCGTTTTGCCGCTGTTGCTGTTGCTTGTATTTTTCCTGTTGGGACGGGTTCGCCATTCCATGGACCAATGAGAGAATTGCCTGCTCCATTCAGGCAGTGTATCGAGAGGCGTTATATTGAAAACGGTTATTTAATCAAGAACTCAGAATGAGGAGACCTATGCTGGCATTAGAGTGGCTTTCCAATGCGCGTGGCGTGATGGAAAAGATCGAAGAGACACAACTTGATAATATCAAAGCGGCGGCCGAATTGATGGCCGACTCAATCGCAGCTGGTCGATGGGTGCATACGTTCGGGTGTGGTCACGCCACCATCCCGGTCGAAGAGATGTATCCACGGATTGGTGGTTTTGTGGGATTTCATCCAATGATTGAGCTTCCCCTCACCTTTTTTACTCGCATAACGGGTGAGATGGGCGTACATCAATTTCTCTTTCTGGAGCGGGCCGAAGGGTATGGTCGAGAAATCATGAAGGGTTATGAATTTGATACACGAGACACGATGTGGCTTTTTTCACATTCCGGAATCAACAATGTGAACATCGATATCGCTCTGGAGGCGAAAGAGAAGGGGATGAAGGTCGTGGTTCTTGGCTCGGCAGACTCCTTCAAGGATGCGACAACCCGTCACTCTTCCGGAAAAAAACTGTTTGATCTCGGCGATGTCGTCATTGACACGTGTGTTCCGGCAATCGACGCATCGGTCGACCTCGACAACCATTTCGATAAAATTGGTCCGGTTTCGACGATGGGATTTGTGACCTGTGTCTGGATGGTCGTCTCAACCGTAGCTGAAACTCTGGCCGCACGCGGAGAAAAACTGTATATTCACCCATCGCACAATATCCCGGGAGATACAAATGCGCGCGAACGTCTCGATGAAGCTTTGAGTGAGTACAAGCGCCGGATTGCCGGAGTTTAAAGGCGAGAGAGACAGGAAACGGAACAATGACCGGTTCCTGTCGTTCAAACAGTTGAGCACAGACGCCAACGAATCATGTAGACGAAAACACGATCTTTTTCGTTATATGTGGGTGGCACCGAAGTTGTAGTTGAGGCGTTTGTACCATACACACACGAATGTATCTGGCCCTAGGATAGGGAGTTCTACGGCCGGTACTAAAAACCCCCGCACCCTCTCAGGGTCGGGGGTTTTTTTGTAACATCTATCCGGTACCAAAAACCGGCTCCATGAGTCGCGAGTCTTGTCCCGGTTCGGGTAGCTTCGCGGCCATCAGCCCCTTCTGTCAATAACGGTAGTGCTCGGGCTTGTAAGGCCCGGATTTCGGTACACCGATGTATTCGGCTTGATCATCGCTGAGTTCTTCGAGCTCGACTCCGATTTTCTGCAGATGCAGTCGCGCTACTTTTTCGTCCAGATCCTTTGGCAGGACGTGTACATCCACTTCAAACTCGTCATTCCAGAGGGCAATTTGTGCCAAAGTCTGATTGGTAAAGCTGTTGCTCATCACGAAACTCGGATGGCCGGTGGCATTCCCGAGGTTCATCAGACGACCCTGCGAGAGCAGAATCAGTTCATTGCCGTTCGGCAGACGGAACAGATCGACCTGTGGTTTGATGTTGTCCTCTTCTGCATTGCCTTTGAGCCAGGCGACATCGATTTCGTTGTCAAAATGACCGATGTTCCCGACGATCACTTTGTCCTTCATGTTCAGGAAGTGATCTTTGGTCAGGATGTCCTTGTTTCCAGTGGCTGTTACGACAATATCGGCCTCTTTTACGGCATCGGCCATCTTTTTCACTTCATATCCGTCCATGGAGGCTTGAAGTGCACAGATCGGGTCAATTTCGGTCACTATGACACGTGCTCCGGCGCCACGGAGGGAGGCCGACGAGCCTTTTCCGACATCACCATAACCTGCGACCACGGCGACTTTTCCGGCAAGCATGACATCCGTGGCCCGACGGATGGCGTCTACACAGGACTCGCGGCACCCATATTTGTTGTCGAATTTCGACTTGGTCACTGAATCGTTCACGTTGATGGCCGGGATGGTCAGGGTTCCCTTTTTGACCCGGTCATACAGACGGAGAACACCGGTAGTGGTCTCCTCGGATATGCCCCGGATTCCATGGGCCAGTTCGGGATAGTCGTCCAGTACCAGGTTGGTCAGGTCTCCGCCGTCATCCAGAATCATGTTGAGCGGTTCTCCATCTTCGAAAAAGAGGGTCTGTTCGATGCACCAGGTATACTCCTCCTCTGTCAACCCTTTCCAGGCGTAGACCGGGACACCGGCTTCGGCGATGGCGGCTGCGGCGTGATCCTGTGTCGAGTAAATATTGCAGGAGGACCACTGTACCTTGGCACCCAATTCGACGAGTGTTTCGATAAGAACAGCCGTTTGAACCGTCATGTGGAGGCAACCGGCGATTCGGGCTCCTTTGAGCGGTTGTTTCTGACCGTACTCTTCTCGGAGTGCCATCAGACCGGGCATTTCAGCTTCGGCCAATCGAATCTCCTTCCGGCCGTAATCGGCCAATGAAATGTCTTTGACTTTGTAGGGTAACTTGTCGACTTGTTTGTTGGACATGGATCTTCTCTGGTTTCTGAATGGATTTGTAAAAAGCGGGTTACAGCGAGCTGTACTCCTGGATGATCTCGCGAGTGTTGGAGTAGTCTCCCTCCCGTCCCCGGGTTCCGATTTCACTCTTGATCAGTTCTCCGTCCGGATCGATGTAGAGCTTGAACGGGATACTGAAAATTCCGAGTTCGTCCGATACGTTGTTGGCATCGTACAGAAATTGAAAATCGTAATTGTGTTCGTCCCGAAAGCCTATCGCCTCTTCCGGTCCTTCCATGGCACCGAGTGTTACAGCCAATACTTCGAAGTCGTCAGGAAACTCTTCCCGTAGTTCTTGTAGAGAGGGGAAGACCTGCAGGCAGGGAGCACACCAGGTTTCCCAAAAATCGATGACGAGGACTTTGCCGCGGTACGTCTCTAGTGTTACTTCATTCCCCTCCAAATCGGTAAAGACTGCCTGTTTAATTATTGAGGCTCGATCGATATCTTCAGCTGCCGGATCCGGTCCGGATGCTTCCGGACTGGGTTCATCCTGACCGCCAGAACAAGAGGCGAACAGGAGCAGGGTGGCGATGGAAAGTATGCGGATCGTCAGGGTCATGGCTGGCTGGGTTACAGGCTCGTACGTTTGTGTCCGGCCGGTTGTCCGTAGAATGTCTGCAGGACGTGTGTTGGAATCGGCTTCCGGCTGGAACAACACGACTGTGGATACGGAACGTTCCGGGCAGTCATAATGATCCACAAAGATAACACGAATTGCCGGGAAATATGAAGTATGATATCACGGTGGTCGGTGCCGGCATAGTCGGGCTCGCGGCGGCATGGAAGCTTTCCAGGGAATATCCGGATGCAAAAATTCTGATTCTGGAGAAAGAGAATCGGGTGGCTGTACATCAAACCGGTCGCAATTCGGGGGTGATTCATTCGGGTATCTACTACAAACCCGGGAGTTATCGTGCCCGCAATTGTGTAGACGGGCGGCAGCAGATGGTTCGGTTCTGTGAAGAGCACGGAGTTACGCATGATATTTGCGGAAAACTCATTGTAGCCACGAACGAAGAGGAACTTCCGCGGCTCGACGCCATATTCGAGCGCGGTTTGCAGAACGATATTGAAGGAATCGAGGTCATCGGTCCGGAGGCCATGCGTGAAATTGAACCCTGGACAGCCGGAATTCGTGCAATACATGTTCCATGTTCCGGTATCGTGGATTTTACAGGCGTTTGCCATGTGCTTGAGTCTCTGCTCAAGGAGCGTGGAGCCGATATCCGGTTCGGCCGGAAGGTTTCCGGTATCACACGTGCAGAGGGGGTGCAGCGGATTCACACCGAGCAGGAGACGGTTGAAACCGGATATGTGATCAGTTGTGCAGGACTTTACAGTGACCGTATGGCTCGATCGGCCGGGTTGAACCCGGGCGTACAGATCGTCCCGTTTCGTGGAGAGTATTTCGAGCTGAATCCCGAAGCCGCCGAACGGATCCGGGGTCTCATCTATCCGCTTCCCAATCCGGAGTTTCCGTTTCTGGGAGTTCACTACACCCGAATGGCCCTGGGAGGGGTCGAGTGTGGACCGAATGCCGTGTTTGCATTCAAGCGGGAGGGATACGAGAAACTTTCGTTCGACCTGGGGGAGACGATTGAAACCCTGAATTATGCCGGATTCTGGCGCCTGGCCAAAGAGCACTGGCGGATGGGGCTGGACGAGTACCGGCGGTCTCTTTCCAGACAAGCATTCCTGGAAGAGCTTCAACGACTGATGCCGTGGATTCGATCCGAACATCTGCACCCCGCACCATCCGGTGTCCGTGCGATGGCCCTGAATCCGGACGGCTCCATACTGGACGATTTTCGGTTCGAAACTCAAGAGGGACAGTTACACGTCGTGAATGCACCCAGTCCGGCGGCAACCGCTGCACTCTCTATTGCCGATGAAATCGTGCGTCGGGCAGAACTGAAATAGACAGCCGGAGATCCTGATTCGAGCCCCTTCATATCTTGTTCGGAGGGGTTTTTTTTGTACCTTTTTCCCCTTGTTGTGCTTCGTGATGCCGGTTTTTCTTGCCGGAGGACGGAGCGAGAACTGTGACGTATCCAGCTCCGGTCCGGAGAGGGAAAAAGCGTCGAAACCTGCAGACGATCCCGAGTATATGGCCACCATCCATTCCGATTCACTCTCCCGCTACCTCTATTCTACAGACGCTTCCATGTATCAGGAGCTCCCCTCCGGCGTGGCCTGGCCGGAGTCGACGGACGAAATTGTAGAACTGGTTCGAAAAACAGCAGAGACGGGTGGAACCATTACCGCTCGTAGTGCCGGCACCAGTCTGGCGGGTCAGACCACCGGAAGCGGAGTGATCATGGACGTCTCCCGTCACATGAACCGGATCCTCTCTCTTGATCCGGAGAAACGGGAGGCGTGGGTGCAGCCCGGGGTCATTCGGGATACACTCAACCGGGAAACAGCCAATCACGGTCTGCAGTTCGGCCCAGACACTTCGACGAC
>JBNJFK010000122.1:0-6941 GCA_051746765.1 Bacteroidota bacterium
GCTCCGTTCGGTGAAGTGCGTGCGTCCGGGGACCCCCTCTTTTGACGCGGCCCGTTCGACGGTGTTTTTCGGATTCGAGAACCCACTTTCTGTTTGAGAGTGTGTAATTCGTTCCGGTATTGCTTTTTCGTTCATTTCGTTTAATCATGTGGGTCCCAACGCTGTATCAAGTTTCGGGACCTGGAACGATTCATGGAAAAGCGAGAGAACGAGCGTCATCAGGGTTGGAGAAGTTGTCGAAGCAGGCATAAGAGTTGAATATGGGGTATTGACGTGCTACTGAAGTATCTGATCGAGCATTATGTAGACTCGTCTGAGCTGGAGGCGGATGTCGCAGAATTTCAAAGGAGAATTGAAGAGCTGGAAACAGAACTGACAAATGGTCGAAGAAAGATGGGTGACAATTTGAAAAAGCCGGGGGTTTGAGATGAGCGAGATATCAGACGAGCGTTATGGAGAGTTTTTGATCTATAAATCACCAGATGGTGGGACTGACATTGACGTCAGGCTTGAAAACGAGTCGTTGTGGATGACTCAGCAACAGATGACGGCATTATTTCAGACATCCAAGCAGAACATAAGCCTTCATATTAAGAATATTTACCAGGAAGGTGAACTTGAAAAAGGGGCAACTGTCAAGGAATACTTGACAGTTCAGGATGAAGGTGAGAGACAGGTCAAAAGACCTATAAAATACTATAACCTTGAAATGATTTTGTCCGTAGGCTACAGAGTCAGGTCAACAGTAGGTACGCATTTCAGAAAGTGGGCAACCGAACGTCTGAAGGACTATCTCGTTAAGGGATTTCTGATGGATGATGACCGCCTGAAAGATCCGGGAGGTTGGGACTATTTTGATGAGCTTCTGGAACGTATACGAGACATTCGGACGTCCGAGAAGCGGTTCTACCAAAAAGTGAAGGATATATTTATCCTGAGTGCCGATTATGATTCCAAGGCTGATACTGCTCAACTCTTCTTCAAGAAGGTACAGAACAAGATGCTGTGGGCAGTGACCGGACAAACGGCAGCCGAGTTGATTGCTGGTCGGGCAGACTCTGAAAAGCCCAATATGGGGTTAACTTCCTGGAAAGGAGACAAAGTGCGGAAGCAGGATGTGGACACAGCTAAAAACTACCTCAAAGAGGAGGAGATAACCGAGCTGAACCGGATTGTGACCATGTATCTTGATTATGCCGAAGACCAGGCGAGGCGACGAAAGGTGATGTATATGAGAGACTGGGAAGACCGACTGGATGCCTTTCTCGAATTCAATGAACGGGACATTCTGGACCATGCCGGGAGTTTGAAAGCCTCTGTTGCCAGGAAACTGGCTGGCGAACGTTATGACGACTTCAACGAAAAAAGAAATCAGCTGGAAGCCCGGAAAGCAGATGAAGAGACCTTAGAAGAGCTGAAACAGATTGAGCGAAAAACGAAAAAGAAGAAAGAATGAACTTCGAACAGATCATACTGGAACCGTAGCAACAGAATTAGATCATCCGAATGGTGGAAAATGTCCGAAGTATCCCACGTGAAAACCGAAGTCCGATGATTGGAGTAAATTCCAACGAGGGGACATGTATAACTCTCAGCTCCGTTCGGTGAAGTGCGTGCGTCCGGGGACCCCCTCTTTTGACGCGGCCCGTTCGACGGTCCCCGACCCGAAGGTGTTGTTGATCAGATCGGTCGCCTGGTAGAGCCGCCCGAGCTCCGGCTGTTCCCGGAAGAAGAGTTCGGTCTGGTCGTTGACCTGCATTTCGACCGTCCGCAGGCCGATGCCCCGGATCCGGTACCCGTTGCGAACCGACTGGTGAAGCAGTTTCGGCAGCTCCCGCCGGGCCGCATCGATCAGATAGTCGTCCAGAGAGGTGAAGCCGTCCGTCATGCAGAGGTGGTGGATGCCGGTCCACTCCACATCCTGGTATCGAATGTGGAAAAGCCATTTTCGCGCCTTTCGCCGGTAGGCACGCAGCCGGTAGCAGACCGTTCGGATGGCGCGCAGCACCTCCCCCCACACCTGATGCAGATCCACACTCCAGTCGGAGAAGGTGTGCATGTAGGAGACTTCGTCGGGAATGTGGTTTCGGTGGTCCAGCACGCGCGCCCGGTCCTGTCCGGTGACGACTTCGTAGAAAAGTTGCCCCTGCATGGACCCGAAAAGAGAGCGAAAGGGCCCCGGTCCGGCACGGAAGGCGTCGGCGATGGTTTCGATCCCCTGCCCCTGCAATTTGCGGTAGCGGCGCGAGCCGATGCCCCACACCTCGTCCAGCGGGAGGGGGAAGAGGTGCTGGGCCACATCGTCCGAGGAGAGAAGGAGTGTGCAGCCGTCCGGCTTCTCCAGGTCGGAGGCGAGTTTGGCGTAGGTCTTGCTGGTGGCCACCCCCACCGAGCAGACCAGCCCCAGCTTCCGGTAGATCTCCCGTTTGAGCCGCCGCGCAAACTCGCTTGCCGCTTCGCGCCCCTTCGGAAGCAGGTGCGTAATGTCCAGAAAGTATTCATCCATGGAATAGCCCTCGACCTCGGGGGCGGCCGTCTCGAGCAGGTCATAGAGCTGCCGGCTGATCCCTTTGTACTTGTCGTAGTCGATCTGGAAAAAGAGAATCCACGGGCAGATCTGCCACGCTTCGTAGGCGCTCATGGCCGTCTTGATCCCCAGCGCCCGCGCCTCGTAGCTGGCGGTGGCCACGATGCCGCGCGGCGTTCCGTCCTCCTTTCGCCAGCCCCCCATGGCGACCGGAAATCCGTAGAGATTGTGCGCGTGCTGCTCGACCTGCGCGTAGAAACAGTTCATGTCCAGGTGCAGATAGAGCCGTTTTTTCAGGCTCATGTGCTGATGCTCCCTCGCCACAGTGCTGTAGAGTGTGATGCGGTGGAGGTTCTCCTCCGGGCTGTAGCGGTGGGGTCGATTCAGGTCCATGGTCGGTTTTTGTCGGTTCGCTCGTGTTCGAGGATCGAATTGGGGGTCGGTCGGTTCGGCCCGGCAGTGACATTCAACGGGTCCTCCCGCAAGCGGAATATACACATATATTGTACATATAATTCAGGAGACGAGTCAAGAAGAGATTGGGAGTCGGGTGACTTCGTGAAGAGCAAAAAATCCGGGAAAAGGATCTTTTAATAATGATGAAACCGCTTTTTTCCCGTTATTGGAGGATATGGAGGAGATCGTGATCTGCTCTGACTCTACGTACGAATAACCTGAAAACCAATCTTTATGCTTACACGAAAAGAGGTACTCCAGATGCTTTCGGCTCTTCCGGTCGGAGGCCTGATGGCCAGTCAGGGACTGGCAAGTCGGTTGACTCACCGGCCGGGCGCGGAGCTGGGCCGGGGCCCGCTCTCACTGGACGAAGACCTGTTCCGTTCGATCGGAGTGGAACCGGTCATCAACTGTCGGGGAACGTTTACCATTATCGGAGGTTCGATCGAGCATCCGCACGTGAAAGAAGCGATGCGTGCAGCGTCGAGTAATTTCATTCAGTATGACGAACTCGCCTTCGGAATCGGTGAGCGGCTGGCCGAGATTACCGGTGCCGAGTGGGGAATGGTCTCCGCCGGCTGTGCCGCCGCCCTGAAACACGTGACGGCCGCCTGTGTGGCGGGAGGAAATCCCGAAGTACTCATCCGTATTCCCGATCTGCGCGATGTGGAGAAGAACGAGGTGATCATGCCGCGTCACTCGCGAACCACGTATGATCACGCCATCCGGAACATCGGCGTAAAGATGGTCATGGTCGATACGCCCGAGGAGCTCCAGAGCGCGATGAGTAACCGCACGGCAATGATCTGTCTGATGTCGGGCCGAACCGGACCGCTCGGACTCGAGAACGTCTCCCGCATGGCGAAAGAGCGAGGGATTCCGGTCCTGGTGGATGCCGCTGCCGAGGATCTGACGATTCCCAACGTGCATCTGGCCGCTGGCGCCGATGTGGTGGCCTACAGCGGCGGGAAGGCGATGTGTGGGCCGCAGTGCTCCGGCCTCATTCTGGGCGACAAGAAGATTCTGATGTCGGCCTGGCAGGCGAGCTCGCCTCATCACGGTCCGGGTCGGGACAACAAGGTGGGCCGGGAAGAGATGATCGGTCTTCTGGCTGCTGTCGAGGCGTGGGTGATGCGTGACCACGAGGCGGAGTGGCAGCGTTGGCTGGGCTGGTTGAACCAGATCGGAGATCGGGCCCGGCAGGTACGCGGCGTCGAGACCGAAATTCAGGAGCCGACGGGACTGGGCAACCGGACCCCGCGACTGCGAATCAATTGGGATCCGGAGCAGTTTCATGTGACCGGTGCCGAGATCGCCGAAGAGCTGGCTCGTACCTCGCCCCGGATCGCTCTGGGCAGCGGTGGCGGCCCGGACGGGCAGACCTCTATCAGCATCACCTCCGGGCAGATGCAGCCGGGAAACGCCGAGATTGTGGCCGATCGGGTTCACGAATTGCTCTCCCGACAGCGAAGTCCGAAACCGGACATGCGACGGCCCGGCGGAACGATCACCGGTCGTTGGATCGCAGATCTTGATTTCTACAGCAGCTCCAGCCAGCATACGCTCTTCATTGAGGAGCAGGACGGAAACTGGATTCGGGGCGCCCATCAAGGCGACTACTCGACCCGGGATCTGGCTGGAACGATCGAGGGGAACGAAGTGAAACTGGTGAGTACGGACCGCCGTCCCGGCGACCGGGTCACCTACATCTTCATCGGAACCCTGGAGGATGGCGCGTTTTCCGGCCGGGTCTTCATGGGCGAGTATCTGGAGGCGCAGTTCACGGCCAACCGGTACGAACGCTCCGACGAGCGTCGCGAGATCATGGTTCCGGACGGACCGCCGCTGGCGACGTAACAAGCGGCGAGACCTTCAAACGAAGCGGCCGACCGGCTCCGGATCTCCGGGGTCGGCTCTGCCTTCGTTGATATATGTATGAAATATGTGTATCCTGCCTGGCCAATCTGCAGGAGACCCGATGGAGAAGAGAGAGTACCCCGCCATCCATGTAATCAACACCATGCGAGGATTTCAGTCCCGCGAGCTCCCCTACAAGATCACGCCACACCGGTTTCAGCTTCCCGACGGTCGGAGTTTTCGCATCCGGAAGATCCGCCGAATGACCACCCAGAAGGTGGGACAGGCCCTTCACTACCACTTTGTGGTGCAGACCGAGGACGAGCGCTACTTCCATCTGGTTCTGGACAGCGCCTCACTGGTCTGGCGGATGGTTCAGGAGGTGGACGAGGCGCTCTTCTTTCACGAGTAGTATCGGACGTTTTTTCGCATGATTTGACATTTCTTCCGTATTTGGGTTGGTTGAAGTGGCTGTCGTTCAACCGTTGAGACAAATACCGGACGATGGACGGCAGATGTGTTCGTCAGCATCCACCCATCGATACGAGATGGCCTGATCGCCCGGATGGGTGGGCAACATCAACAAACAAACGACGGGGATACGAATGAACCACTTCTTTGCCAGAGTCGCCGGACTGTGTGCACTTCTGATTGTGATCACCTCTTTTCCCACCCTGATGGCTCAGAGTAGTGACGAGGAAGATTTCGTCGAGTTCGGAGGAGCTCTCCGGTACAATTTCTACCATACCGATTACGGTGGAGGGACCGATCCGAACGACACACAGTTTACCATGGATACCTGGCGGCTCAATGTGGTGGCGCAACACTCGGGGGTCGGGCTCAATTTTGAATATCGCTTCTACCCGACGTTCAACACCCATTTTCTCAAGCAGGGATGGATCGATTATATGCTCTCGAACCGGACCGAACTTCAGATGGGAGTGACGCAGGTGCCGTTTGGCAATCTCCCCTACAACTCCCACAACTGGTGGT
This sequence comes from Bacteroidota bacterium, assembly GCA_051746765.1. Taxonomy (GTDB): domain Bacteria; phylum Bacteroidota; class Rhodothermia; order Balneolales; family Balneolaceae; genus JBBEBE01. Next base: position 5,834 of record JBNJFK010000122.1, read on the forward strand.
TCCAGGGAGCCTATTACGTCGGACTGGAGGATGATCACGACACCGGGTTCAAGCTGATCCACACCCGGGAGAATTGGGATCTGATGGCCGCCTACTTTGTGCAGCCGGAGCCCGGGGGTCCGGCTCACGGTACCGGATCCTACGGGGTCGGTGGTCCGGGTCGCTACTCCTATGACATTATCCCGGTTACGTCGTCCCATCCATGGGGGAGTGTATTGGGAGCAAACGAGACCGGCCAGTCCAATCAGGAGAAGAATCAGTTCAACCTTCGATCGACCTATACCCTGGGTCATACCGGTGGGGAGACCAACATCGGTGGATCCGTCCAGTATGGCGGGATCTACAACAGCGCGGCCGATGAGTCCGGAAGCCGAACAGCGTGGGCGCTGCATACCGATGCGACCTACGGGAACTGGAACCTGTTGGCCCAATACAGTCAGCTTTCGCACGATGTGGTCGACGATCTGGGCAACGATGTGGATTACGTCTATATGGCGGCTTACGGGGACGCCTATCCGGTGGCGACCGAGATGTCCATTGCGTCGGTCGGGTTGGCTTACTCGCTGGATGTGAATGCCGGTCCTCTCTCCAATCTGCAGTTCTACAATAACTATTCGTTCTTTTCCAAGCAGGAGAGCGGGTTCGAGAACAGCCATCAAAATGTTTTGGGCATGCTGGCAACGATCGGCAACATCTACGCCTACTTTGATATTGCATCCGGTGTCAACCACCCCTGGCTCAACGGCTCCTTCGGGAGCGGGCTGGACCGGGGCGTAAGCGGAGCCCGGATGAATACGCGATTCAACATCAACATCGGCTACTACTTCTGATTCGGGCCCGACCCGACTGGGTTCAACCCGTCAGAAGCGTGAAACTGGAATTCAACGAGGAAGATGATGGCAAACCACGAGAACAACCCCAACGAGTCGAAGGGGCGTTCCAACAAGCTCTTCGATATTCACGGTCCGGTCTTCTGGCCGTCGGCCATTCTGATTACGCTGCTCATCGTATCGACCCTGATTGCGGGCGATGCCGCCGAGGAGGCGTTCAATGCGGTCCGGGTCGGCATTACGGATTGGGCCAGCTGGCTCTTCGTCTTGTCGGTGAA
>JBNJFK010000123.1:0-6927 GCA_051746765.1 Bacteroidota bacterium
ACAGCTTCACCCTCGAGTGAGGTCGGACGTCAATATTCCGAGTGGATCCGGAAACGGGTCAAGCAGATCGAAGAGGCCGGCGTTCCGATGATGGCCGGAACCGACATGCCGTTGGCTCTGCTTACCCCCGGATTCAGTCTGCAGAAGGAGCTGGAGCTGTTGGCAAGTACCGGAATCGAACCGCTGCGTGTTCTGGAGATGGCGACGCTGGCACCGGCGAAATATTACGGGTTGGAGCAGCAGCAGGGAAGCCTGGCTCCAGGAATGGCGGCAGATCTGGTTCTGATTCGCTCCAATCCGCTTGACGATATCCGTGCGACACAGCAGATCGATGCTGTTGTTCGCGACGGACGTCTGTTCGACAGCGAAGATCTGGATGGTGTGAAAGAGTGGCTGCGTAGTCAGTAGCTGTCATTGTCTCGATATGGGAGCATTCCCAATATTTTCCCACGAATACGCAACAATCTTCCCAAAAAGTGTTGCAAGTCGGGATGGAAGAGAGAAGGGTAAGACAAGCCAAAAAGGCCGAAAACCGCTGTATTGTGCGATTATTCGGCCTCTTTCTTGATGAGCGGGAAAGGGGATTCGAACCCCCGACCCCCACCTTGGCAAGGTGATGCTCTACCACTGAGCTATTCCCGCTTCTACTCTGCCCGAAGCTTAAAGCTCTCGAATCAGAGATCCGAATATACGGCCTTTTCGGCTTGAGGGTCAATCACAAAATGGAAAAATGGCTGAGAGCGGTTAGATCCGACGATCCAAGGGGCGGTCGGGCTACGATCGAACGATGGTCTCGCTCCGGTTGGGGCCGGTCGAGATAATTCGAAACGGGATTCCCAGCGCCTTCTCTGCATAGGAAATGTAGGCTTGAGCCGCCTGCGGCAGCTTCTCCAGCATCCCAATGTCCCGCGTAGTCTCTCCTTTCCACCCCTTGAGCGTGGTGTAAACCGGTGTTACACGGTCCAGCTCGTCGCAGGTGGCCGGAAAGACGCGTGTACGCTCCCCGTCGATCTCGTACTCCGTGCAGACCTGAATCTCTTCGAAGTGATCCAGTACATCCAGTTTGGTAAATGCAATCTCGGTGAGTCCGTTCAGTCGTACGGCATATGAGAGGGCGACCAGGTCGAGCCATCCGCAGCGGCGGGGGCGACCGGTGGTCGCACCAAACTCGGCTCCATGCTTCCGTAGTGCTTCGCCTGTCTTGTCGTGGAGCTCGGTCGGAAAGGGTCCGTTTCCGACACGGGTACAGTACGCCTTGGTGATTCCGATCACATCGGTGATGGCGGTGGGAGGAATTCCGCTTCCGGTGCAGGCTCCGCCCGCTGTTGGAGAAGAGGAGGTGACATAGGGGTAGGTCCCGTGGTCCAGGTCGAGCAGACTTCCCTGGGCGCCTTCCAGTAGCAACTGTTCATCGGAATCGATCGCGTCATGTACCAATTCAGTCGTGTTGCAGATGTAAGGAGAAATCCGGTCGAATGCAGGTTCCAGCTGCTTCATCATCTCTCCGGCGTCGAGCGGTTTCTCTTCGTAGATGTGCTCGAGGGCCTGGTTGATGTCTTTAAGTGTCTGCCGGAGTTTCGCTTCGAACTCACGTCGATTGAGCAAGTCGGCCATTCGAATTCCGACGCGGGAGACCTTGCTTACGTAGGCGGGTCCGATACCGCGGCCGGTGGTCCCGATCGCCTCCTTGCCCCGACTCTTTTCCTTGACCTGGTCCAGTACCTTGTGGTACGGCAGGATCATGTGAGCCGACTCACTGATTTTGAGCTTCTCTTTGAGGTCCACGCCCATCGATTCGACTTGCTCAATCTCCTGGACCAGCGCGATCGGATCAATCACTACACCGTTACCGATAATGCAGGTAGCATCTCCGTTGAACATTCCGGAGGGAATCAGATGGAGAACGACCTCCTGATCGTCAAACTTGAGGGTGTGACCGGCATTGGCCCCTCCTTGATAACGGATCACGTAGTTCGCCTCCTTGCTCAGCAGGTCGACCACTTTTCCTTTTCCCTCATCGCCCCACTGGGCACCTACCACGATTTGTACAGCCATATCTCTGTTTCAAAAAAAAAGAGGTGACGTGTCACCCCTTTTTTGATCGTTCAATGTCCGTGTACGTCGTCCTTAATCGGTCGATTCGTACGATTTTACCGCTTCTTCCACCGACTTGTAGTGCTTGAAGACGGTGATCAGTTTGGTGACCACCAGCAGACTCTCGATCTTGTCGGTGGCGTTTGCAATTCGCAGATCTCCACCCGCTTTTCGCATGGTGGTGAGTCCGCCGATGAGCATACCCAGTCCGGACGAGTTCATGAAACCAACGCTGGAGAGGTCGGCCACGATGTTAATTTTGCCCTCATCTATGAGCTCGTGGAGTGCCTTGTTCAGCTTGTCGGCTTCAGGACCCCCCATCACATTGCCTTTGAATTCGATGACAATCGAGTTGTAGCGTTCAAATACTTTAAAGCTCATGGTGATTCATGCCCGTTGGTTCCGGTTGACCTGTCGGCTCAGTATCGCTCGGAATCCGTTATGCACTCTCCTTGCGCCGCCGTTCCAGTTCAACGACCAAGGCACTGGCGACGAAGAGAGAGCTGTAAGTTCCGAGGATGACACCAAGCATCAGTGCAAAGGAGAATCCTTTCAATACCTCACCTCCGAAGATAAAGAGGACCGTTACTACAAACAAGGTGGTCACGGAGGTAATGACGGTTCGGCTCAGGGTGTCATTGAGGCTTCGGTTGCTCATCTCGGGGAACGACAGCGTCTTGTGGACGAGGGAGTTCTCCCGGATCCGGTCAAAGACCACCACGGTATCGTTGAGTGAGTACCCGACGATGGTCAGGAAGGCGGCAATGATCGACTGTCCGATGGTGACATCAAAAGGTGCAAATTCTCCCAGTACGGTGAAGACCCCGAGTACGATGATCACATCGTGAAAAAGGGCGACCACAGCTCCGGCCGAGAAGTACCATTTTTTGAACCGAATCAAAATGTAGATGAAGATCACAGCCAGTGCAAAGATGACCGAATTGAGGGCGGCGATGCGGAGATCTTCCGCAAATCGGGGGCCGACGATATCGGTTTTGATCACATTGTAGCTGTTTCCGGAAAAGGAGGACTGCAGGGCCTCTTCAATCTCTCCGCGAACAGCGGTGATATCTCCTTCGGCATCCGTTCGTACCATGATCTCGAGATCCGAGCCATACAGCCGGACTTCGGGCTGGGAGCCGAGGGTTTCGGTCAATACGGTGCGGATGTCAATGACCTCAACCGGCTCTTCGAACTGGAAGACATACTCCTTTCCGCCCTGAAAATCGATTCCGTAGTTGAGTCCAAGGCCAAAAATGGCGACCAGGGAGGCGATGACCAGGCCACCGGAGAACCAGGTGGAAAGGTTCTGTAGCCGGATAAAATCAAATGTGGGTGTTTCGAACCATCTCATAATTGTATCTCCTGAAAATACGTTAAACCATTCGTTTCGTGAATCGGTGGTCGGATCAGCCGAAGCTGATCTCGCCTCCCTTCTTGCTGGTCAGGTAATCGACCACAACACGGGTGATGACAATCGCGCTGAAAAGAGAGGCGGCAATACCGGCCATCAGAGTGACGGCAAATCCCTTGATCGGGCCAATCCCGAAACTGTAGAGGATAATCCCGACGAAAAAGGTGGTGACATTGGCATCAATAATGGCACTCATCGCATTGGAATACCCGCTGTCGATGGCGGCCTTCAATGTTTTCCCGGTTCGCGTCTCCTCTCGTATCCGGTCAAATATGAGCACGTTGGCATCTACCGCCATACCGATGGTCAGGACGATCCCCGCGATTCCGGGAAGCGTCAACGTCGCTTTGAAGGCGGCCAGAATGCCGAGGATGAAGATGATGTTGACCATCAGCGCCAGGTCGGCGATGGCTCCCCCCTTGTGGTAGTAGAGAATCATGAAAAGAGCCACGGCAATGAGTCCGAACACGACCGAGTAGAATCCGGCTTTAATGGAGGCTTCCCCGAGGGTGGCACCGACGGTTCGCTCCTCGATGATGTCCATCGGTGCAGGCAGGGCACCGGAGAGGAGAATATTGACCAAATCTTCAGCTTCGGTCAATCCGTCGAGTCCGGTAATGGAGGATCGTCCGTTGTTAATCCGGGTTTGTACCATCGGGTAAGAGAAGACGTAGTTGTCCAGAACGATGGCCACCGGACGACCAATATTGGCTCCGGTGATCCGGGCCCATCGCCGGGCTCCCTCTGTGTTCATGGACATGGAGACCTCCGGAACATTGGTGGTCGGGTCAAAGGCGACCCGGGCTTCCGAGATGACGTCACCGGTCATTTCGACCTGTGAGCGAACGCCGATCAATTCATAGAAGTCCATGCCGTCCTGAGACGCAAACGGGCTGGATCCCCAGAGCAGTGTGGTATTGCGGGGCATTCGCTCGAGAAACGCTTCCTCTTCCAGAATTCGGTTCACGGCGGCTGTGTCGGCTCCCGCTGTATAGCCAAAAACATATGGATTCTGGGTATTTACCTCCAGTCGGGAGGTCAGCCGGTTCTGTTCGATTTCGTCACTCTCTTCGGCCTCCTGCTCATAGTAGTCGGTAATCTGTCGGCGGGCATTGACCAGCTCGTCGGAGTCCGCTGCAAGACGGAACTCCAGTCGGGCCGTCCCCATCAGCAAGCTTCGGACCCGTGCTTCATCCTCCACACCCGGAAGCTCGACAATGATGCGATCCTCTCCCTGCTTTACGATAGAGGGTTCGGTCACACCGTACCGGTCGACCCGGGTCCGGATAATCTCCATTGCGCGATCGACAGCCTCGTCACGTTGGCCTCTCAAAAATTCAGCAACTTCTTCGTTACTTGAGCGACGGGTGATATTCTCGGCATCGGATCGGTAGTATCGACTCAAACGGGCATTGGCGTCCCGGCTTTCAAACTCGGCGACCATCTCGTCGACCAGATCGGTTCGCTCCTCCAGGGAGCGATCGGCGGCGATCTGAATCACCTCTTCGAGTGTTTCGTCAGCGTAGTCACCGGCCAGTTCGATGAGAAGCTGGGCCGTACCCACTTCCAGGGTGACCTGCATGCCCCCTTGAAGATCCAGGCCAAGCGAGAGCGAGTTTTCGTCGAGTCGCTGGAGCTTCTCCCGGTTCTCTTCGGCATACGCGATTCGCTCTGCCTCGGGCATATCGTTCATGTATCGGTTTTCCAGGCTCGACTGGATCGTCGGAAAGAGATACCAGAGTGTCAGAGCGAGGAAAAAGAGTATTGATGAAATTTTGAATCCACTTCCTTTCATGGTTGGTCCATTCGTTACGTGCAACTTCGGGTTGGCGGGGAGTCTGCAATGGACTCCCCGGTTCAAGAGTAAGAGGATGCGTCTCCAGAGAGGAGGCGTACCTGTCAAATTGAAAATCGTCAGGGGGCATTGATCGAAATACCGCTCAGAAACGGTCGTCGACGAGTGGGAAGAAGCTGGAAACCTGCCCGGAAGAGTGAATGGGTCGAACCGTATCACTCCCGGCTTCTCTGCTCGACAGATTGGGGAAAATTTCCTGCAGGATCCATTTCCCGCTGGTTGTCGGGCGATCCGGGACGGTGGCCTGCATGCCGTCGGACATCTCGTTGTAGTCACTCCAGGCCTGCAGAATCCAACCGGATGCGGGCCAGGAGAGTGGGTAGGCCCCATTCTCCGTCTTCGATGATTCCTCCTCGGTTGCATGGGTCCGTTCCAGGTTGATGAGCCACTGCTGTAGCTGAAGAATCGATTCGGTCCGGTCACGCTCTTCTGCATGAGTCCATGGAGGGGAGGTCTCTCCCGGGAGGGAGCGATCCAGCCATTGGGCGAATGTGGTCATCCGTGCCTGCTCAGAGGACGGGGCGACCAGTTGGACCAGAACCACGACTGCAAGGAGCAGTCCCAGGGAACCGGTGAGGAGTGAATTTCGGAATCGATTCATAATCAGCCAAAATAGGGAGCCGTTTTCAGGCGGTCAAACTCTTGTTTGAGGTATCGGCCGGTCCAGCACTCCACCTCTGCGATCTCCTCGGGTGTCCCGGCAGCCAGAATCTCTCCTCCGGCATCTCCTCCCTCCGGTCCCATGTCGATGATCCAATCGGATGCTTTGATCAGGTCCAGGTTGTGCTCGATGACGACGACACTGTTCCCCTTGTCGACCAGTTTTCGAAGGACGGAGACCAGCATGCGCACATCGTCAAAGTGAAGACCGGTCGTTGGCTCGTCCAGAATGTAGAGCGTATCGCCGGTTCCGATGCGGGAGAGCTCACGGGCCAGTTTGATTCGTTGCGCTTCCCCGCCACTGAGGGTTGTACTGGGCTGTCCGAGTCGCAGATACCCGAGGCCCACATCAATCATGGTGCTCAACTTTCGGTGGACGGCGGGGAGCTGGTCAAAGAAGTCACAGGCCTCCTCAATGGTCATCTCCAGTACGTCGGAGATAGATTTTCCCCGATATCGGATCTCGAGAGTTTCCCGGTTGTACCGTTTTCCCTTGCACTCTTCACAATCGACATAGACATCCGGCAAAAAGTTCATCTCGATCTTCCGGAGACCGTCTCCACGACACGTTTCACACCGTCCGCCTTTTACGTTGAAAGAGAATCTTCCCCGGTCGTATCCCCGGATCTTCGCTTCCGGAAGTTCGGCAAAGAGGGTCCGGATCTGATCAAACACCTTGGTGTAGGTTCCCGGGTTGGAGCGTGGTGTACGTCCGATCGGACTCTGATCGATGGAGATGACTTTGTCTATCCGGTCCAGTCCTTCGATTCGGTTATAGGGAAGCGGGACACTCTTTGCGTTGTGGAAATGGGCCGAGAGAATCGGCTGGGAAAGATTCTTTGAGAAAACAGGACTTGAGTTCACCCATCATCTCATTGATGACTTCCGTGATCCTGCCTACTAT
>JBNJFK010000124.1:0-6833 GCA_051746765.1 Bacteroidota bacterium
TAGACCGGGATCGGAGACCGGTCCTCATCCAAGCGATCCAGTTCGATCCAAAATCCAGTCAAAAGAAGGAACAACAGAGTGAGACTGAGAAACCGGAGGGTACGAACGGTCCATCTCCAGTGCGACGGAAGTGGTTGATCACCAGTATAACTCCACCATGAAAAGAGCAGGAGCAGGAGGATCGAGAGCACCAGCAACGGTAGCGGTAGCCGGGCACCCCAGTCTGCGATATGGAACATTGTTCCACCCACAGGGTCAAGGACGTTCAAGGAGTGGTTGAATCAGGTCTTCTTTCTGAACCCCTTCAGCTTTGGACCGATAGTTCAGAATAATTCGATGTTTTAGCACCGGAAGTGCCACATCTTTCAGGTCCATTCGATCAATGGATGCTCGTCCATTTGCCAGAGCTCGAGATTTGGCACCCAGTAAAAGATACTGTGAGGCTCTCGGACCGGCACCCCACTGTACATACGAATCTACACTCTTGTCACTTGTCGGTGTACCGGGACGGGTACTCTGAACAATTTTGACTGCCCATTCTGCCAAGTTTTCCGGGACTGCAACCTCGCGCACCCACTGTTGCATCTGAAGAATCTGCTCGCGATCCACTCTCTGACTCAATGGTTCGATTTCTTTCGACGTCGTCTGCCGTGCAATTTTTGTCTCTTCTTCAAAACTCGGGTAGTCCAGCTGCAATTGAAACATGAACCGATCCAACTGTGCTTCCGGCAATGGAAAGGTTCCTTCCTGTTCCATCGGATTTTGGGTTGCCAACACAAAAAAGGGGGATTCCAAAGGGTAGGTGGCACCGCCAACTGTAATACTCTGATCCTGCATTCCCTCCAGTAGTGCCGATTGCGTCTTGGGAGAGGCTCTGTTGATCTCGTCTGCCAGGACCATGTTGGCAAAAATCGGTCCCTCGACGAATCTGAATGATCGCTTTCCGGTAGCCGGATCCTGATCGATGATATCGGAACCGGTAATATCCCCCGGCATTAAGTCCGGAGTAAACTGAATTCGACGAAAGGAGAGACCCAGTGTTTCGGAGAGACTCCGAATCAACCGGGTTTTTGCCAAGCCGGGTACCCCTTCCAGCAGACAGTGGCCACGAGCGAATAGTGCGATCAAAAGATGGTCAACTATCTTCTCTTGTCCGATAATCGCACGAGATAGCTCGGTACGAATATCTGTGACTCGTCGAGAAAACAACTCAATCCGCTGATCTGCCGAGAGATTATCTGTCATTCGGACCGGGACTGTCCGTTCCAGGAAGCGGTGTTTCAATCGGTTGATCCAACATCGGTGCACTTCCACGGAAACGATCCGGGATATCGATTTTATACTCGATATAGACATCTTCCCGGATCTCGGAAAGCCACTTCTCCATCTCTCTCATTCGTTTCTGTTGCAGAGCAAAGTTGCGGATGCGTGCAAAGTCCTGCTCCAGGTTGGCCCGGTGCTCGGGAACACGTTCATCCAGACGCACGATTCGATAAGCACGCTCGCCACTCTCCGTAGTAAACTGACGGGGTTCCGAGATTTCTCCTGTGCCGTCCAGCAGGAGGACCGTACGGTAGAGTGAAGACTCCAGACTGTTGAGAGGGAGGAGTCGTTCACCGGACTCTTCGTTCAAAATGCGCCCGCCAAAGTTTGCGGTAAACTCATCTTCCGAGTGTCGTCTGGCAAGTTCCTGAAACGGAACATCATGATTCAACACGCTGTCGCGAAGCGCCTCAAGAGATTCGATGGCTTCCTCCTCGTTCAACCCTTCATCGTCAACCGTAATGAGCAAGTTGTTTGTTTCAATTTGGTCTCCGACTCGATTATTCAATCGAATGATGTGAAGCCCGAATTCCGTTCGAACCACCTCCGATATTTCACCAGGTTCGAGAGCTGCAGCGGCTGCAGAATACTCGGGCACCAGGTCGCTCATCGGCATCAATGGAAGACGGCCACCATTCGACGCAGATGGCCCCGTACTGTGCCTTCTGGCCATCTCTTCAAAAGAGGCTCCATGAACGACAATGGAATCCCGAATCTGTTCGGCTCGTTCCATTGCATCGGCTTCGGCATCCGCCAATGGTTTCGGAACAGCCACAATCTGTGAAAGCCCGACCTGTTCAGGAATCGTTGGTAGTGAATCCGTAGGGATTGACTCAAAAAATTCGACGATCTCCGGTCGAGTAATCTCGATCTCCTGCATTTTTGTCTGCTGCGTCTGCTGCGTTACAAGCTGTTCGCGAAACTGTTCGCGGAAATCTGCTCGCAACTCAATAATGCTCTTGTCAAACGCTTCTTCGAGTGCACGTTCACTTCCGGCTTGCTGAATCAATTGCTGAATTCGCTGATCCATCTGTCGATCCACAATATCATCTTCAACCGTGATGGAGTCTACCTTGGCCTGTTCCAAAAGAACATAACTGTCAATCATCGACTCCAGTACGTTGTACCAAACGTCCTCAGAGAATTCTGCGGGCTGCTCCATCATCTCCATCTGCCGCATGTAATCCGTGATCTCACGATCGATATCACTTTTCAGTATAACTTCGTCATTTACGATGGCGACTACGCGATCTCCTGTTTGAGCATGAATCCATTGTGGTGCCGAAAAGAGGAGTAAAAGCAGAAAAATGCGCATGGTGCCGTCTGATTTCTTCGTGTCGTTCAATTTAGTTTAGATACCCGTAGATAAATCCACCGAGGGAATGCGAAGTTGAATCCGTTCGGTTCCGTTCTATTCCGTCTGAATGCGTTCCAGTTGCCCCGAAGATTCGGCCTGAAGATACAGATTTCTCTTGTATGAGTTGATGAACTGTTGAGCCTTTTCACGTTGGAGCCATGTCTTGATCTCCTCAATGAGCCATTGAATATCCGGGCTTTCACCAGCGGCCCTCTCTTCCATCAGTTGAATAAAATGGTATTGACCATTCGATAGCTGAATGGGAGAGATCTCTGTAATACCGATCACATCCAGAAAATCCTGCAATATTTCGTATCTGCTCAACGCACGACTACGGGGGATCGTCTGTTCCGCATGCTGAATTCGCTCTTCTGCATTCACCGAATATTGTCGCGCCACCTCTTCCCAGGACTGACCGTCCATCAGTGCCTGTCGAGCCTCGACAGCCTCCCGACGAGTGGGTGCGGTCAAATGTCGAAAACGGACATAGGGCTCTTCAAGTTCAAAACGATCACGATTGGCCTGGAAATAATCTTGCGCCTCTTGATCCGTAACCGTTACTTCATCGGTCGATTCAAGAAGTGTCTGGAGGTATTCGTCTGCGATGAATCGTGTTTGAACCCGCTCCATACGACGTTGAAACAGTGGGTCATTCAGGAAGCCGGCTTTTTCCGCTTCTTGTTTGACCAGTGTTCGTTCCATCCAGCGATCGATTTCACGCTCCAATTGTTCGTCTCCTATTGTAGAATCTTCGCTGCCGGAATAGAGTATATCAAGATCTCCTTCGGTCAAAGTTTCATTTCCAACGCGTGCCAATATTCGATCTCCATCTCGAGATCCCGATTGGCCACATGAGGAGAGAAGCAGAAGTAAAGCAATTGTGGCAAATTGAATCGCTTTCTCTATCTGCTTTGGGCTCCGTACAGGAACAATTATATTCATGTTTGAAACCGGATCGTACGAAAATTTCGGGGGTCTGCTTATACGAGTGGGTGACCTGCACATCACCTCCTCATCCAACGATCCAAGTTAGCGAGAATTGCCCGGGATTCTAAACTTCGCGCCCTTTTGAACGAGTTGATCCGATACACATGAATATCCTCTATATCTTTCCGCACCCGGACGATGAATCCTTTGGCCCGGCTCCTGCCATCGCATCCCAGAGACGAGACGGGCACGATGTCTATTTACTCACCCTTACCCGGGGAGAGGCAACCAAACAGAGATTTCGATTGGGTGTAGACAAGGAAGAGATGGGTTTAATCCGGAAGCGTGAAATGGAATGCGTTGAAAAGCTTTTGGACCTATCGGGAATGTCGGTCCGTTCGCTTCCGGACAATGAACTCAAAGAGATGAATCCCGCTGACATCGAATCCGTTATCGAAAAAGAGATCGAAAACGTCCGACCGGATATCCTGGTTACGTATGCTGTTCATGGTGTTAGTGGGTTTCATGATCACCTGGTAACGCACGCCGTTGTGAAAAACCTGTTCTGCCGGATGCGAGAGGAGGGAAGGGGGGCACGACGACTGGCCCTCTTTACACGCCGGGGAGAGACCGATGTCAAAGGGTCGTTTCGACTCGAAGCATCGACTGACAAAGAGATCGACCTTCTGATTCACTGCTCGGATGCAGATATGGAGAAGTTTCACAAAGCTCTCGACTGTTATGAAACCTACAAAGAGGTGATCGAAAAAAGTGGTGTACGCCGGGTCGTCGATCATGTGGTCCCGTTCGAACTGTTTCAAGAGTCATTTGACCCTCCTTTGACCGATATCACAGACAACATCCCCGAACGTGTGTCTTCATGACGATCTCGACTGAAGATCAAACGACGAGGGCTGAACAAATCCAGAAGGTGGTCCAGGAATGGATCTCTCCTCGAAACAAGGAGCTTCAAGAAGCGGTGGATTGCACAGTCAAGGACGACCTGTTTACCCGGAAGGAGATACTCTATCAATTGCAGGCGTTGAAATTAGCCGTAACAAATGAGAATATTACGAACTGGTTCCATTCCGTCCGGAATCGACTGCACCCGTCTTCACGTCAATTGTCGAAGGATCGTGCCGTACTCGCAATTCATGCCGGCAACATTCCATTGGCAGGATTTCAGGATCTGATCTCTATCGCTTTGAGCCGCGCATCCTACTATGGGAAATTCTCCTCCAGGGATCCGTGGCTTCTGCCAAGTCTTGTCCGAAAACTGGAATCAGAAGGACTGTTGAACGTTCTGCATGCCGATATCCATCTTCCAAATGAACTACATCGGGTAACGGACGTCCTTTTTTCGGGCGGAACCGATTCATGGGAGTTATTGAGCTATGAACTTTCAGAACGAGGTGTGGATGTGGACTCGAGCCGTGTGTTGAGGCGTACGGCCCAATTTTCCGTTGCTCTACTGGACAAAGCGCATCCTTCGACCATGAAAGAACTTGTAGAAGCCATTTCGCTTCATCAGGGGCGTGGATGTCGTTCCGTTGGTATGGTATTGACTAAGATCCCCTTGGACGAGATCAAATGTGACTTGGGAGACTATTTTGAATCTTTCTGGCTCGAATATCCCTCCGGATCCAATCGAAAGGAGAATCTGCGTGTCCGCGCAGCATACAACCGGGCGATGGGGCGACCATTTGCCTGGCTCGACTCCATACTGCTGGAAGAGAGTGAACAAATGCCTGTAGAAGCCGGTATCGTCCAGTGGCGGGTAGCCAAACCCGCCATGTACCCAACGATCCTTGAATCGATTGGTGGGCGGCTTCAGTCGGTATTCGTTCCTGTCCCGGATATCAGGGTGCCGGGTTTCGAATCCAAAACTGAACTTCTGGACGCTGCGCAAAAGCCACCCATCGACTGGAGGCCGGACGGGATCGATCCGCTGGAATGGTTGCTCAAGCCTGAATAAGAGGGATTGGGTTTAAAATTTAAGGTTGAGAAGTGTCGAACCAGCATTCGGGGATCTTTATGTATCATACCTAACTGTCGCATAATATATATTATGTTAAGTTAAGTAGAATCATAACATGAGACGTGCGCTCATTTATCCTCCCTTACGACTCCCCCTGTCATCTACGTCATCTACAATCGCACTTCAACAGCCATACTCTGAGGCCAGGCCGGACCAGAGACGTTAGATATGCTGGCCACCACACCGAAACCTTCCGCCTATCCAATCCAACAGTTGTTCTTGTAACCGGAAGCCTTTTATTCGAGCAATGTGGATACGATACGCTTGAGGTCGAACCTCTCCTCCTCGCTCTCCGGTGATGTGTTCAGAATGATCACACGGTCTTTGATAACAAGAAGCCGATCATCTTTGCTCAATAGATCGAGGCTGGATTCTGGGAAGTCTGTACCTGGATCGTTGACCGATGAAACCGAGAAAGGAAAGTTCTCCTCTATTTTTAACCGTTCATAGTCGGTCTTGTTCATGTTCAACAAAACGGTGACCTGACAGTGAATGGATCGATACAGCTTCATATTGTCCCTCAAGTGATTCAAGAGTTCGCGATTTCTCGGTAGAGTCACATCCTGGACAATAAAGTACAACGATCGTTGGTTCACGTTGGTTAACTCTGAAGTTCGTGAACGGACTGAAGCAGGCCCTGGTACATCATGGTTGCAAACAATAACAGTATTGAGCTCATCAAATACGCACTCCACGGGAACGAAGAGTACAATTGGGTCAAATCCCCAATCCACAACAGTGATCCAAGTATCAGCGTACTCACAAACCAGACCGAAGACTTCAATCGTTTGTGAAGTGAAAACCATAATAATATGAGTATCAATAATATACTAGCTTCTATCACCCAAAAATACAACGCCATCAAAGAAGGAATGGACGCAATCAGGGGGAACCCGGCCAAAAGTAACACCGGGCTCCAGGTAAACAGTCTTGGGTAACGTGCATAGACGGGCTTCAGGTACCATATGATGGTCGTAATCCAGACCATGAGCAGCGTCAATGTACCCATATGTAAAGCCGACGGGAGATATGGAAACCCTGATATAGACATATAGTCCGACCAGGAAGACAGGACAGAAGACAGAACAGATCCAGTCAGGAGTAGATGAAAGAAGGGTCGTCCCTCCTGGCGAAGTTGCATCCAGATATAAACGATGGATAAAATAGATGCAACGCTATAGAGAAGCA
>JBNJFK010000125.1:0-6727 GCA_051746765.1 Bacteroidota bacterium
GTCGATGCAGACGCGTCGTTGCTCCGCCTCACCTGCGGGAAAAGATTGATCGGTGGCTTAATGAAAGTTGAGCCGAATAACGATCCTAATCGGCTCAACTTTCCATGTATTTTGAGCCGAATAAATCCTATATTCGGCTCATGGAGACCTATAATTGGCAACAACGGGATTGGCCGAAATTCACGTACCGTCTTGAAGGATTGGAGAGCGAACTGTTTTCTTTTGCCGAAAAGATTGGACGAATTACCGGAAAATGGCAGACGCTGACAGAAGATTCTCAGCAGGAAACCGTCATCAACATGATGGTGGCCGAAGCCGTCAAAACCTCTGAGATCGAAGGAGAGTATGTAAGCCGGAAAGATGTGCTATCCTCCATTCGCAGAAATCTCGGGCTTCACAGTGAGACAAAACATATAAGGGATCGGCGAGCTGCTGGTGTGGCTGAGCTTATGATCGCAGTTCGTGCGACCTGGCAGGATTCACTTTCCCGGGAAACGCTCTTCACGTGGCACAATATGTTGCTCTCCAGAAGCTCGGATGTCGTGGTAGGGACCTGGCGAACCCATAAGGAGCCCATGCAGGTTGTATCCGGTGCAATGGGAAAAGAGGTCGTGCACTACGAAGCACCACCGTCCGCTCGTGTCCCGCAGGAGATGGAGAAATTCATCGACTGGTTCAACAAGTCGGCACCGACCCAAAACAAGGAGATCAACCAAGCACCGATTCGAAGTGCCATCGCTCACCTCTATTTCGAAACCATTCACCCGTTCGAGGATGGCAACGGCAGGATTGGTCGGGCAGTTGCGGAGAAAGCGTTGTCGCAAGGGATCGGTCGACCTGCATTACTGAGTCTCTCTGATTCGATTGAATCCAGCAAAAATGACTATTACGAAGCGTTGAAAAAAGCACAGCGTTCGAACGAAATTACAGACTGGGTGCATTATTTCGTTCATACCATATTGGAAGCTCAGGTACGGGCCGAAAAACTGATCGACTTTACATTGCAGAAGGTCCGTTTCTTTGACCGGTTCAAAGACCGGCTCAATGAGCGCCAACAGAAGGTAATCTTGCGAATGCTTGAAGAAGGACCCGGTGGATTTGAGGGTGGGATGAGCGCCCGGAAATATGTCGGCATCGCAAAAACGTCCAAGGCTACTGCCACTCGTGACATGCAGCAGTTATTGGAGATCGGGGCATTCAAACGGATGGGAAAGGCTGGCGGGAGAAGCACGAAATATGAAGTCAACCTTGAATAGCGGTTACGATTGTCGTAACAGACTCTCGTCACACCATGCCTTTCCGAAAGAGAAACACCCCATTCGGGAACGTTCGTAACTCTGCCCCCCACCGGTTGGCCAACCACTCAAACGCCTCCTCGGTCCAGAAAACCACATGTGTCGGATCGTTCTTGTAGTGCCAGGAGGCAAAGTCGAAATCGACAGGCACCGTCGAGGTCATCACCCCCAACCAACCCCCAGGCTTGAGGCACGACCAGAGACGATCCATCTCCATGAGAGGCTCATGGAGATGCTCGACGGTTTCGGTGGTGGTAATAAAGTCCCACGTTCGCTCCAAGTGCTTCGGGTACGGAGCATAATAGGGATCGTAGAGCGAAATATCATACCCCTTCTCTTCGAACATCAACGACAACGTCGGGCCGGGACCGGATCCGAAATCGAGTCCCTCGGAGAAGCGTTCCGGACCGCCTCCCTCTTGTAACTGCTTCCGTAGTGGATCAAACAGACGCGAGAGAAACTCCCGGTAGTTCGGGTCGTCCGGGTCGTTGTTGTGCTCATCGTACCGGGCCTTCTCCTCTTCCGGCGAAAGGAACCATGTTGGCGGGACGTGCACCATTTGGCACGAGATACACTGGTAGTAGTTTCGTTCCAGGTTTCGTTTCGACTCTTTCTGCTCGTAAAATAGCTGCGAAGCCGACCCACAGAGCGGGCATTCCGGAGTATCACGGTCGAAAGAACTCACAAGGATTTCTCCGGTCCCTCTTCCGTGTCATCCTCGCTCGACTCTTCCCTGGTCTCTTCCAACTGCAGGGTCTCCTGAAATTTCTCCGGCATCACTTTGGAGGCCTTGGCACCCAGCTCTTTCAACATTTCGACCTGTCGAATCAGATTCCCGCTCCCCTGATTGAGCTGCCCGAGGGAGGTGTCATACGCCTCCCGGGTCTTCTCGAGCCGATCGCCGATCTGGATCATGCTTTCGGCAAAGTTGACAAATTTATCATAGAGAAGACCTCCCCGTCGTGCAATCTCGGCTACATTCTGGTTTTGATACTCCTGCTTCCAGACATTTTCGATCGTGGCCAGAGTGGCCAACAGCGTGGTCGGACTCACCACGATGATGTTCTGTTCGAAAGCGTCATTGTAGAGATCCGAATCGACCTGCATGGCGGCGGCAAACGCCGGTTCGATTGGAACAAACAGCAGGATAAAATCCGGACTTCGATCCGGATAGAGCTCGTCATATCGCTTGGACGAAAGATTCTTGATGTGTGAACGCACCGAGGTTACGTGCCGCTGAAATTCCATCTCACGCTCCCCCTCCTCTTCGGCACTCACCGCTCGTTCATAGTTGACCAGGGAGACCTTGGAATCGACCACCAAAAATTTCTCGTCGGGCAGATGGACGACCACATCGGGCATCTTGCGCCGACCCTCCCCATCGTTGAAACTGGGTTGAACCTCATACTCTCTCCCCTTTTTGAGGCCGGAGCGTTCGAGAATTCGCTCCAGGATCACCTCGCCCCAGTTCCCCTGCTTCTTGGTGTCCCCTTTGAGGGCCCGGGTCAGGTTGCGCGCCTCTTCGGTCATGTTTTCGTTCATACTCTGCAACATCTTCAGATGCTGCTCCAACGCGCCACGCCCCTTTAGCTCCTCTCGCTGCGCCTCTTCGACCTGCTTTCGGAACGCCTCCATCTTTTCGGAGAACGGCTTCAGAAGATGAGAGAGGCGTTCTTTGTGCTGTTCTGTGAACTTTTCGCTGTTCTTCTCCAGAATCTGATTGGCCAGGTTCTCGAATCGATCCTGCATCTTGGTCTGCAGCTCTTCGAGCTCCGAACGCTGAGTCTCCAGACGTTCTTTGAGATGGTGATGATCTCTCTCGAGCGCCGTCAACTCCTTGGTAAGTGTTTCAGACTTCCGCTCCTCTGCATTCAACTGGCTCTCGAGATCGGCCCGTTCTGTCCGATGCTCCTCCTGCTCCTCCTGTCGCTGCTCGTCCAGCAGACGAATCCGCTCCTTGAGCGTCGCCTGTCCGCTTTTCGAGAGTTGGTACCCGGCCAGAAAAGCAAGCCCGGCAGCGATGACCGTAAGTACAATAATCCAGGGATCCATAGGGTGACTCCGTCTATAGGTGAATGGCTGTCAAGATAAAGATAATCCGGTGCGGTGACAGGGTATGTCACTCCCCTTCGATTGCTTCCTCTTCTGGCATTCATTTTCGAATTCCCTTATATACATGAAGGGCGTTGAATCCCAAAACCGTAATCGGGAAGTCAAACAGAGGAGTGCGTGTGAGTCAGCAAGATCGAACCTACGATGCGATCGTTATCGGATCCGGTATGAGTGGCGGGTGGGCTGCCAAGGAACTTTGTGACCGTGGATTGAAGACACTGGTACTGGAGAGAGGCCGGCAGGTCGAGCACGGCAAGGACTATCCCACCGCCATGATGGATCCGTGGGACTTTGATTACCGCGGCCGCATGAAGCAGGAAGAGGAAGAGGCCGATCCGATCGTGAATCGCTGCTACGCCTACAACCAGGACACCAAACACTTCTTCGTTAAAGATCGGGAACACCCCTATATCCAGGAGAAACCTTTTGACTGGATCCGTGGCTATCAAGTAGGTGGGAAATCGCTCATCTGGGCACGACAAGGCCAACGCTGGAGTCAATATGATTTTGAGGGTCCGGCCCGGGACGGATACGGGATCGAGTGGCCCATCAGCTATGACGATATTGCACCGTGGTACAGCCATGTCGAAGAGTTTGTCGGCTGGAGTGGAAACAAAGACGGATTGGAACAGCTGCCCGATGGCGAGTTCCTCCCGCCATTCGAGATGAACTGTGTGGAGTCCCACATCAAGGAGCGGGTCGAATCTCAATTTTCGGATCGTCACGTTATTCACGGACGCTGCGCCCATTTGACCGAAACGCGGGAGATTCACCGGCAACAGGGGCGCGGGCAGTGTATGGCGCGCCATCTCTGTTATCGAGGGTGTCCGTATGGTGCCTATTTCAGCTCCAACTCCTCGACGCTCCCCTGGGCGGCCCGAACCGGAAACCTGACCCTTCGCCCCCACTCGGTTGTCGAGTCCATTCTCTATGACGAAGAGCAGGGACGTGCACAAGGTGTGCGTGTGATCGATGCGGAAACCAACGAAGAGATCGAGTTTGAAGCACGCATTATCTTTGTCAATGCTGCCTGTCTGAACAGCAATCTGATCCTGCTCAACAGCACCTCTTCGAGATTTCCGAACGGGCTGGGCAACGACAACGGCCTCATGGGGCGCTATATCGCATTTCACAACTACCGGGGAACACTCTCCGGAACCTACGACGGGTTTACCGATCGTTACTACTACGGTCGCCGGCCCACCTCCGCCATCATGCCTTCGTTCCGAAACCTCCATGGACAAGACTCGGATGCCGATTTTCAGGGAAAATATCTGACAGCATTCGGTGCCAGCCGCCAGGGATGGACGCGCGGAGTCGGATCGGAGAAGGTCGGCGTTGAGCTCAAAGAGGAGCTGAAAAACCCGGGTCCGTGGTCCGTCTTTATGATGATCCAGGGCGAGACCGTACCTACCTACGAAAATCACGTTCGTCTGAGCGAAAGTGAAACCGATGGCTGGGGTATCCCTCAACTCATCACATCTGTCGAATACACGGAGAATGATGCGAAAATGACCGAAGATTTTCTGGAGCGGGGAGCCGAGATGCTGGAAGCCGCCGGCATCCAGAACATCTCCACCAACAACAGCCAACAGGCACCGGGTCTGGATATTCACGAGATGGGGGGCGTTCGCATGGGGAACGATCCGGAGACCTCTCTGCTCAACGGTCACAACCAGCTCCATGGCTGTAAAAATGTCTTCGTGACGGATGGAGCCTGTATGAGTTCGGTGGCGATCCAAAACCCGTCTCTAACGTTTATGGCCCTGACTGCGCGGGCAGCCAACTATGCAGCAGATCAGATGCAGAAAGGCGAGCTCTGATCCCTAAAACGACAGAAGGCCGCAACCGGAACTCTCACAACCGGTCACGACCTCTGCGTCTCTCTCTCTTGATTTACGGGATACGTACGTTTATTTGCCACGCACAGGACCGTTTTCCCTATAACAGAGACCTCCTTTCACAGAGGGCATATGGTTCCCCTTCGGCATTCGGCGCGACCTCGGGCCGGCCTCTGCCTCGAAGAAGTTTATCATACTTCCGTCTCCAAATCGTTACTGCAAGTCTGAATTCCGAATAACTTATAAATCGGGCACCAAGAGATGGCGCCAGTCAACAGCGGTATCAGACCAATGGCACCCCACCAGCTCTCGTAGAGTACACCGGCGATCAAAATGAGTGCTCCGAGAGAAACACGGATTAATGAATCCATGGTTCCCACATTCTTTCGTCGAAGTCGTCTGTTTCTTTCTTTTTTCATGGGTCTATCCCCCGTGTGTTGTTTGGTGATTCAGTTCTGGTCTATCCATCGTCAAGATTGGATAGAGCAATTCTGAATCTCTGGACGCAATCTACATTCGAAACGGGGACCCATCTACAGGAAAGCACCTGAACAGATTGTCCTCCAAACCACTATTCTATGTCAGGGAAACCCCTACGTAAACGCCACGAAACCGGTTCCGGCCGTGAGCGAAGAGAGGCGGAAGACGATAAAATGGAGAAAAACCGGGTGTAGAGCTCCCCCGGTCTGATTATTCGTTGCACGTGTGCAGGCAGATCACGATATCAATCATAAAGATCGTCCGGGTCGGCTCGGGCAAACTCTTGGAAAAAGCCGGCCAACTTGCTGCATACTGCCCGCAAGAACCACTCCCCTTTATCGGACGTCGCCTTGTGCGGATTCCCGGACCCGGTATCATCGGTCGCTTTTAACCAGTCTCTCTCCTTCCAGACCCATCCATCCCGCAGCGCCTGAATTTTAAACGGGTGCTTGGCACCATCTCCGGCCTGCGAAAGCGGCATCACCAATTCGGGCCTCAGATACATCATCGCCGAGCTTTCCATCTCGTCGGCGTGATCTCCCGGTTCCTCGAAATACTCCTGCAGTGGCTCCACTTCAAACCAATTGCAGAGAGTAATCACCATATCGGGCCATCGGTAGCCTGCTTCCCGAAGAATCGGCTTGAAGTTGTTTCCGCCATGGCCATTCAAGACCACCAATTTCTGAATGCCATGATAATTCAGAACCTCGAGCAGATCATCCAGAACGGCTGCCTGCGTGCTCGGATTCATGTTCATACAAAAAGGGACTTCCCGTTGACCGGTATTGACACCGAACGGAACCGCCGGCAGAACCAAAACTCTTGCGCCCTTCTCCCACGCCAATCCAGCAGCTTCGGCTGCAACATGCTCCACCTGCATATTGTCCGTTCCGTAAGGCATGTGGTAGTTGTGTGCTTCAGTAGCTCCCCAAGGCAACACTGCCACCTCGATTTCGGTCTCCAACAACTCCTTGTAATTGGTCTCGGCCAGTATATAGG
>JBNJFK010000126.1:0-470 GCA_051746765.1 Bacteroidota bacterium
GAGATGCCAAAAGCAGGTGCTCGGTGCTCACATATTCGTCACCGAGCTCGGTTGCCTCCTTGCGTGCCTGGTCAAAAAGAGCCTGACTTTCATTGGAGAGGTGTTGTCCCGATCCGGAGACTCCCTTGACCACCGGGAAGTTCTTCAACTGGCCTTCCAGTTTCTCTCTCAATGCATCGGGACGGACTCCCAGTTTGCCCAACACCTGATGTACAATGTTCTCCTGATCAGCCAGCATCGCCATGAGAAGGTGCGCTGGTTCTACGGCCTGGTGGTTCCGGTTCTGTGCCAGTTCGAGCGCAGCCTGAACCGACTCCTGTGCTTTGATTGTAAATTTATTGAAGTTCATATCCTGTTCCTTTTCGTCTTCCTCGTTACCCGCGTCTCTCTTGATTTGGTCAGCGGTTCGATCTGCATGCAGACTCACATGATCCACACGATCTGTAGAGTGAAGCTACAAATGGTGTACC
>JBNJFK010000126.1:487-6691 GCA_051746765.1 Bacteroidota bacterium
AATGGTCCGGAAACTCCGGGTTGGCAGAGACTATCTGCTCTTTTTTCGGTTCATCTCTGCCAATTCCTGAACTAGCGTTTGCTCATCGTCGGTGAGATTTTCGGGCAGTTCGACAAGGACTTCAATGTAGAGATCCCCTCTGGATCCCCCTTTCATGGCGGGCAACCCCCGCTCGGGAACTCGAAAACGACGGCCCGGCTGTGTGCCGGCCGGTATGGTCAAACGAATTTTGCCCTGAAGCGTAGGGACCTCGATCGACCCTCCCAGAAGTGCCGTAAAGAGATCGATCGAATGTGTTTGAATCAAGTCTTTGCCTTTCCGCTCAATATTCGGCTCCGGGTCTACCTTGATCTTCAGATAGAGATCACCCCGGGTCCCGTCCGGGAGATGCTTCCCCTTTCCGGTCATCTTGAGCCGCTTGCCCTCCTCGATACCGGCTGGAATCTTCACTTTGACACGCTCGCCATTGACCCGAAACTGCTTCTCTGCACCCTCGGCCACCTCCCGAAGAGAGACGTTGACCGGGGTCTCTACATCGGCCGCTTTTCGGGACGCACGGGTACGCCCCTGTCCGGCAGATGCCCGGCTCTGGAAACGATTTGCACCGGCCGACGGTCCTCTGCGTGTCTGGCCAAATGGATCTCCACCACCGAAGAGCGTATCAAAAAAGGATGAACACCCACCGGGACCTGCCTCTCCTCCAAAGGAAGAGGGGTCTACATGAACCCGGTACCCGCCTCTGGATCCGGAACCCTGCCGGGCGTAACGGGACCAGTCGAATGGGTTCTCTCCGCCGGACCCGCCTTGATTCTGCCACTGTTTCCAATCCGAACCGGCCTGATCGTACAGCTTCCTTTTCTCCGGGTCCTTGAGGACTTCATACGCCTCCCCGACATCGGTAAACTTCTTCTGGGCACTGGAATCGTCCGGATTCTTGTCGGGATGATACTTGGCCGCCAGTTTCCGGTACGCCTTCTTCACCTCGTCCTGCGAAGCGTCCCGGCTCACGCCCAGTATCTTGTAATAGTCCTTGTACTCCATGTCCGTTTACTGCATTTCAAATGCGATGTAGACCGTACTTCCGCGACGATGGATGCGGAGCAGGATCACCTCCTGTCCGGAGGAACGAAGCTGCTCGATCGCCCCGTAAAACTCCGATTCATTCCCGACCGGCGTCTGCTGTACCTGAAAAATCACATCGCCCCGCTGCAGTCCCTGGCGGTGGGCACGACTACCGGAAACCACTTCGGTTACCACCACACCCTCTACATCTTGTTCGAGACTGAGCTGTTGGCGAATATTGTCATTCAGTTCGGTCACCTGAAAACCGAGCGTTTCCTGAAGCTCCTCGCGAGATTCGTCCGGCACCGGTTCGGCAGTTGCGTACTCCTCGGGACGCTCTTCAAGCGTCACGCTCCGTTCAAGGATCTCCCCGTCACGAAAGACCTCGAACTCCACCTCGGTTCCCGGCTCGCGGTGGGCAACACCGAGTCGGAATTGACTCCATTCCCGAATCGGTTCGCCATCCATACGCAACAACACATCTCCTTCAGCAAGGCCTCCTTTCTCGGCCGGACTGTCGCTGCTCACATCCCCAATCACAACTCCGAAGTCGTCTTCCATTCCGAGTGCGCGCGCCATCACCCGGTCCACCAAGGCACCCTGGGTGATCCCCAGATAACTTCGAACCACACGTCCCTCGTCAATGAGGGATTCCATGATCGATCGGGCCATGTTGATCGGGATGGCAAATCCGATCCCCTGGTTACCGCCACTCCGGCTGGCGATCGCTGTGTTGATTCCGATCAGGTGCCCCTCCATATTGATGAGAGCCCCACCGGAGTTCCCCGGATTAATCGCCGCATCGGTCTGAATGTAGTTCTCGTAGGAGCTCAGTCGAAGATCGGATCTCCCTTTGGCACTGACCACACCCATGGAGACCGAGTGCGCAAATTCTGCCCGCAACGGGCTCCCGATCGCCAGTACCAACTCACCGACCCGCAGTTGATCGCTGTTTCCGATTGTAATGGCCGGAAGATCGGTCTCGTCTACCTGAAGTACCGCCACATCACTCTCCGGATCGGTCCCGACCACTTCGGCCTCCAGCTCTTCGCCTTCATAGGTACGGATACGAATTTCGTCGGCTCCGTCAATTACATGGTTGTTGGTCAGAATGTATCCCTCCGACGAAACGATGACTCCCGAACCCAGTCCGCTCTGTTGAAACTCCCGCTCCTGATCAAATCGCGGATCGTCGAAGAAGAGTGAGAACGGGGATTGCATTCGCTGACGAACCGTTCGCGTCGTTGTGATGGTCACCACCGTCTGGTTGGTTCGCTCGGTGATCTCGACGATGGCGTCGTTAAAGTCGAGCAGAGGTTGCAGAGATGTCTCTCCGGCAGGAGGATCTTGCGGTTGCGAATCTGCGACGGTCAACAGGCTGGCTGCATCGCTTGATTCATCCGACAGCAGAGTGTTGCCGATGGAATCGGAACCGGACGTATAGTGAAGGCCTGCGAAAAGCGTTGCAGCAGCCAGTATACTCAGAAGACTCGTTTTGATCTTGCTCATGATCCAGGGCTTGTGTCAGAAAATACTCGAGGTGGATCCTGTCGATCAGGACCACACTTCTAACTTCTAACAGTCCGCAATTATTGTGCCATTCGAGCAAGCCCGGCAGGCTGTCAGCCCTGATTGTGACAACCCTGCATGTATCCCGAATTCGAATCAGGAACGATTGCTGCTGTTCCACTCCCGACTCACCAGAAACGCCATCTCGAGACTCTGCTCGTAGTTGAGTCTCGGATCGCAGTAGGTCTCGTAGTTGTGCTTCAGACCGTCTTCACTGAGCCCCTTGGAGCCTCCGACACACTCTGTCACGTTGTCACCCGTCAACTCCAGATGAACACCCCCCAGGTAACTCCCTTCGGCGCGATGGATCTGGAAGGTAGCCCGTAACTCGTCCAGAATGTCGTTGAAGTTTCGGGTTTTAATATCTTGAGATGTTGAGAACGTGTTTCCGTGCATCGGATCACACGTCCAGACCACCGGATGCCCCTCCCGCTCTACAGCGCGAATCAGTTCCGGCATGTCCTTCTCGACCTCCTTGATGCCAAATCGAGAGATGAGCACAATTTTTCCCTCTTCACGATCCGGATTGATCCGGTCCAGAAGTTGAAGAAATTCATCTTTTTCGATCGGGGGGCCCACCTTGATTCCGACCGGGTTTCGAATTCCACGCAGGTACTCCACATGGGCGTTCTCCAGCCCGCGCGTCCGGTTTCCGAGCCAGACCATGTGGGCACTCAGGTTGAACCACCCCTCTTTTCGCGGCACTCGTCGAGTCTGGGCCGCATCGTAGTAGAGATTGAGTGCTTCATGCGAGGTATAAAGATCTACCTTGTGAAGTGAATTGATCCGGTTCTCCGGGGTGATCGCTTCCATGAAACCGACCGCCTTGTTGATGGAGTGAACCATCTCCTCGTACTCTTTGTAGTACGGGTTGTTCTGCATGAAGTCGAGCTCCCACTGCTCGGGATGCTGCAGATCTGCAAACCCTTCGTCAGACAGCGCTCGCAGAAAATTGAGCGTGAGAGCCGCCTTGTTGTAAGCGGTCGTCAGTCGGTCAGGATCGGGCATGCGCGCCTCTTTGTCTGCCTCGTAGCTGTTAATCAAGTCCCCCCGGTAGTTGAGCATTTCGACACCGTTGACCACTTCGGTATCCTTCGACCGGGGTTTTGCGTACTGACCGGCCACCCGACCCACACGCACCACCGGTACTCCCATTTCGTGCACCAGAATGAAGCTCATCTGGAGCATCACTTTGAGCAGATTCACGATCTTGGGGGCATTGCATCCCTCAAAGGTTTCGGCACAGTCCCCTCCCTGCAACAGAAACGACTTCCCTCGTCCTACCTGCGTCAACTTCTCCTTGAGCGCCTCCACTTCCCACGAAGTAACCAACGGCGGAAGGTTGCGCAATTCGTCATAGACCTGCTGGAGGTGCTTGGGATCCGGGTATGATGGAAGTTGGTTTACTTTCCGATCGTTCCAGGACAGAGGATGCCAGTCACTCTTTTCGAGTCGTTTCGAACGTTTGATGGGAATTGAGTCGATGGCCATAAAATCGGCTCCTTGAATCTGTTTGTGTGTCACATCTTGTCAAACCACGAACCCCGAATATACAAACATGCGTGGAGATTCTCTTGTGTGAATCCCGACCCCGTTTTGTATTTTGCCCGATTGATCGACAGACTCAATGAACGGGGCCGACTGTGCAACAAATTACGATTCGGGGCGCGCGAGAACACAACCTGAAGAATATCGATGTGGATATTCCCCGCGAGAAGCTGGTGGTTTTGACCGGCCTCTCCGGTTCGGGCAAATCATCCCTCGCATTCGATACCATCTACGCCGAAGGACAGCGACGGTTCATGGAGTCTCTTTCGGCCTACGCCCGTCAGTTTCTCGGCATGATGGAGCGGCCCGATGTGGATTTCATCGACGGCCTCTCACCGGTCATCTCGATTGACCAGAAGACCACCAACCGAAACCCCAGGTCCACTGTGGGTACGGTTACGGAGATCTACGACTATCTTCGTCTGCTCTACGCCCGCATCGGCATCCCCTATTCCTGGAAAAGCGGCAAACGGATGAGTCGACAGACGCCTGACCAGGTGATCGCCTCGATCCTCGAGCTACCAGCGGGAACCAAGGCGTGGTGTATGGCGCCGGTGGTTCGCGGACGAAAGGGACACTACCGTGAACTGTTCGATCAGATGCGGAAGCAGGGCTTTATCCGTGTGCGTGTGAACGGCGAAATGATGGAGCTCGAAGAGGGCCTGAAGGTGGATCGCTACAAAACACACAACATCGACGTGGTCGTGGATCGGTTCGTCATCTCCGGGAACAGTCGCTCCCGCATCGGTGAAAGTGTCCGAATGGCCCTCGAGATGGCCGATGGCAATCTGATTTTGGCAATTCAGGACACCACAAGCGGGGAGGTCTCCGACAAGGTCTACTCGATGAACCTCTTTGACCCCGAGAGCGGATTGGCGTATGAGGATCCCGCTCCCAACCTCTTCTCGTTCAACTCTCCCTACGGCGCCTGCCGGGCATGCAACGGCCTCGGCTACACCTATGACGTGAGCCGGGAACTGGTGATCCCCAACGCCGACCAATCAATTGCCGACGGAGGGGTCCGTTTCCTGGGACAGCCGCGGGACATCTTCGCCTTCAAACAGCTCGAAGCGGTGCTGAACCACTACGATCTCGACATGAACACTCCGCTTGGCGATTACCCGGACGAGGCGATCGAGACTCTGTTTGAAGGGGGCGGAGATACCCGCTTCGAGATTCGGTACGACTTCAAGAAAGACAACGTCACCTACCAGCACAAGTTTGCGGGTCTTCGACAGATCATTCGTGACCAGTATGAGGAGAGCCGATCCAACAAACAGCGGGACAAAGCAAAGGCATTTCTGAGCCGGGTTCCCTGCAGTGAATGCGGGGGCGGTCGATTGAACCGGGAGGCGCTATCCTATCGAATTGACGGGTCGACCATCCAGGACCTTGTCGAACTGAACCTGAAGGATCTCCGGCAACGCCTCGGGACCTTGACACTAGATGAACGTCAACAGAAGATCGGGCACCAGATTCTGAAGGAGGTGCGCGACCGAACCGATTTCCTGCTCAATGTCGGTCTCGGATATTTGACACTGAACCGGGAAGCACAGACGCTCAGTGGCGGAGAGGCGCAGCGGATCCGGTTGGCAACCCAGATCGGGACTCAACTCGTGGGCGTTCTCTACATTCTGGACGAGCCGAGCATCGGATTGCATCAAAAAGACAACACCCGACTGATCGAGTCCCTCGAGACACTCCGCGATCTTGGAAACTCGGTTTTGGTGGTCGAGCATGACCGGGAGACGATCGAGCGGGCCGATTTTGTCGTGGATCTCGGTCCGGGTGCCGGACAACACGGAGGCGAGATCGTCTCCTGTGGCCCGCCCGACCAGCTGGACCCTGATTCACTCACCTGCCGGTACCTGACGGATCAAGAGCAGATCCCACTGCCGGAGAGCCGATCCAAGGGGAGCGGAACTTCCATTCGCCTGACCGGTGCACGCGGCCACAATCTGAAAAGCGTCGATCTGGATCTTCCTCTCGGCCGGTTTGTCTGTGTCACCGGGGTGAGCGGGAGCG
>JBNJFK010000127.1:0-6631 GCA_051746765.1 Bacteroidota bacterium
TATCGAACTGACCCTGCCGTCCGCGGACCGGGAGGCCGAGCCTGCGGCGTTCAGGGATGTGGAGCTCGCCAACCGGGTGGCTCATGACAACTATATTTCCACATTTGACGGAACGTTCAGCGCAGATGTCGATCTGATTCTCTCCAGGGAAGTGACCGGAAAATTTTCGTCGGATCCGGCCTCGGATTGGGCAGGCTTGACCAACGGACGACTGAGGGTTCATCTGATGGAAGATGACGGGATCATCATGAGTGGCGAGATGTTTCACGAGCCCTATGTAGAGGCGCTGGCCGACGTCATTCAATCGATATGGACCTCTCACAAGGAGGAGCCGGCCGCCCCGAATAAACTAAACGCCCGCAAGAATACCGAACCGTCCAAATGTGAACCCGTACTGGTATAATCTCATGAAAGAGCCTACTGTAGTTGATCGACCGTTGAATGATATCGTGGATCCCGAAGACCTCTCGGCCCGTGTGGAGAGGCTCAATGAACGCGAGGTGCATTTGTGGGTGATCAACAGTCGGGATTGGCAGAATCGAATTGACGATCCGGAGTGCTTTCTGAGCGAAGACGAACGAAACAGGGCCGACCGATTCCGGTTTCCCCGCGATCGGGATCTGTTTGTGGCCGGAAGGCATGCCACACGATTGCTGTTGGCTCACTACACGGACGGTACCCCTGAAACCGTCTCCATCGAACCGAATGCGTTCGGAAAACCGTTATCGGACGCGAGACTGCATTTCAACATCTCGCATTCCCACGATCAGCTGTTTTTGGGATTCTCGGATTCGCCGATCGGCGTTGATATCGAAAAGAAGGATCCCTCCATGGAGGTCGAACGGTTCGGTGAACTCCATTTTGCGCGTGCCGAATATCTACGGATGATGACCAACAAGGAAGTCGAAAGACAGGACACTTTTTTTGATATCTGGACCAAAAAGGAGTCCCTGGTCAAAGGAATCGGTGAAGGACTCCGGATCCCGTTCAAGATGTTCAATGTTGCCGTCCAGGATGGGTGTGTGCAGTGGGATATCCCGAGCGGGCACACGTACGGAGACTGGTACGTTCGGGGAGTGGATGTCGTGCCGGGGTATGCCTCTGCGTATGCCACCCGGAGTGCATCCATTCTCCCCCGTCACTTCCGCGTGAATCCCTGACCGGGACCCATTCAACGCTTTCAAAGGATAAACCGCAGAAGCGACCCGACTCAGGCCCGAGCTGCTCCAGTGATCCGACCTACGGCCGGATCGGTGTTCCGTCGTAGCTCCGCACCTGTGTCCAGGTATTGAGCTGCACATCCTGAAGCGGAAATTTGGCCGCCAGCTCTTCGTCGATGTCCACCCCGTGTCCCGGCGCCTCATTCACAAAGGCGTAGCCCTTCTCGATCCGTGGCGCCCCCGGAAAGATCTCGCGGAGCTGCTCATTCATGATGCCGGCCGTCATCTCCAGAACCCCGAAATTCCAGGTTGCCAGCGAGGCGTGGGCATTGCAGGCGTGTCCGACCGGGGAGCAGTCGCCCGGACCGTGCCAGGTGGTCCGCACATTGAACCACTCGGCCATTCGCGCCACTTTCATCGCCGGTGTGAGCCCGCCGATCTGGGAAATGTGGATCCGGATAAAGTCGAACCACCGTTTCGAGATGGGCCCGAGCCACTCGTGCGGATTGTTGTAGAGTTCGCCCATCGCGATGGGCACGGTCGTGTGCTGACGCATCAGCTTGAAGTAGTCGTTGTTCTCCGGCGAGAGCGGATCTTCGATAAAGAACGGTCGGTACTCCTCAAGCGTCTTGCACATATTGATCGCATCCATCGGCTGGATCCGCTCGTGAATATCGTGAAGCAGCTCGACCCGTTCGCCGCACACCTTGCGAACCTCGGCAAACATCTCGGGAATGGCCCGAAGGTAGGCCTTTTGATCCATATACTGATCCCGCTCGTGTCCGAACCCGCGATCCCGGAAGTCCGGATTCTGATCTGCCGGGCCCGTGTAGCCACCCATCTGAATACGTACATGGCGGTAGCCATCCTCCATCGCGCCCAGTACGTTCTCGGCCACCTCCTCTTTGCTGTTTCCGCTCATGTGGGCGTAGGTATCGGCCGCAAATCGGCACTTCCCACCAAACAACTCGTAGAGCGGCATGTTGGCCCGTTTCCCCTTGATATCCCAAAGCGCCTGATCCAACCCGCTGAGCGCATTGTTGAGCACCGGGCCGTTGCGCCAGTAGGAACTCTGGTAGCACATCTGCCACATGTCCTCAATGTTGTTCACGCTTTTCCCCACACAGAAATCCTTCAGGTAGCGCTCGATCGCCGTGACCACCGCATGCGCGCGTTGCCGGAACGTTGCGCAGCCGATCCCGTAGAGCCCCGGTTCACTTGTCTCTACTTTGACCACCACCAGCTCAATCCCTCCGGGCTGAACCGGAATCGCCTTCACATCGGTAATGGAGAGGTCCGGCAGTCCGTTGGTCGACCGCATGAACCGCTCTTTGGTCTTCTGGCTGAAGGGGTCGTCGCCCGCAGCAAACGAGCCGGCCGACAAGCCGGTGATTCCCAATCCAATGTTCTTGATGGCGTCTCGACGGTCCATGGGGTCTCCGTTTGAGGTGATCAGGGTAATGGTTGGATATTCGTATCGGCCATCCCCTACTTCTCCCGGTTCAACCAGCGAAGCAGCTCGGGATGGAACCGGTCGGGGGCTTCCAGATGGGGATTGTGGCCCACATTCTCGAAGAGATGGAGTTCTCCGTCGGGTAGTTTGTCAAGCACCTCGCGTGCCATCTCCGGATAGTTCGGGCCATCCTCGGCTCCACTCAGGATGTAAGTGGGCACCTGCACGTGGGCAAACTCATGGGCGACCGGCTGCGAATAGACCATCTGTTGGTTCAGTGCACGGACCATCGCCAGACGCGGCCATTCGGCGCTGAGCGTCCAGCCGTGATGGACACGAACGAAGAACTCGTACTCCGAATCCCACTCCACAAAATAGCCCTCGATGTTCGCGCGGATCTGCTCCAGATCCCGCTCCAGATTGGATTCATAGATCGCCTGTGTGGGTTGAAAGGGGCGCTGCAGTCGGAAGTCCCGCATCCCGATCATGTTCACCAGCACCAGTGATTGACTTACCTCCGGATAGGAGAAGGCGAACCGTGTGGCCAACATTCCGCCCATGGAGTGTCCAACGATATGAGCGCGGTCAATGCCCAGCTCTCGCAAGAGCTCCCGGGTATTGTGCGCATGCTCCTGAAAACTATAGGGAACGATCGGCTTGGAGGATTTGCCGAACCCGATCTGGTCGGGAATGATCACGCGGTACCCTTCGTCCCGAAGGATCCCGGCTGTCTCTCCCCAGTAGTACCCGAAGAAGTTGAGCCCGTGGAGCAAAACGACCGTCTCGCCGTTGGGATCACCCCGTGGCGTCACATCCATGTAGGCCATCCGGACATCGTGGTCCAGGATGGAGAATTCCCGGTACTCTACGGGAAACGGATAGTCGATCTCCTCCATGGCGATGCTCACCGGCTCGCCTCCGGCTGTCTGGGCGTGAACCGGGTCGGTTCGGCCCGTCCAGAGAGCCAGAAGGAGAGTCAGAGCGACCCATAGAGTTGGGCGATATCGCGTCGAGAGACCGGTCATTCCTGCTGCTCGCGGAACTGACGCACCTCGGCTTCACTCACCGAGCTGGCATCGTTGCCAAAGTTCTGTCGGATGTAGGTTGCCACCTGAGACACCTCCTCGTCGGAGAGGAATCCGTGCGCCGGCATCGGGAAGTTGAACTCCTCTCCGTTCACCTCGATCGGCCCCTCCAGACCATTAACGATAATCGAAATCAGGCGCCCCGTGTTGCCGCTTACCCAATCAGTCTCAATCAACGGTGGGTAGCGCGGAGGAGATCCGGCTCCGTCGCCCTGGTGGCAGGCAGCACAGTAGGTACGGTAAACCAGCTCGCCGCCATCGGCCAGCTCTTTCTGAAGGTTGTCCTCCTCTTCATCGGGTGTCTTGATATTGTTGGCGGTCAGCTTCTCCTGCCGGACCGGTTCCAGATCGGCATCCGTGAATTCGGCCGGATCACCCGGATAGACAATACGCCAGACCTTCCCTTTCACCGAATCGGATATGTAGAGCGACCCGTCCGGACCCTGTGCAAGCCCCATCGGGCGTGCGTGCGCATCCCCGGTGTTCACGATCGGATCGACCACGGAAAACCCGTTGGCAAAGACCTCCCACTCACCGGCCGGTTCGCCATTTTCGAAAGGAACGAAGGCGACGGTGTAGCCACCCTGCGGATAAGGTGCGCGAATCGTCGATCCGTGGAAAGCGATAAACGCCCCGTTCTTGTAGCGCTCGGGGAATTGATCACCCGTGTAGAATAGAATGTCGTTCGGGGCGAAATGGCCTGGAAAGCCAATGAGCGGATCTTCCTTGTCGGCACAACGCCCGATCGCCTCCTTGTCTCCACCGTACTCGGGGTTCAGGAGCTTGACCTCCCGAATCTGATCGTAGTAGCAGTAGGGCCATCCGAAATCGGATCCTTCCCGAATTCGCATGAACTCTTCGGAGGGAAGCAGGGCGCTCTCCCAGGGGGAGTAGAGCTCCGGCCACATTCGAACGAAATGGTCGCGGCCGTGCTGTACGGCGTAGAGGTCGTCCGTCTCGTTGTTCCAGGTCATGGCGACCAGACTCCGGATTCCGGTGGCGTATCGTTCGCCGTCTGCCTGTTCCTGGTTCAACCCGTCGGCATCAAATTGCCACACGCCGGCTTGACGTTCCAGCTGTGGGCAGGGGTCCTGACCGGGTTGGCCGGGGGTACGCTTCGGATCCTGGCACACATCGCCGGGTGATCCGAACGGGATGTAGATGTGCCCCTCGTTGTCAAAGGCAATCGGCTTGGCGGTATGTTCGGTACCCCCTTCTGCTGTCGCCTGGAAGTCATCGGCCATGACGGTCTCCACCTCGCTCTGCGGGATCAACTCCCCTTCGGTGAGCGCTTGTCGGTATACCTCCAGTCTTGTCGAAAAGTAGATATTCCCGTTGTGGATCCGCATGGCGGTACCGTAGCTACCGGTATCCTCATAATCCCCGAAATACTCGATTCGATCGGCGCGACCGTCACCATCCTCGTCCCGAAGAGCGGCCAGTCCGTGCCCGTCATCGTTGGGGACACGGAGTTTCATGTAGATATCGCCATTGTCGTTCACGGCCAGGTGGCGTCCTCGCCCGACCGAGTCGGCGACAACCAGCGCGTCAAATCCATCGGCCAACACCAAACCGGCATCGTCCGGATCTCCGGACGGGACTCCGGAACTCCCCGCTCCACCGCATGCCGACAGGGTGGCAAAGAGCAGCAAAGCAAGCAATCCGCTCCAACCGGTTCGCGATTTGAAGGGATCAATCAGGTTTCGAAAACAGGGTACAGGGGATCTCGAATCGTTCATACGTTCGTCTCTCTTTGGTTTACAGCATGGCTTGATCAGGCGCGACCGGAGCAGACCGGTCGGCCAAATAACTAGGGAATTGTAGTGAATCATCAGGTTACAGTAAAATGCCGAAATAAATCTCCGTTGATATTCGCAAAGAGCCGCTGCATATTCGTCGGAAAGGGGATTCTGTTTTACTGTCTTTTGCCGACATTTGCCGAAACTCTCACGGTGTTACGCCTCTCTTTTGCTTCCATTACGAACCCACTGAAGACACCCAAACCGAGTGCAACCGATCGTCGGGTCCGCTACCTGCAGAAGTTGAATCTTCTCGATTCCCTGCCGGAAGAGGCCTTTGATGCAATCACCGAATTGGCGCGATCCAATGCCGAACTGGAGCAGTTTGCCTATGTCGCCTCGCACGATTTACAGGAACCGCTCCGAATGGTCAGCAGTTTCATGGCGCTCCTGGAGAAAAAGTATGGCCACCTGCTGGACGAAAAGGCGCACGAGTACATTCACTACGCTACCGACGGCGCCAAACGGATGAAAACGATTATTGTCGATCTCCACTTCCCGATTCACAGAAGAGGTTATTTAAAGAGGTATCCCCCCGACCCCTTGACATCCGAGATCTGGAAGTGCAGATCGAATCGGGTTCCCGAACCGGTGGAGACCAGGTCGCTGCTCGCCTCCAGTTGCGAGGTAAGAAGGTCCATAAGCTGAATCCCCAGGGACGTAGATCGAACCTGGTCAAAATCGTCGGGCAGGCCCACGCCGTCATCCTCCATCCGAAGATGAACATCTTCACCGTTTTTCGTCATGCGGACCCGGATGACTCCCTTGCTTCGCCCTTTGAATGCATGCTTGAGTGCATTGGTAAGGACTTCGTTCACAATGAGCGTACAGGGAATCGCCTGATTGATGTTGAGCTCGACCGAGTCGCACTCGATCTCCGTCGTGATCTCCCGCTCGCCCTGGAACGTATCTACAATGCGGGTGGCCAGCGTCCGGATATTCTCGGCAAAATCGAGCTTCGAAAAACTTTGGGTTCGGTAGAGCTGTTCGTGAATGACGGCAATGGATTGAATACGACTCATCGCCTTCCCCAACTGAATGGTTAGGTTCGGATCTTCCTGTTGGAAGAGCTGGATCTGCAACAGGCCGGCGACCACCGCCAAGTTGTTCTTGACCCGGTGATGAATCTCCGAG
>JBNJFK010000128.1:0-6619 GCA_051746765.1 Bacteroidota bacterium
CCGCGCTTCGGGAAAAAGACGACTACACGTGCATCACGACCATCTCCTTCCCGGCTCAGGATGGAGCCTTGACCGAAGGCGGGATGTATGACGTCTACTCCGGGGTAGAAGGGATCGTTCCCTTCGCCGGGATCATATTCAATCTGTGTTTCCGGGTTGGACGCTGCAGAGGGAGTGCGACGCGGTGTCGATTTCTGCTCGTTTGAGTGATCAGGAGAGTCATAGTCAATTTCGTAGCCGGAGCGACCTGCGTTTCCGGAAGAGGTGATCCTCGATGCCATCGACGACTCCGATCCACTGCCGCTCTGTTGAATGGTGGCACCTGTTTCTGTCCGAACCACACCGGGATCCACCTCATTCAGAAATCGGGAACGGAGTTGTCGCACCTCTTCCCCGAACTTGAATCGCAGTTTGCAATGACTGAAAAAGAGATCTTGCTGAGCACGTGTGATGGCTACGTAAAAGAGCCTTCGTTCCTCCTCGATATTCGCTTCTTCACCATCCCGTCCGCCCATCGGGAAGAGGTTCTCTTCCAGACCGACGATGAAGACGGCCGGAAATTCGAGTCCTTTGGAACCGTGAATGGTCATGAGTGTTACGGCCGGCTTCTCCTCGTCATATTTGTCACTGTCGGTCACAAGAGAGATTTCCTGCAGGAACGAGGAGAGTGAGGCATTGCCTCCCTTCTCAAAGTAGGAGATGGCATTTTGCAGTTCCAGGATGTTGTCGCGACGGGAGAGCGACTGAATGGAGTTCTCTTCGACCAGGGCCTGCATGTATCCACTCTTGTCGAGCACACTGCGGGTGACTTCCAAAATGGACCCACCACTCTCCAGCTCCTTGCGCAGGGAGTGAATCATGGAGACAAAGTCGGCGATTCGGGCACGAGCGGGTTTGTAGAGATCGTTGTGATCGGCCTGTTCGAGAATACTCCAGACCGACCGTCCCTGTTCACGAGCCATCCGCAGAAGAGTATTCAGGGATTTTTTCCCGATCCCCCGGCTAGGTTCATTGATGATCCGAAGCAGACTCTGTTCATCATGTGGATTTACCAGGAGCGTCAGGTACGCCAGCACATCCTTGATCTCCTTGCGTTGGTAAAAAGAGAGTCCACCGACAAGTTGATACGCGATTCCGCGTCGTCTGAGCGCCTCTTCAAACAGGCGACTTTGGTAGTTGGTTCTATAAAGAATGGCGATGTCGTTCAGACTGTACCCCTTCTGCATCCGGAGTTTGTCGATGTAATTTACTACGCGGTTCGCTTCGTCCCGATCGTCATAGTTCTCCAGCAGCGTGATCATGCTTCCTTGCTGGTTCTCTGTCCAGAGGGTTTTTTCGAGCTGGTCCCGGTTCCGTTTGATAATGGAATCGGCACACTGCAGAATGGCTCCGGTCGATCGGTAGTTCTGCTCGAGCGGAACTTGCTCTGCCGAATCGTAATCATTCTTGAAATTGAGAATATTGCCAATGTCGGCACCGCGAAACGAGTAGATACTCTGGGCATCGTCACCAACCACACAGAGGTTGTTGTGCGCGGCTGCCAGCATTTTTGTCACTTTGTACTGGGCGTGGTTGGTATCCTGATACTCGTCGATCAGGATGTATCGAAATCCGTGCTGATAACGCTCCAGTACATCGGGGTGGGATTCAAAAAGTTCGATGGGTCGAACCAGAAGGTCGTCGAAATCCATCGAATTAGCCTGCCGAAGGCGTTCCTGGTAGATTCTGTAGACACGTGCAGTGATGTCGTCCAGTGTACTCAGTACAAATTTCTCCTGAAACTGATCCGGTCCGATCAGCTGGTTCTTTGCATCGCTGATTTTCTGATGGATGGTCCGGGGGCGAATCTCTTTCGGGTCGTAGTTCAACTCCCCCAGAATCAGTTTGATCGACTGTTCGGAGTCGCTGGTATCGTAGATGCTGAAATTTTTGTTGAATCCGATCTTTTCTGCTTCGTATCGAAGAATTCGGGAAAAAATGGAGTGAAATGTTCCCATCCAGAGCCGTTTTGCGCGCTCGTCGATGAGCTGCGAGATTCGCTCCTTCATCTCGCGTGCCGCCTTGTTGGTAAACGTAAGTGCAAGAATTTGCTCGGGAAGAGCTTTCTGTTGCTGGAGAAGGTAGGCGATTCGATAGGTGAGGACCCGGGTTTTCCCGCTGCCGGCTCCTGCAACAATCAATAGAGGACCATCAGTCGATGTGACCGCTTGTCGTTGTTGCTCGTTCAGTTCACGTAGAAAAGAGGGGCCACCACCGGTCGGGTTGGCACCATTCGGCGCGGAGTGCGTCATGAAAAAGGTCGCTGAAGTTCAGAAATCGTCTCTCGGTCAGACGTGGAATCGACTGCCGCAGGGTGAGGCGGGAAGATACAAAGGA
The DNA here is from genome assembly GCA_051746765.1 of Bacteroidota bacterium. Lineage (GTDB taxonomy): Bacteria > Bacteroidota > Rhodothermia > Balneolales > Balneolaceae > JBBEBE01. The sequence continues at coordinate 2,377 of JBNJFK010000128.1, forward strand.
TCAGGCTCCTTTCTGAATCTCCTGGAGCTTTCCGAGCGCTCTCTCTTGCAGATTATCGAAGGTTTCGGCCTGGATGTCCCCAACCGTAAAGGCCATCTGGAGCCAGACGATATAGGTGGCCATCACATCTTCGTAGCAATAGTGCTCGATCTCGGCCAGCTTACCCTCCTGGTAGAGCTCCCACACCTGATTGCCTTCCGCTGTCTGTTTGAAGGGGATTCCGATCAACTGTCCCAGATGCTTCAATTTTGGATAGTTGCTCGCTCCATAGTTGCTGAATTCGTCTTTCAGGTCAATATTGACCGAGCTGAACCGATAGCGAATGTCCCTCGAATGCAGTCTTCTGGGCATCTGCATGCGATGCTTCATGGCACGATAGGTGAGTAGTGGCAGGTCAAAGCCCCGTCCGTTGTGGTGGATCAAACCGTAATCCTTGTAGGTCAAAAGAGCATCGAACAGTTCTTGAAGACCGGCCTTTTCCTCTTCTCCATTCCAGGAGACTTTCTGGCGCGGGCCTCCGGTATTTTCGATCCAGAGTCCCACCCAGGAGACCATGCGGTGAAACATCGGAGGAAGGAATCCGGATCGTTGGTAGGCGATCTCCTCTTCGGCTCTCGCCAGCAGGGCTTCGTTCTCCAGGTCCGGTTCATTTAGCGTTTCACGGATCAGCTCCAGGTCGGGAATGGTCTCGATATCAAAGATAAAATACATGGACGGTTGTTCTCGGGATCAGGGATAGATCAGGTATGGGGTGCGTTGCACGCGAAACTGTTCGACATCTTCCTGCCAGTTGAGGATCTCCTCCATGGGCGCACCGGCAATGATGGACTCATGTACATGGTCATTTCCGGTTCGGATCTGGATGCCTCGTTCAATGAAAAAGTTCTCCTTCTCCTCGTCCGGAAGTGCGTCGTAGAATGCATCCAAAAGGTGAACTCCCATGGCGGTTGGCTCCAGGAGATCGGCATCGAGGACTTCCAGTTTGACCCCGTGTACGTTTTCGCCCAACAGTTTGGGCTCTTTTGACATCCCGTCTATGCTTTCGGGTACGAATGTGACCGGCTGGAACCGGACCCCCGGCAGGTCACGGCTGTTGAGCTCGGCCGCTACGGTATCTGCATCTACGAAGGGACTTCCAACCTGAATAAAGGGTTCATACGTTCCTCGCCCTTCACTGCTACGTGTCCCTTCAATGAGGCAGGTTCCCGGGTAGACATAGGTAGATTCGATATCGGGGAGATTGGGGCTGGGTGCGACCCATTCCAATCCGGTATCGGCCCAAATCATGTCACGTGTCCAACCATCCATTGCGACGACATGCAACTCCAGTCCGTCCAGCCCCTCGTGCCACCCTTCACCCAGGATCATCTGTGCCAACTCCCCGGCGGTCATTCCATGCGTTACCGGTGTTGGATACATCCCGATGCCGGATTGATACTGGTCTTCGCGGATATGCCCTTCTATCTTTTCACCCCCCAACGGGTTGGGTCTGTCCAGTACGACAAACGGAATTCCGGCTTCAGCCGCCGAAATCATGGATCGTCCCATGGTGATTACATAGGTGTAGTAGCGCGCACCCACATCCTGAATGTCAAACAAAAGAACATCCACCTCTTCGAGCATCTCCGGTGTCGGGCGTCGATGCTCCCCGTAGAGGCTGTAGACCGGAATGCCGGTCGCTTCGTCCACTCCGTGGTCGACAGGCTCTCCTGCATCAGCTGTCCCCCGGATTCCGTGTTCCGGCCCGAAGAGAGCGGTAATCTCAAGGTCGGGATCGCTGTGGATCAGATCCACGATATGCTCTCCGTTCAGCAGGGCACTGTGGTTGGTGATGATGCCGAGCCGTTTCCCTTCGACCAGGTGACGCTCCTCATTCAGGAGCTGTTCGATTCCCAGAGAGAGCGTTTCGGTTCGATCCGGTTCACTCGCTTCATCCGGTGACGATTGGCACTGTATCAGAGCGGGAATAGTGACCAGCAGAAGCAGGAGGGAGAACAATCGGTTCATCGCAGATTCGGTATTGGGTTTGAAAATCGGTGACCGGCAAAAGGTGCCCCGGCCATGCCGCACACCCTTTGCCTGAAACCGCCAACTTATTCAATCCCGACCCCTCAGACAACTGTGATTGCGCTACACAATCTCCCGAACGAGCCTCTCAACGATCTCCTCGAGGCTCTCCTGGTCGGTCCGCACATGGATGGCCTCCCTGCCGGGCGCCTCGTAGGGGGCATCATAGCCGGTGAGCCCCTGAATCTCGCCCCGCTCGGCCTTGTCGTAGAGCCCCTTCGGATCGCGCTCACGGGCCACCTCGGGATCGACATCCACATGCACCTCCACAAAGCGCCCCTGCGGGAAGAGCGCCTTGACGCGATCGCGGTCCGCCTTGAACGGCGAGATAAAGGTCGCCAGGACGATGTTGCCGTGCTCGAAAAAGAGCCGCGAGAGCTCGCCCACGCGGCGGATGTTCTCGCTTCGATCGGCGGCCGAGAAGCCCAGATCGGCGCAGAGCCCGTGCCGCACCTGATCCCCGTCCAGCAGGACGGTCTGTTTGCCTTCCTCCCAGAGGCGACGCTCGAGCGCCTTGGCAATCGTGCTCTTGCCCGCCCCGGAGATGCCGGTCAGCCAGAGCACCTTGCCCCGATGCCCGTTGCGCTCCTCACGCTCCTCGCGGGCGATGTTCCACGGCTCCCAGACCACATTCGGGGAGGCTTCCGGTATACTGCGTGCCGGATCCTCGCTGGCGCGACGCGTGCTCGCCTCGCGGATCATCCCGGCAGCCACGGTCACGTTGCTGGCCGGGTCGATCAGAATAAAACTACCCGTCGCATTGTTGAGCTTGTAGGGATCAAAGTAGAGCGGCTCGGCCGTCTCGATGAGCACCCGGCCAATCTCGTTGAGCTTTAGATCTTCGCCCTGCTCGCGGTGCATCGAGTCGATGTCGATCTTGTGGATCACCTCACGGGTGATCGCCTGCACCTGCCGTGTGCCGTGCATCAGAATCCAGTTCGACCCGGCGGCCATCGCCTCCGGGTTCATCCAGCAGAGGGCCGCCTCGAAGACCTGCTCCTGGCTCGGGACGTTGGCCTTCTTGACGATCAGCGAGCCGCGTGAGATGTCCACTTCCTCGGTGGTCGTAATGACGACCGAGTCGCCGGCGCGCGCCTGCTCGAGGGCGCCGTCAGCCGTGACCAGCTCTTTCACCCGGGTCGGCTGCCCGGAGGGGAGGACCAGAATTTCTTCGTCCGGACGGATCGTGCCCGAGGCCACCTGGCCGGCAAATCCTCGAAAGCTCTGGTCGGGACGGATCACCGTCTGGACCGGAAAGCGAAAGTCGGTCAGGTTCAGCCGCGAGGTCTGCTCGACATGCTCGAGGTGGTAGAGCAGCGTGGAGCCCTCGTACCACTCCATCTCCTCGGAGCGGTGGACCACATTGTCGCCGTGCAGCGCCGAGATTGGAATGTAGGTGATATCGTCCACATTCAGCTTGGAGGAGAACTCCTGGAACTGCTCGACAATCTCCTCGTAGCGATCCTGGTCGTAGTCGACCAGATCCATCTTGTTGATCGCCACTACCAGGTGGGGGATCTGCAGGAGCGAGGAGATAAAGGCGTGCCGGCGGCTCTGCGTTAAGACCCCCTTGCGGGCATCGACCAGAATGACGGCCAGATCGGCCGTCGAAGCTCCGGTGACCATGTTGCGGGTATACTCGGTATGGCCCGGCGTATCGGCGATGATAAACTTGCGCCTTGGGGTGGCAAAGTAGCGGTAGGCGACATCGATGGTGATGCCCTGCTCGCGCTCGGCCCGCAGGCCGTCGGTCAGCAGGGCCAGGTTCACCTGCTCGTCGCCGGCGTTGCGCGAGGTCTCCTCGATGGCGTCCATCTGGTCTTCGAAGATCGATTTGCTATCGTAGAGCAGGCGCCCGATGAGCGTGCTCTTGCCGTCATCGACGCTGCCGGCCGTCGTAAAGCGCAGCAGGTCCATCTCCAGGTAGTGGTTCGAGTCGCTCTCGGTGCTCGTGGTGCTCGTGTCGGTCGTCGGGGTCTCGTTCTGGCTCATGTCAACGGGGTCTAACAAAAAGGTTCAGGATCAATTCCGTGTGGGGTGTGGGGCGTCCGCCCGGGCGCCTCGGTGTGGGGTCGGCCTAAAAGTAGCCGAGCCGCTTGCGGTCCTCCATGGCCGCCTCGGATCGTTTGTCGTCGTGGCGGTTGCCCCGCTCGGTCTGTCGGGCGCTGGCCACCTC
>JBNJFK010000129.1:0-6603 GCA_051746765.1 Bacteroidota bacterium
GCCTTCCTCCCAGTCGAGTGTAGAAAGTGTGATCCATCCCTCCCCGAGAGACCCTCGCCAAACCAGCGGATCCCCTCCCTCTGACCGAAGCAACACCTCGTCACTGTTACCGCCGCGGAGGATCCGTTCCGGAAACAGATCCGGAAGGTCCATCCGGGGAGCGTCTACCGGCCGACCATAGAGTTCCTCTCCCAACCAACGATTCAATTCATCGGTCGAAAGCGCGGCCCTTTCCCGGGCCGGCTCGACCCGAATCTCCCGTCCGGCCGTGGAAAGCCAGCGATTCAGAGCAACCACAGAGGTTTCGGTGTCGAGTGTCACCACCAGATGTCCGCCTGCACGAATCCATGCCACCCACTCATCTGATCCGGCGGATTCCATGGCCCACCCTTGCTGGAGCCAAACTTCTTGCACATCCTCTGAGCCAGCCAACCGGCGTTGACGACTCCAGAGCTGTGGGTGGTCCGGTGCTGATGAATCCAGCTGCATTGGACGGGTTTCACCCAAAAGACGGATCGCCGTAGCCAATGGACCTGCAACCTCCGGTTCAGCCATCAGGGCCACGACCATTCGGGTGGTTGAATCCGAAGGGGAGGATGGACCGGGTATCGATTCGAATGCCGGTTGAGTATCTACATCTGCACCGGACACGTCCAATGGCTCCGTCCGTTCTCCGGGGAATACCATGGCCAGAGCAATCGCGAGAGATCCCAGGGCAGTCAATCGAATCCAGAATAGCAACGACCGGTCCATGGACCACTGTCGGCGGGCACGATCTCGTCCGGATCGAATCAAGGAGATTGATGACATCGGCAGACGGACCGTTCCCCTTCGCCGCATCCGGTGGATCAGCAGCGGGAGACCCACCGCCAGAAGTCCGGCCCAAAGAAGGGTCATCCAAGACATACGCTCAGTTCGATTCCATTCGTTACTGCACCTCCCCGATGGTCGATAAAACCGCGACCGGAGTCTACGAAATTCAATACCCGCCCGTCGGGGTTCGCCACAGGGATTGGCGCAATTTTACTATCTTCACCCACTTGAAGCTATTGCAATCACGGAGAGCAGACAACCGGTGATTCGACCGAGTCTCTCCAGAGGATAAACAGACTATGGTCCGATACAGACAGCTCCTTCCTCTACTTACACTCACTCTCCTGATCGGGTGCAGCAGTTCGCCACCGACAGACTGGACGCGCATGATCCCGGAATCGACCACAGCTCTCTATCTCCCGGAAGATACGCCTCCTCTCTCCGACCTGCTGTCCGAACCACAAATTGCAGGATTGGACTCGCTCACCCCCACTCCGTTCCAGGAAGTAACCGACACGCTTCGTTCCGTCGGATTCGACCCCGAAGTTCAGGCCATGCTCCTGATTCCGGACAGTTCCACTGACTGGAATCCGGTCTGGATTGCGGAGGCTGAAGAATCGATCGTCCGGCAGGTTCACGAACGATTCATCTCGCCCTTCGAACAGAACAGTTACCGCTTTCATGATCTCTCCATCCTGGAAATCGAACAAGAGGAAGGCGAACTCTATCTGCTCCCGCTTAACGGTGAGCTCCTCATCAGCAGATCCAGTCGTGCCATTGAGGACATGGTTCGAACCGGCCGCAGGGATCTGCCTGCCATGACGGTCGACCTGACCGAATCGAGCGCCCCCTGGATCGTCAACCTTCCCCATATTGATGAATGGGTCGAGCGGATCGCTGATATTCTCTATCGGCCCGGTTTGGAAGATCTGTTCGCTGGAAGCCACGCCGTTCACTTGCGGCCGACCGAAACAGCGTTGCAGTGGCAATGGAGTGGGTCGACCCCTCTCTTGGAGACGCTCTCCCCGTTGATGGAAGGGATCTCCTCTTCGCCCGCACCCTTTGAACTGGATCAATACATCCCTGCCAGCAGTGCCGCGTTCGCACTGCTTCGACTTCCGCCCGGAGTAGCCGGAGATCTGCCGGACGATTCCGACATCGAGCAATCGGATCTGGACCGCCACCTTACCGACAATGCAGAGACACTGGATCAACTGTCATCGCTCATTGAACCGGAACTCGCTTTTGTCGCCTTTTCGGAATCGGGATTCATGTCCTCCAGTGAATTCGCATGGATCCGCTCCATCGAGCGCCCGGATTCCTGGAGTACCCTGCTTCAATCCCTGGAAGAGGAAGAACTTCTGGAGCGACTCGATCTTCAGGATCGGGAAGTTTATCATCTCAACAGCCGGATTCTCTCCAAACGAATCGGATCCTCACTCTCGACCCTGCAAAGCTTCTATCTTGCCCTCTACGGCGATGTGGTTGCCATCTCACGGAGCAGCAGTGCACTTACCGGTGCAGCTTCTGACTACCAGCGTCGACGTGTCATCGCATTCGATCCTGATTTTGAAGAGCTCCTCGACAATACTGATGATCCGGTAAGCGCACTTGCATGGATGCATGTACCCCCGTTCTTGACCTACATCCAACCCTGGCTCTCTCCACAACACTCGTTGAGCAACCTCAGTCAATCCGTTAACCTGCTCGCGTTAACCACACGCAGAGACGGCGATTCACTTCAATTCAACCTGACCCACCAAACACGAGAGGATCGGCGAGACCCCTATATGGAACAGTGGGTCTGGCCGTTGGAAAGTCCCCTGGCCGGACCACCGGTATTTGAAGATATCTCAGGAAGTGATCGCGAAGAGATCCTCATTGCGACTCAAGACGGCATGGTCTATGGACTGTCGGCCGACAGTTCCCCCCTGTTTCAAGTATCAACCGGGGAGGATACCCCTCTCGGATCGCCCGTCGTCTTCGACTGGTATGCCAATAACCAGAATGTTGTTCTCCAGGTTGCCGGAGACAAAATCTACGGATGGAATGAAGTCGGAACTCCGCTTCCAAATTTCCCGATGACTCTGGAGGAGCAGATCTCAACTCCGATTACACTGGCAGACGTAAACGGAAACGGCATGGTCGAGATGATCGTCGCCACCGCCGATCGTCAGGTTCACATACTCGACTCCGGGGGACAAGAACTTCAAGGCTGGCCCAAAAGCACCAACAGTGCTGTCCGGAGTCCGATCACACTGGCTGAGCTGGACGGTGAACGGAGCCTCTTTGCCTTCGCGGAGAACAGTCTCCACGGATGGAAAGTGAACGGTACTCTGAGAGACGGATTCCCCCTCTTTATTGAATCTCCGTTCCGCGGCTCTCCCGTTGTCCACGGCAACCATCTTTTCGGAGCTGCTGCCGACGGTAATCTCTATGCAATCGGACAGAGCCCCCGATTCACCGTCCAGGCTTCACAGACCGTCGAGGACGACTCCCTCACAATTCAATCTCTGGATCTGGCCAACTCTCCACTCGTCTCCACTCCACTGCTGACCAATGAGATGATTCGCGTGGACGGAACCCTTGTGCGTGAAAATCTACTGGCTGTGTTGTCGGAGAACGGGTCACTCCAAATGGTGAACCCGGATGGCGAACTTCGATTTTCGGCCAACCTTGGACAACCGTCATCTAGCGGATCCCGACCTCAACGGGTAGATTTGAGACAGCGAACTCGTATGACGGCGCTCTCGTCAATCGGCCGTCTCTATGTTTGGGATTTGGTTCAGGGAACTCCGGTCGACAACATTCCGACGGCAACGATGCAGTTTGCGCGCTTTCATGATTTGAACCGGGATGGACAGATCGAATTGATTGCACAGACCCGGGACGGGCTGCACGTCTGGACACTGCACTGAATCCGGCTCCGGGAAGTGGATCGATAAACGGGGAAACGACGGGCAGGTTGAAGGAGACCGACGTTGCATCTGACGTTGGCAGACCCGTCAAAGTATGGAGGCGAGAGACTCTTCCAGATCTTCGTAATAGAACTCGAATCCGTGTGCCCGAAGTTTGGCGGGGTGTACACGCAAGCTGCCCAGAACAGCTTCGGATGCTTCTCCAAGTACGAGACGAATCAGAGGGGCCGGAACTCGAAAAAATGAGGGCCTGTTAAGGACCGACCCAAGAGACGAGGCAAACTCGTTCATTGTCACCGGCTCGGGAGAACAGAGATTGTACGCTCCCTCCAGATCCGGTTCCCGGATCGGGAAAAGAAGTCCGCGACAAAGATCTTCCATGTGTATCCAGGGTAGATACTGAGTTCCCGACCCGATCGGACCACCGACAAACCAACGAAAAAACGGAAGCATGTTGGCAAGAACTCCGCCACCCGTTTCGAGTGCCAGACCCAGGCGGGGGGTGGCGACACGAATACCCAGATCGGCCGCTTTCAGTGCAGTCAGTTCCCAGTCACGACAAACGGTTGCCAGAAACCCCTCTCCCTGATCTTCACTCTCGTCGAGAATTCGGTCCCCTCCATCCCCGTAATAGCCTACGGCCGAGACGGAAATAAAGAGTGAAGGTCGACGCTCGGCTTGCTCCATCGCATCGACCAGGTGCGACGTCAATCCGATCCGGCTTTTGTAGATCGATTTTTTGACCGATTCACTCCAGCGCTGCCCAAACAGATTCTCTCCTGCCAGATGGATCACAACATCGGAACGGTTCATCCAGTCAGACAGGTCCTCTTCCCAGGAGACAAACGTCTGATTTTTTGCCGCAATCGCCGCATACGCTGCGGGACTCCGGGTAATTACAACCAGATCGTGACCCTCCTGCAGCAGCATTCGCCTCAAATGGGTTCCGATAAATCCGGTCGCACCCGTCATCAATACAGTCATGAATCCCCCGCTCTCGTCACTCTTCTCGTAGTATGCAATTCTGCGACTGTTCGCAAACGCTTTATCGAAACCAGATCTGAAGATAGAGCCAACAGATCGGTGCCGCCAATATCAACGAATCGAATCGATCCATCATTCCTCCGTGACCGGGAAAGAGGCTCGAACTGTCTTTGATTCCTGCTTTCCGTTTCCAGGAGCTGGCCAGGAGATCTCCGGCCGGTCCTGCCACCGAGATCAATACGGCCAGCGGTAGCCCGATCGCTAGTGTCAGGGGATATCCGGAGGCAAAAAACCAGAGGAGCAGCACAACCAGAATCGACCCGACCATCCCGGAATAGAAACCCTCCCACGTCTTGTTGGGACTAATGGACGGTGCCAGTTTCCTCCGACCAAAACGTTTCCCTCCGACAAACGCCAACGTATCATTTCCCCAGATCATCAACAGAAGTGTCAAGGCAAACCAGAACCCCTCCATTCCGCTCGAAAGACTGCGGACCAGCCAGACCGAATAGAGACCAACCGGGGCGTAGAGACCACAAAAAAGGCTCATCTCCCAATTCCGTACTACAGCCCCCGGGCGAAGCAGGCGAGGCAACAGAGCCAGAATCAAAACTCCACCCAGAAACACCAGGAAAAAGGCCGACATCCAGGGTGATCCCCACAACAGAAGGGCAGCGGTCATCGACAATCCCATGGACGTGGCCGGCTGCCACTTGTGCACCATCCAGACCATCTCGACCACACCGGCCAGCGACAAAAGCCCCAGTGCAATGTAAAGCGGGAGACCCCCCAGCCAGAAGAGCCAGAGAAAAAGTGCTCCGGCCGGAATGGCAAACAGAAGCCGGCGGGAGAGTTCACTCACGATCATCCTCCCCGTCATCCGGATACTCTTCATCGTCGGATACGTCCGGGTCCATTTCCATCGTCTGAAGTGCTTTCCGGGCACGCGCTTCAAACTCCTTCGGGACATAAAGATAGACCATTGATGTATCCCCGATATTGAGACTATACGAGGAGTCCCGCTTGGACAAAATATTGGATGGGATTTTCAGGTTGGCCAGCCAGTTTCTGGCCATTGCAACCTCGTATTCGGTTCCCCGTTCAAAGACACAAACCCAGTTCTCCAGGGGCTCCGGTTTCGGTCCGCTAAATAGTCCCATGGTTCTCCCTTCGTTGAATCAGCAGATAGTAGAGTATGGAGCCCGTCAGGAGCAGGCTGATAAAAAAGATACCATACGGTGGAGGTTGGTCGGCCGCCATCTCTGCAAATGCAAGATCGGGTGCGATCACAGCCATCAGAACCGCTCCTCCATTGTTGACAAGGTGAGCTGTTATTGCGGGAAGCAAACTCCCGCTCTTCCAGGTTAATACCGCCAACAATACCCCCAACCCGGCCAGCGGCAACAGATTGGTCAGCTGTAAATGAAAGAGTCCGAAGAGCAGACCGGAAATCCAAATGGCGGGCATCACGCCCCAACTTCGCTCCAGGGATCCCTGTACATATCCACGAAACAGGATCTCTTCACAGATGGACGGCACCAGTGCGATATGCAGGAGACCGAACCAGAGCACACCATCCGTTCGAAGATACTGCTCGATCATTTCGGCCTGTGAATTCTGCATATCGACCAATGATTCGGGTGCCGGAATCAGTCCGTTCAGGTACCCGAGCATCCAGACAACGGGTTGAACCACGACGAAAAGAAGAGCGGCCCAGCCTACCCAGACAAAGGATTCATCAGGTAGGGAAAACCGAAGGTAGGCCCGAACAGCTCCCCCCTCGTTCCGTCTCTTTTTCGGAATGTGCAGACGAACCACCCAAAACGTCGCCAATCCGAGAAACAGAATTTGTCCTGTCGTATTGCCGATAAAGAGCAGATCGAGCCGC
>JBNJFK010000130.1:0-6592 GCA_051746765.1 Bacteroidota bacterium
AAAATTATTTCACTGATTTATTTTCACTCTCCCCTGCATTTACTGAAAACGGGGCACGTTTGAAGCAGATGCAGGATGATCCGGCTCTGTCAGCTGCAGCGACCAGGGTGGTCATCGAAGAGTTTATGGAGGGAGAAGAGGCATCGGTCTTTGTACTCAGTGACGGTCATACGGCCAAAATCCTGGACCATGCCCAGGATCACAAACGAGTGGGAGATGGAGATACCGGATTGAACACGGGAGGGATGGGGGCGTATGCACCGGCTCCGGTCCTGACAGGTGAACTGCTTGAGGAGATCGAAAAGAGCATTATTCAGCCGACAATCACAGGTATGCAGATCGAAGAATCTCCTTACAAGGGAGTCCTCTATGTCGGATTGATGATTACGAAAGAGGGTCCCAAGGTAGTCGAGTACAACTGTCGCTTCGGGGATCCGGAATGTCAGGTCATTTTACCTGCACTCAAAAACGATTTGATTGAATTGATGTTGAGCTGTGAAGAACAGCGACTGGACGAAAAAGAGATCGAATTGGATTCGGACACCTACTGTTGTGTTGTATTGGCAAGTGGCGGATATCCCGAGGCATATGTGAAGGGAAAAGCCATTACAGGGATTGACAACGTTGACGATCGAACCATTGTGTTCCATGCCGGAACGCGCATCGAGGGTGCCGCTCTGGTGACCAACGGAGGTCGTGTACTGAACGTTGTCGGTCGAGGCCCGACATTGCGTGATGCGATCGAGCACGTCTATCGGAATGTTGACAAGGTGAGGTTCGAAGGGGCGATCCATCGAACGGATATCGGGAACAAGGGATTGGCTCATCTTGAATGACGATCTGTCACACGAACGAACAGGTCGGATCTTTGACAATCGTCCGTTCGACGTTCGAATGAAGGAGGTTCTCGACTATCAGTTGGAGAACAATCCGATCTACGCCACCTTTTATCGTTCCCTTGTTCCGCACAACACCCACCCGGTCGAATCCGGAGACCCGTTACCTCTCCTGCCCATCGAAGCGTTCAAGGAGACCCGTGTATCGACCCGCCCTCCGGCAGAGGATGAACTCGTCTTTCGAAGCAGCGGTACCGGCGGAATGGTACGAGCCCGTCACCCGGTTCCCGATCCGGAACTCTATCGCCGATCGGTGTGTCAGGGCTTTGACCACTTTTATTCTCCGGACAGTGTGGTTTGTGCCTGGCTGCCCGGGTATGACGAAAATCCGGACTCCTCGCTGATGTGGATGATAAACGCCTTGATGGAGCGGGATCCCACCGGGATGAGTCGGTTTGTCACACGAGAAGAGCTGAAAGACGGTCTTCCGGATCTCTCGGATTCGGAACGACCCATCGTTTTGATCGGCGCAGCCTTTGGACTGGTGGATCTGGCCGAATCGGAGAATGTTCAGCTGCCCGAAGAGCTAATCCTCATCGAAACGGGTGGCATGAAGACGCATCGGCGAGAAATGAGCAAATCGGAGCTCAGAAGTCGATTGTCGGACGGGTTGTCCATATCGCCCGATCGCATTCATTCCGAGTACGGGATGTGCGAACTGTTGAGCCAAGCGTATGCAAAGGACGGAATTCACTTTGAAACACCACCCTGGATGGCTGTATCGATCCGATCGGCCGAGAACCCGATGGAGGAGTGTGACCCCGGAGAAGAGGGACGAATCGGCATTATCGACCTGGCCAATCTCTACTCGTGCCCGTTTCTGCTTACCGGGGACCGGGGTGTGATGGACGAAGAGGGGCGATTCCAGGTGTTGGGACGCTGGCAATCCGACGACCTCCGGGGCTGTAATTTCCTGATTGATTCAGACGACTAACGGGTAGATCAAGCTCACTATCGTGTCGGGTAGAGATCAAGACGACTCGTTTTGCGAGTTCAGGCTCCATCAAGAATTCTCCGTCTCATCCGCCAAATCGCCCGAAAGAAGGGGCCGTGCGGCATGGTGAGAAAGATGCCAAGCTCCTGCGTAATGCTTGTCTCCTGATTCAAAAACGAAAGAACCCGCTCCATCCCGTTTCTCTTGAAGAGCCGGTGAAAGATCTCCCGGCCCCATTCGGGCTCGCGTACGAGCAGATCGAGAAGCATCATGTCGTAGACCCGAAACCGGTACGGGTTGCCGGGCCATTGTGGAGGCGCACTTCCACCCGTCAGAGCCGTTGTGATCTGTTCAGCGTGGCGGACGATCTGCCGAAACGTGTATCCGGTACTCGGCTTGGCCAGGCCAGCCACAGCGCCCGTGTGGACCACCCGTGAGTCATGCGCACGATATCGTCGATCCTCCATCGGGATGACGCCCTGCTCTTTTCGTTCGATGCGGTAGGATCCTTCCAGAAGTCCCCACTCGGTCTCCAGCCACTCCCGTATCGCCTCTTCATACGTCTCCCGTGGCAGGACCTCTCCGGAGAAGAGAGTGTGCTCGACCAGTGCCCGGTTTCCGGAATAGGGGAGCAGGTAGAAAAATGTGAGCCCTCCCAGCTGCTCTGTATCAAAATCCATGAGTCGGGCGCGACTCGGGTCGAACCGGGGCGAATCGGTCAAAATCTCCCAGCCTACAAAGTGTTGCAGCAACCGGTTCGTAAGCGGGGCTTTGTCCCAGCCAGGAGGTGTGAAGATACTCTGGACAGCCCACGGAGCCGTATGCTCTCCGAGACCGGTTTGAATGACCGTTCGATCCCCTTCCGGTGATTCGCCAATTTCTTCGATCTTCGTCTCCAGAAACGTGACATTCGGCGCATCGAAGTAGAGATCTTTCAAATGGGAGATATAGCTCCCGGAGGAGAGGCAGGCGTAGCGATAGTGCCCCAGGTGGCCATGAATATGCTCTCCGCGAGAGACGATATCCAATTCTCTCCAGGTATGCAGCAACTCCTCCATGTAGAGTGGGGGCGAATCCCAGAAACACCAGGTCCGGTCGTTTCGAGGTTCGAAGGATTGATCCAGCATCAAAATCTTTCGATCCCGCCAGGGGCTCTGCATCAGGGAGTGGAGCAGGGTCCAACCGGCCGCTCCGGCTCCGGCGATGATCAAGTCGGCATCAGGTCTGCTCACGGACCTCCGGATGAAGCGAGTTCCAGGTTCGACGGCCCCGTAAGTAGAAATCGCGGACCAAGAACGGGTTGCCCACCATCGGTGGGTCGTCCCATCGGGCTCCATCTGCCGTCTCTTGTTTCCGGCTTCGGTGAAGGGCCGGCAATGACCGGTAAAAATAGCCGTGTGCCTTCAAAATGGCCCATATCCGGGCAGGTTGCCCACGAAGGAGGGCCTCCAGACCGGCCACGCCGTCCAGGATCATGCGAATAGCGAGGCGACGCCAGAGCCACCCCGCACTGGCATTCTTCCAGAACATGTAGAGACTGTTTCGAAAGTTGTAGAAGGCCTTCCGTGGATCGTCCATAGACAATGATCCTCCCCCCAAATGATAGACTCGGCTCTCGGGGATGCAGCGCACGCGGTGTCCCCGTCGGCGTAACCGCCAACAGAGGTCAATCTCCTCCATATGAAACTCGAATCGCTCGTCGAACCCGTTCAGCTCCCGGAAGAGGTTGGCTCGCACGGCCAGTGCGGCTCCGGATGCCCAGAAAATTTCAATGGGATCATTGTACTGTCCCCGATCCTTCTCGATCTCGTGAAATATCCGTCCCCGGCAATAGGGATATCCGTAGCGGTCCAAAAACCCGCCGGCCGCACCCGCGTACTCAAACATCTCGGGTTCTCCCATGGAGCGGAGCACCGGTTGCGAGGCCGCCAGTTCAGGCTCCCGGTCAAAGGCCTTCAGAAGCGGCTCCAACCATCCCGCTTCAGGTTTTACGTCGTTGTTCAAAAAGAGGAGGATGTCGCCTTTTGCTTCTCTTGCGGCACGGTTGTTCCCTCCGCAATACCCATAATTCTTGTCCAGCGAGACAACCCGGCACCCGGGGATATTCGTTTGCGTCCACTCGATACTCCCGTCATCGGAGTGGTTGTCGGCCAGGATGAGCTCGGCCCATTCGGGCAACGTATCGGCCACATGAGGCAGGTAACGCTCCAGCAGGGGACGTCCATTCCAACTGACAATGATGACCGAGACTCTGGGCTGCACGCAGTAGCGGATTGAGTGGCATTTAACGAGGAGGGAAGATGCAAAAAAAACAGCTCATTATTTGTCAATGGAGGGCGATTTTTCATTCAAGAGTCCGTAGTTTGAACCCTGAATGAAGAAAATCGGACTGATAGCAGATACCCACGGTTATTTGGATCCGGCGGTGTTGGAGTATTTCCAGGATCGTGACGAGATTTGGCATGTCGGGGACTTTGGCGACCCTGCCATCGCCGATACCCTGGCCGACCTGGCCCGACTTCGCGGGGTGTATGGCAACATAGACGGACAGGAGATTCGGAACCGTTTCCCGCTTCACGAACGGTTCGAATTGGAAGGCCTCTCGGTCTGGATGACCCACATCGGGGGAATGCCCGGTCGCTATTGTATACCTATTCGCAAAGAGATCACAACCAACCCGCCAGACCTCTTTGTCTGTGGACATTCGCACATCCTGAAAGTTGAGCGGGACCCCAATCTGCAGAAGATGATCTATCTGAACCCCGGAGCCGCCGGTAGAGCCGGCTTCCATCAGGTCCGAACCATTGTCCTTTTCGAATTGGACCAGGGAACCATTGGCAAGATGAATGTCGTGGAGCTGGGTCCTGCGGCTGAGGAGAGAGGGTAGGGGTGACTACTCCACGATGCGTATATGTTATGTGAAGGGATCATTCCAATTCCTTCTCCATTTCCAATGAATTGCGATGTTATGAGCTATTGTGACGCCATTGAAGCAATGCAGCCCGGAGACAGAAAAGCACTGCATAAAAAATACCACGACAACCATTACGGCTTCCCACTTCATGATGACAATGAACTGTTCGGGCGTTTGATTATGGAGATCAACCAAGCCGGTTTGAGTTGGGAAACGATTCTGAAGAAAGAAGAGAATTTCAGAAAAGCGTACAGCAACTTCAGCATCCATAAAATTGCCGCCTATACAGAGAAAGACCGTGAACGATTGCTCAACGATGCAGGGATTATCCGCAACAAGCTGAAAGTGAATGCAGCGATCGAAAACGCCGAGACTGTTGTCGGCTTACAAGAGGAGTTCGGTTCGTTTGAACAATGGTTGGAGCACCATCACCCAAATACCAAGGGAGAATGGGTAAAACTGTTCAAAAAAACATTCAAATTTACAGGGGGCGAAATTGTAGGTGAATTTTTGATGAGCATCGGCTATTTACGTGGTGCACATTCAGAAAACTGCCCTGTTCATCAACAAATCGTTAAACAAAACCCAATGTGGGCAAAATAAAAACAGGAAAGATGAAGCGGATTCATCTATTCGAATTCGAAGATTTCGCCTGGTTTCCCGAGTGGTTACGAAGATGCATGACGCGATTGATTTTGGTTATGCACGACCTCTTGGGAACCAGCAAAAAGGTTGCTGAGTTGCTTGCCCCCGTTTTAAGAAAATCTGAATCATCAACCATTCTGGATTTATGCTCTGGAAGCGGCGGTCCCATGCCTGACGTTCTGCAGATCCTTCGTGATAAACATGGCATACCAAATATCCGCTTAGTCTTAACAGACCTCTATCCCGATTCCAAAACAGCAAAATTTTATAATGGTCAAGATGGAAATGATATCAACTATCTGACGACTCCCGTTGATGCTACCCAATTGGATAGCCAGATGAGCGGTCTCAGAACCATGATCGGTAGTTTTCATCATTTGAGACCTCAAGAAGCAAGAAATCTACTATCGGCTTTTCAGGAAAGTCGTAAACCTGTCTGCATCTTTGAAGTCAGCGATAACAGTACGCCCATTGGACTGTGGTGGATCGCCTTTCCCATTAACGTTCTCATGACGTTTTTTATCACTCCCATGGTTCGACCCATGACTTGGCAGCAGCTTGTTTTTACATATATCATTCCTGCTATACCCATATGCTTCGGGTGGGATGGTGCTGTTTCAAATGCCAGAACATACACTCTTAGTGATTTGGATGAGTTACTAAGCGATATTGAGCCAACAAATTATGAGTGGGAGAAGGGGAAAATCGAAGGTAAAACGAACCAGATTTATTTGCTCGGCCTTCCAAATTAAACGAGACAAACTGGCTTTTTCGCCCGATAACCCGCTCATGAACCCGGACGCGGGGGAATTCAAACCGGTCATCGACAGGCGATATCCATTCGAACAGATCGTCGAAGCTCACAGATATGTCGATACCGGCCGGAAGAAGGGGAATGTAATTATTACTTTGTAGCGACATTGCAATGATGACGATGGCCTATAACCAAAGATGAGACTCTACATGACCCGTATCCTTCTGATCACCACCCTGCTCACTCTAAGCCTCACCATTCACGCTGCCGCGCAGATGGATTCCGTGGCAGACAGTGTCCGCCACTTTGAAGCCTTGATGCAGACCACCGATGACCCCGGGGAGGTTGAGAGGGCTCGCAACTGGCTCGGCCAATACTATCGAGGCAAGGTATCCAGAGATGAGTCCGATGTTCCGGAGTATCAGCTCCCCGACCTGCTACGTTTGGAA
>JBNJFK010000131.1:0-6548 GCA_051746765.1 Bacteroidota bacterium
TTCCAGGAGAGGAACGAGACCGCTCGTTCCAACCGCTGGTCCATCTCCTCCTGCGAGGGTGCTTCCGGTTCAAACCGATCTGCAGAGGACTCCTCCATGGATGCCGTCGATGCACACGATGTTGAGATTATCAGAAGTAAACAACCGTAGATCCATCGACTTCCTGTGTGTTGGAGGCGACGAAGTAGAGACCGTCTCATCTGTTCAATAATCCTGTTGTTTCTACTGCTCTCTCTCATTTGAACTCCTCATCTCCGGTCGAACGCCGGATTCACTGTATCCATTTAAAGAGAGACAAATAAACCGTAGATTTGCTGTTTGTCAAAGAGAATCGAAAACACGTGCCCTTCAGGCCTCCCAACGACCAGACGGACAATCGGTTACCCACCTTATCTCGTTCGAGGTATCGGCCCGCACTCGGCCTGTTGGGGATATTTTTGCTTTCACTGCTCCCCCACACACTTTCAGGCCAATCGACTTCCGAACGCCCTCCCGAACCTTCGGACTCATCAGAACGACACCGGTCGCTTCAGCCTCAATATCTACTAATCCACGTAGACGGTATCTCGGCCGACCATCTCCGAAAGGAGTGGGAGGCGGGTCGGCTTCCACACTTGAAGGAACAGTTTGGCGATTCCGGCTGGATACCGGAGGCACTCACGTATCTTCCGAGCAAAACACCGATGGTCGTCTCCAGTGTTCGAAAATCGACCCCGATCCAGGAGAGCCCGTTGGTTAGCTGGGCTGGAGCCAATCGTCTAACGGGTCAACCGTTTACCGGCATCGACACCTTCCGGGAGATGATTCGCAGCAAATCGCGACTCGGGATGGCCAGTCTCCTTTACGGTATCCCTTCTCTTTCGTGGCTAAACGTAATCGCCAGCCAAAATCTGCCCGATCTCACGGATCAATATCCAACACTTGAGTACTACTGGTATCCGATCGATACGGTCGGCCATTTTGAAGGCGAAGATGCCTACCTGGAGATGATTCACTCGTTTGATCGCCACATGGGGGCCATGCTCGAACGTGTGGATCCCGAGATCAATGTGATCCTCTACTCTGATCACGGAATGGCCTTTGGGAAGGGATTGCGAACAGACGATCAGATACGCAGTGAATTTGGTGAAGCCGTCCGGACTGCATCCTATCCCAACATCTACCTGAGTGATCCGGAAGATCCGGCGCACCGGGGAGCCATGGCTCGCGCAATTGTGGAACAGACCGATGTCGATTTCGTCTTCTATCTACAGAATGAAGGCCGGGTTGTGGGAATCCATGAACGTGGCGAGATGGCCATCATGGAAGCATCGGATGGACATCGGTATCGATACGGGGTCACGGGAGAAGATCCACTTGGGTATTTCGACTCCGGATACGAAGGGGAACTCTGGAGCGACAAAGAGTGGCTGAATTTCAGTTACAATCTGGACTACCCGGCTGCCCCGCCGCAAATTTTCCACTTGCTCGAAAACAGCAGTGCAGGAGATCTTGTTGCTTTCCTGGAAGCGGGTCGGTTCAGCCAGACCGACTACAGCCTGGAAGGGAACCATGGCGGATTCACACGTCAGGAATCGTCCATTCCCATCTTCTTCCGCGGGCCCGATCTGTCCATGCTGGAGGGACGGGAAACGGTCGCACTGAATTCGCTAATGCGGGTGATCGGAGCCCCGGACTTTGAACGTTCGCCCAAGCGGGACCGGCACAACCTCTATGGATCATTCAGGGTGAGGCACGCGGAGCAACGCTTGGGTCTCACGTTATCGCCACGATATCGCTGGCAACTTGGAGGCGAACTCCACCTTCGAAATAATGACCAGGAGGATCGATTTCACACATGGATCGCAGGAGATATTTTCCGGAGTTACATCGCGCGCGTTTGGTTGGGTGTCGGCCTTCAGGGCGAGATGTCCGGAAGAACCAGTGGAGAGTTCCACCTCATACATGAACTTCGATACCGTCAGTTGCATTTGCGAAGTCATTTCCGAACTCATTCACGAAACCGATACAGCTTGATGGTTGATGTGGCACCTTTTCTGACGCTCGAGTGGATCAATCTTCGAGAGTTTGGCCTTCGGATACAATTGTAACGAAAAGCTGCCCAACGTTACGCCTGTTCGCGGATTACTCGGATTCACTTTTTGGAAACCGGATCCAAAAATCGGACCCTTCGCCGGGTATCGATTCAAATTCAATGGACATCCCCTGCTTTTGAGCCAACTCCTGACAGATCAATAGACCCAGCCCGGTCCCCGCTTCATTATCTGTTCCTCGACGTCCGTTTCCGGGATTGGAAAAGATCTCTTTCTGAACTTTTTCCGGAATTCCCACCCCCGAATCCCGAACCAACATCCGCGGGGCGAGATCACTCTCCAGATCCAATTCTACGGAGACATCCTGGCCGGGGTCACTGAATTTAATGGCATTGGATATCAGGTTCTGTAAAATCACCCGTAGCATCTGCCGGTCGGCATCGATCTCGAATTTCTCGGGAACCGACAGATTCAGTCGAATCTTCTTGTCATCGGCCTGCGGAGCCATTGAATCGAGGACTTCGGTAACGAGTGGTTTAATGACCACACGGGAGAGAGTCGGCTCGATCCCCTCGATTTGGCTCTTGGCCCAGTTCAAATACTCTTGCAGCATGGTCAAACTGCGGCTAAGCTGCCTGTCCACCTGCTGGAGAAGCTCCTCCCGTTGTCCGGGATTGAGTTCCTCTTCCCGAATAAGCCACACCAGTGCCTGAAGCTGCGTTACCGGGGTTCGAAGATCGTGTGCCAGAATCGAGATTAGACGGTCCTTCGTCCGGTTCAACCCGGTCAGTTGATCGCGCTGATCGGCCACTTCCCGATTCAACTCTTCCAGGTCCTTTTTTCGTTCACCCAGTAATCGGTTCATCTCTCGTTGACGTTGAACATTCCGATAGAGTATTCCGAGAACGATGGCGAGTAGGACCAAAAAGCCAACGACAAACAGAATCCACTGTTGTTGTCGTGCCAGACGCTCTTCCAACAACTGATTGGCACGTTTTTGATCCTCTACATTGAGCAGAACCTGATATCGGGACAGTGCTTCCTCCTGATCCATTTCGGCCAGAGAGTCGGTCAATGTGATCAGAGAATCGGCCCATGCGATCGCCTGATCCGGCGACCCTCCGTCCCGATACACTTCCCACAACCCGCGCACCGGACCTTCCTGCATAGAGAGCGATCCCGACTGACGTGCCACCTGCAGTGCTTGCTCGTAGTGCTCTGCCGCCTGATCGAACATCCCGAGCTCATGGGCCCACCGACCCAATCCGTCGTGATTGTAGTACGCCCCTTGAGCAATTCGATGCTCCATGCTCATCTCGAGAGATTGGCGGAAGGATTCTTGTGCCTTGTCATGCTCTCCCAGATCCAATTGAGCCATTCCGCGATTGTAGAGCACCTGGATGGGCCGAATCCGATTCTCCGGGCCGGCGAGTGTGAGAGACTCTTCAAATGCCTCGAGTGCTTCGTCCAGTCGTCCAACTTCCCTGTAGACCAAACCCAAATTCAACAGAGCCCTGGACTGTCCGGCCGGATCATCGATTTCACGGGATACCTCCAAGGATCGCGATAAATACTCACGAGCCATGTCATACTCCTCCTCTCCTCGATAGAGCTCACCGATATTGTTCAGGATGACGGACTCCGTCTCCCGATCTCCCAACTCTTCCATTAATTCCAGACTCGCCATGAATCGGCTCAGCGCCGACTCCATGTCGCCCAAGTCCTTGTAAGCGGTCCCCATATTCTGTTGGACACCGGCGATAAAACGCTCCTCGCCAAGCGGTTCCAACCGATCAATCACCCCTTGGTAGAGAGTCAGCGCTCGCTCATAATTCGCCTGTACCGTGTGTGCATTGGCCAACAAATTGATCAGAATATATCCTTTCTCTCGTTGGAGCCACTCATCTGCGTCGCTATCCAGATCATCGATCACTTTCTGATACTGTCCCATATCCTGAAGTGTCGAGTAGCGTAGATCCAATAGCTCCATCTCCAGGTCTTGATCTCCCTGTTCTCGGGCAAACTCGAGTACCTCCGGAATCTGCTCCAACTGTTGCGCGCGCTCCTGGAGAGACTCTGCCTGTCGAATCTGTTCCAGCATCTTCTCCATGCTCTCCCCGGTCTCCGGTGACTGTGCAGGAAGGAGTGGTGGGAGAACTGTAAACCAGAGCGCCCACACGATGGAGATAAGTGAATGTCTATGCATCCGAATTGGCTCCCTTTCGCACTCTCTATTGTGCCTGAACGTCTTGTACCCGCATGACAGCGCGTCCGGGTTCGTCCGAATTGAGCAGCCCTTCGAACTGTTGCATCTGGGGCATGATCTGCTCTTCAATCATTTGACGCTGAGCTTCGGGCATCTCCTCCAGCTGGCTCTCCATCTCCTCCATGGCACGACGGGCTTCGGCCATCTGCTCCTCGGAGATCATTTGGTCCAAACCTTCCAGTTCGAACTCCATGTCCCAGGGAACGGGAAATCCGGCATGCTCCCGGTAGTCCGACAGACGAAAGTGAACGGTGATCTCCTCTCCCCCCTCTCCGGTTTGCCGGAAAGAGACGGCCCGAACCAGTTTCATCTCGGCATCCAAAAAGAGTTCGGCTGACTCCAGCTCAAAGTCACCTGCCACCTCTTCATCGACCATCGCATCGCTCGGGTCAAGGCTGGCAAGAAACTCCGTGTCTTCTACCAATATCCGGTAGCCATTTGATCCGTCCAGGGTCTCCTCGGTGATGGAGGTTGCATTTCGTACGATGGCCGGAAGGACATCGTCGTACATCCCTTCAAACAGGCCCTCAAATTCTCCCTCGGAATCTACCTGTCGCAGAGTCGGACGACCCTCTACTTCTACCTTCTCCAATATGGTGGTCGACTCCATTCCCTGCATCATCCCTTCTTCCATAACGGATGTGATTTCGAGGCGGGTTACCCCGGCAAGTCTCTCCTGATAGAGCTCTTCCAAGTCCTGTGCGAGTGACTCCCGATCGACTTGTGCATAGACAGGTGACACTCCGATCAAAAGCAGTGCAAGCCCGAACAAGCCGGAAGTAAGGGTGTAACAAATGCGTTTAACCATGAAATTCATACGCTCCTCCGTTGATGTGATGGTGGCCCGGAAGCTCGTTCGGAGAAACCAATCCGAACCTACTCGAAATATTCACGTATCGGACAACCGTTTATCTACCGTCTTTGGAGGCCAAGATAGAGACTGGAAGAGACATCTGACAGTCGGATTGAGATTCAGACAGGAATGGATCTCGAAAGTGTGGGGCAAGATTGGTATCTTTTGGCTCTTTTTCGGGCCCGTAGCTCAGTGGTCAGAGCAGTCGACTCATAATCGATTGGTCGCTGGTTCAAGTCCAGCCGGGCCCACCACTTCTCAAGTTGAACAACTTTTCTATGGCTGTGCGTAAATGTTTCTCTGACTGTTGCTCGTGATCTACATCAACTAGTCGCGTAGCGATTGCGCGAGTCATGCTCGCGCGGTTCAAGTCCAGCCGGGCCCACTTTTGCTTTCCCAGGCTTTTATTGAGGTAGAAAACGCCAACCCCCTCCATAACTCAAAAAAAAGCCGATTTCCTTTCAAGATGAAAGAGACCAGAAGTGTACAACCCTGAGCCCTTCCCATTTTTCCTCGGTTTCAATTTATTGGATTTTAAGCAACGAATAGGCAGGAAAATGATGCTTTTTGGGTTTTAACAAAGAAAAAAATCAGACTATCGGGGTTTAATAAAGGTTTTATTTGAAATTTCGGGATTTAAAAGCAGAAGGTATCCGGGAAGCACCCTGTTTGACAGTCAAGGGGTCAAGGGAGAAGAGGGGCAGGAATGGGGATGAGTCTCCCAACAACTTGATAATCAGGCATTATTTCCCTCTATTCCGAAAACATTCAAAATGAATCAAGAGAAAAATTGAATAACAACAATCAGATAGAGCCAGTTCTCTCAGCCCGAACCCGTCAACTACTTTCGCAGGCTTCGAGAGGAGACAAAGGGCCTTTTATTTTTACTACCTGTCTTACTTTTACAGAAACTAAGTTACACAGCGCGACTGACTAACTATCACAATTTACATATGCTTGCAATCCGAAGTCATTCCCGTTTTTTATTGGCAGCTCTATTCCTGTTAAGTTCTTGCGGAGGTGAAAAGTCCCGTCCGGAAGCAGATAGGCAGGAGTCTGATCCGTCACTGAATACAGGCGTTGAACGAACATTTCAGGATCTTGGCAATGCGGCATTGGACGGGCGTTTGGATGTGGTCCGGGAAGCTGTCGGCCAGGGGGTGGATCCGGATGGCACCGATCAGTTGGGCCGAACGCCCTTAATGTTTGCATCGTATAATGGTCATACCGACATCGTCCGATTTCTAATAAGAGAAGGTGCAGACGTCCTGAAGCAGGATGATAAAGGGATGACCCCACTGATGTTTGCCGCCAGTGGTCCGTTTCCGGATACTGTCGAATTGCTTCTGGACAGAGGGGCAGAATTAAATATCACTGATCTTGGAGCAGGCTGGAC
>JBNJFK010000132.1:0-6525 GCA_051746765.1 Bacteroidota bacterium
GTTGAGCCCCGTCTCCTCTTGTATGAGTCCGCCGGTGGTTCCGGTTCCGAAGAGTTCATGCTGTTGGAGTACGTCGCGATTGCTACGCACCCACTCCAACAGATCTTTTTTTCTGTAGTCGTGAGCAACAAGGGCGATTCGTTTGGTTTCGCCCATTTCGACAGTGTGATCAAGTATCGATGGGTCCATGGGGCAGTCCGGTTGATCTCGGTTGCAGATATGGCGCCTTTTGTCACGACCATGTGACCGGCAGTGAAACGCCTTCGGACTGTCAAGGTACAAAAGGGGGGTGGGAAAAAGCTACTCTGCCTTGTTACGGAGCTGTAAAAGCAGTTGAGGTGTCCAGGTTCTGCCGCCAGTAGTCCGATGCTCCGGAGTCAGATTACTCCAGGGATCTTTCTCGGCCAAAAGAGGGATCTCTTCTTGAATTTTCTCCGGAATACTTGTCTGTCGGTAGAGTTGCAGTTTTGGGGCTCGCTGTTCGATGATCGACTCGGCTTCTTTGAGCCAACGTCCGATCTGTAACCAGACGAATGGATTGTTGCCGCTGGATTCCAGAACTCCACGATACGAATTCGACGCCGGTTTCGGCTCGCTCTCTTCGAGCGAAAGCGGGGACTCCTGACGATCCAGGAAGAGAAAGGAAAAATTCCAGTCGAGTGCCAATTCGGCAAGTGCTTCAACTGGATCATCTGTTCGAATTGGTTCGGGATGGTTTGCAGCAGGTTTGCGACCGCCCCGATGCAATCGAACCGAAGCGACCCATTGGGCCTGATCCAGACTGGGAAAACTCTGGATTTCCAGTACCTGATTCTCTTTTTGAACAGCTTGATCGAGCGATTGCAATAGGTACCCGACATCTATGACGCCATCACGGAACGCCTCCGGTGAATGCGCAAAGTTGGAGCGCACATAGACATCCAGGCGGTTCCCGTTCCATCGCGAATACCAGGAACGGCGCACGTCGGGCGGAAAAAGGACAGAAACATGTCGTTGAAGCGCATTCAAAACAAGTCCGTTTGAAGCTCCCCATTTCGGGTAGCCGGTTTTGCAATAATCTGGAAATGGACTGTCAATTGGTCTCGGGCGCGGATGAGGCCCAGTAGCCCGGTTGGCGGATCTATCGAGAAGTCACTCATGAGGATCGACTTCTCCCCTTCGATTTTCAGAGTACCCTCGTCCATTCGTGATCCGGTGGCGTGAATTTGAATCGTTTTTGTAACGCCAGCGACTTCCAGATCCCCCTCGACCTGTAGTCGAATCTGTCGATCCCACTCAAGATCCGGCTCCACGTGTAGGGTCCGGTGGTAGTCGAATCGGATGTTCGGGTGACTTTCTGCCTTGAGGGACTCGTACAGATCGCGGTTCATTCTTCGTTGTCCGCAATCCATCTCTTGAACGGGAACCTCGACTCGTACATCCCAATGCTCCGGCTCCGGCAAGCTTGATTCATCAGTCGACGGTGACGGTGAACTCGCCTCCCCTTCGAAGGTTCCGGCAACACACGTGAATGAGTTGACATTCGACGAGCCTTCGATCCAGATACGGCTGTCGGATACAACAGGAACCAGCAAGGGTTCCCCAACCGAGCC
Source organism: Bacteroidota bacterium (assembly GCA_051746765.1). Classification (GTDB taxonomy): domain Bacteria; phylum Bacteroidota; class Rhodothermia; order Balneolales; family Balneolaceae; genus JBBEBE01. The sequence goes on from JBNJFK010000132.1 coordinate 1,593, forward strand.
GGCAGGAACCGGATCCGAAGCTGCGGGATCCGGACCGCCGAACATCAGCCAGAACAGTAGGGGAAATGCGAAGGCCGTTATCATCGATGCTTCAGATTCGGTTACGGTTGAAACTGAAGAGTGTAGTGAACCTGAACTTCGTCAACGGCTCGAATCGCACCAAACATTGCGGTCGGTGGATCGATTTCGAAGTCGGTCATCTTCAGGTCCTGGACTCCGGTTACGACGAGAGTGCCATCATCCTGGAGACTCATCTCGTTGGAGATGGTGATCGGTTGTGTGACTCCGGCTACCGAAACTTCGCCACGAGAGGTGAGCTCGGCTGTCGATCCATTGACCACAAGCTCGTCTACACCCGTCAGTTTGAAGGTGATGACCGGATGATCCTTCTCTTTCAGGTACTTGTGCATATTTTTGGTCAGTTTTCCGCTGTCGTTTTCGAGCCCCTTGACCGGGATCTCCAGTGACAAAGAGTTCAGGTCGGCTGACTGCAACTCGTCCAGGCTGGTCACCGCTCCGGCGAGCTGAAGTGTACCGCTCAGATCACTTGCAACTCCGTCCCAGTCCCGAACATTTGAAGTTCCTTCAACGGCGAGCTCCGATTCGGAGCCCAAGTTGTAGGTGGTCTGGGCGTGGACAGCGGTTGCTGTCAGCAGCAATGCGAGTAGTGTGGATGTTAAAATTCGTTTCATGATTTCGGCCTCTTGAATGATTCTGTCTTGATCCCTGACGAAGGGAGCCCGACCGGACGGGTCGGGCTCCATGCCAGGTGTTTCTACAGTTGTCTGTAGAATCGTTTTATGCCGGATGGTTAGAAGCTGATGACCGCTTCGAGCATCAGACCGTTGAATTTGCCACCGTCATACAGGCTGCCGGTTGCGAATCCGTCATAGTTCTGAGTGACGTACTCCAGTTTGGCCAGGACATTTGGGGTCATGAACCAACCGCCACCTACGTTGACACGGGAGACATCGACGTCCAGACCGGTTCCAACCTCTTCACCGGACACCATATTGTACCGACCACCCAGGTAGACTCGCTCTTCTGCACCAAATCGGTAGAGAAGTTCGGCTCCCAGTTGAGTGAACGATCGTCGATCCGTTTCGGCTGCCGTTTTTCCACTGGCTCGCTCCAGGAGTCCGAAGAACTCCAGCCCTTGATATTTCACGAAGGGATTGAGCATGAGTGCCGTCAGTTCATTACTGAACGCGGGGTTCCATCGTCCCGTCCGGAAGTCGCCCGAACTGCTGGTCATGACATTGTAGTACCGTGCACCAGCCCGGTCTCCCGTATAGAGATAGGTCCCGCCAGATTGAGAGGTGTGATAGACCGATCCGGTCAATCGTACCCGCAGTTCCTCATCAATCTGTTTGTCGAAACCAATTTTCCCGACCAGGGAGGGTTTTGTCATGATATCACTGTCGATAACACTCTGGTTCAGCTTTCCGTTGGTCATACCGGCCATGATGAGGAATCCACCCTGCTGCCAGTAGATTTCTCCCCCGACTTCGGTGGTAAAGGAGTCCATCAGGTAGTTTCCGACAAACGGGTTGAAAATTGCCTGTCCGTTGTCACTTCGTCGGAAGTGGGCGTCTCCGTAGTTGATCTCCATATGACCCACTTTGATGGTCACTTTGTCCATCAATTCGGATGCAAATCCCTCTTCGATAAAGTCGAGGCGGTCAATTTGAAGGTATCCACCTTTCACCCACGCTTCGGCGTGGTGTCGCGAAGAGAGGTACGTCCGGAGATGCATGCGCAGTCCGTTGTGGAGCTGGGCATCAAAATCCAGATTGGATGTTGCCAGGTTGAAGTTGGGGCCAATTTCGTGAATGGCTCCCGCTGTGTTGGATTCATGGTCCAGGGCCTGGAACTGAAGGGTGTTGGACCCTCCGATTCGCAGATTGAATCCGTCATAGGAGGCACCCGCCTCTTTGGACGTTTCAAACTGGTTCAGCCCGGTCTGATCCGGTGCGCGATAAAATTGCAGGTCTCTTGAGTCCTGTGCCTGAAGGGATCCGGTTCCCCAGATCATCAGTGCCGTAAGAAGTATGGCTAGTCTTTTCATAGTCTCGTCCTGTTCGTTTGTTCTGTTTGAATCAGGCTCTGCAGTTATCAGAACCCGTGAACAGGATACCATGAGGCGGGCGCCTCTCATGCAGGTCTCGTCCCAAATCGGCTATCAGGGGAACCCGGCCTGGGTGTAGGGGTCTCCCCTACACGAGGTCAGAGATCGTTTCGATCGGTCCACTGAACCGCCCGGCGAAGCAGATCGTTGGCACTTTTCAGATCCATCTTCTCCTTGATACGAGCTCGATAGGACTCCACCGTTTTGACCGAAACGTGAAGTTTGGATGCAATCTCCTGGGTTGTGAGACCTTTTCCGGTGAGTTCAAACACCTCCAGTTCCCGATCACTGAGCAGCTGAAGAGGGTCATCCGTCCCCTCGTTCTTTCCTCCGGCCAGTTTCATGATCATCGCAGTTCCGATCTGCTCACTCAGGTAGAGATTGCCGGAGAGTACACGTCGGGCAGCGGTAACGAGAGTATCCCCCGCCTCGAGTTTCATCAGGTATCCACGCGCGCCTGCCCGGATGGCTCTCTCGGCGTAGAGTTCTTCATCGTGCCGGGAGACGATCAGGATCTTGAGGTCCGGGAGATGCACAAGCAGGTTTTTGATCAGTTCAATCCCATTCATCCCGGGTAGAGAGATGTCCAGAATGGCCAGGTCCGGGCTCTTTTTCGGGATCTCCTGCAAGGCCTCTTCGGCGGATTCCGACTGCCCCACCACATCAATATCGATTTCGAGATCCAATGTCATGGCCATCCCCTTTCGCATGAGCGGATGGTCATCGACGATGTAGACGGTGTGTTTTTTTGCCATGTTCTGGTTCGGTTACATTTCGTCTGCAAGACCCGTATGATGAATGGTGCAGATGACACTGGCACCACCCATTGTGGAGTCGGTGATGTCAATTGTGGCACCGATGAGCCCGGCACGAAACTGCATGATCCGGACACCAAGTCCCCCTTTTTCGTCCCAATCATCTTCGAATCCGCGACCGTTATCTTCGACGCGAAGCCGGATCCGGTCGCTCGATCCCGTAAGCTGGACCTGTACTTTTTCGGCACCGCCATGTTTGACGGCGTTACTGACCGCCTCCTGGGCAATTCGATAGAGGTGTGTGACGTGATTGGCATCGTCAAACTGAATTTCGCCGTTTGACTGAAACCGGCACTGAATCCGGAACAGCTTTTCTGCCCGACCGGCCAGTCGTTCCAGTGCAGCGTGGAGCCCTTCCGAATCAAAATCGACGGGAACGAGTCCCCGAGCCAGTTCACGGGCATGTTGATCCGCTTCCCGGATCAGGTCGGTAATTTCACCGGCCGACTCTTTGTGGGGGCTCCTCTCTTTCTCCAGTGCGTGAGTCAAATTCTTCGCCATCAGTCCGATTCCGGTAAGCATTTGACCCAACCCGTCATGCAGATCCTGCCCAATGCGTCTCCGTTCGTGTTCGCTGGTCTGAAGAATTTCCAATTCGAGCCTTCGCTGTTCGGAGATGTCCCGGATGATTCCGGTAAAGATGCGCTGATTTCGGATTCGGACCTCGCTGACAGCGAGGTACATGGGAAACGTGGTCCCGTCTTTTCGTCTTCCGGTTACCTCCCGGCCGATCCCGATAATTTTTCGTCGGCCTGTACTGAGATAGTTTCGTATGTAATCATCATGCTCCTCTTTGTAGGGTTGGGGCATGAGAATGTGAACATTCTTTCCGATCACTTCGGAGTCACGATACTGGAAAAGCTCTTCGGCTGCCCGGTTGAAGGTTCGGATCAACCCTTGATCGTTGATCGTAATAATCGCATCGACCGTCGTCTCGACGATGCTCCGGTATCGCCCTTCACTTTCTCGCAACTTCTGTTCGGTGATACTCCGTTTAATCTTGTCTTCGGCCAACTTCTCTGCAAAGGCCAGGCGAATATCGAGGCGCTGTTCATCAAAGAGTGATTCGACGATGCACTGGTCAAACCCGGCGTCCAGGATCTCGTTGAACCGGTCAATCGTCTCCCGGTTCAGGATGGCGATGAGAGCGAGACTGTCCTGGAGATCGAGCGCCCGAATTTCTCGTGCCTTTCGGATGGCCTCATCGGTGATGTCATGGAAGATGACCAACGTGACCGATTCGTTGAGAAGAAGTTTCGGGTTCAACCCCTCCGGGGTGACCGTTGATATCTTGTGGCGACGCAGCTTGAGAGCGTCTTCCAGAATTCGCCTCGATTCATTCCCGTAGCCTGCCAGCAGTGTATCCATTCCCTCGTCCCGGCCTTCGGTATCCCCGTTGTAGTCGTGAAGGTATTGCCTATTGCTGTTCGTCAATTCTTTGACAAAATAGTATATTTGCCGTCCAACAAAAGCTGACCCAATCAAATATATGGAACGAACATTGACAATACTCAAACCCGATTGCGTCCGAAAAGGATTGATCGGGGAGGTAACCAAACAGATTCAGGAAGCCGGATTCCGGATTGTTGCCATGAAGCTCACGCGATTGACCCCGGATACGGCGGGAGGGTTCTATGCCGTCCATCGGGAGCGACCGTTTTACGACGAGCTTGTGGAGTTCATGAGCAGCGGCCCGTGTGTTCCGATGATACTGGAGAAAGAGAATGCGGTCGAAGATTTTCGTGCATTGATCGGCGCGACCAATCCGTCCGAGGCTGAAAAAGGGACGATTCGTGCCCAATTTGCTGATAGTGTTGGAGAGAACATCATCCACGGATCTGATTCTGCCGAAAACGGAAAAATCGAATCGGCCTACTTCTTTTCCGAATCCGAGGTAGTCGCCAACCAGGCGTAGCACATCGTGATACATTCGACCCGACGCAACGGGCCGGCCGGCGGAGAACGCTCTCTAACGGTGGGTCCGTGCCCG
>JBNJFK010000133.1:0-6524 GCA_051746765.1 Bacteroidota bacterium
GGCGTGGGATTACGAAGGTTTGATGCAGACCTATGAGAAGGCAACCCGATTGGCCAGGGACAAACATCAACCGGTTTTGGTACATGTCGATGAGGCGACCCAACCCCAGGGTCACTCAACGTCCGGCTCTCACGAGCGCTACAAAAGTGAAGAACGGCTAGCGTGGGAAAAAGATCACTGCTGCTGTCGCCGGTTTCGAGATTGGATATTGAGCAACAAACTGGCTTCGGAAGCGCAACTTCAGAAGATTGAGAAGGAAGCGGAAGAAGAAGTGTCTGCAGCACGTACACGTGCTCTGGAGGCATACTACAAGCCGATCGAACGAGAAAAACGGGAGCTCTTGACTGTTCTCGAACCCTTGCACCGGAAGTGGCCCGATCTTGGTTTGGATGCACTCGTACGGGAGCTTAAATCGGTGCGAAGGGCTGTGCGGAAGAATATAATTTCCATCGCAAGACGATCGTTGGTGGCGCTGAGGGGTCGTGCTTCGGAGGAGAAGGAGCAGCTTCTGGACTGGATGGAGGAGCAGGAACAGAAGAACCGGCGACGATTCAGTAGCCAGCTTCATGTAGAAGGAGATCGTTCACCACTAAAAGTAGGGACGGTTCCACCCCGGTATCCAGACAAACCGGAACGTGTGGATGGGCGCGTGGTTTTACGTGACAACTTCGAGGCTCTTTTTGAGCAGTATCCCGAACTGGTTACGTTCGGAGAGGATACCGGGAAGATGGGGGATGTCAATCTCGGTATGGAGGGGTTGCAGGAGCGGTTTGGTGAACGGCGTGTTGCCGATACCGGAATTCGGGAAGCAACCATTCTCGGACAGGGGATTGGTCTGGCACTGCGTGGGTTTCGTCCGATTGCCGAAATCCAGTATCTGGACTATCTGCTCTACTGTTTTCAGGTGATGAGTGATGATCTTGCCTCGCTACACTTTCGAACAGCAGGTGGCCAGGTGGCCCCGGTCATTGTTCGTACTCGCGGCCATCGACTTGAAGGGATTTGGCATTCCGGATCTCCGATGGGAATGATTATCAATGGAATACGGGGAATCCATGTCTGTGTGCCGAGAACGCTCACTGAAGCAGCCGGCATGTACAATACATTGATGCAGGGGAATGATCCGGCTCTGATGATTGAACCGCTGAACGCCTACCGGCTCAAAGAACCTCTGCCCGTGAACCCGGGAGAGTACACCATTCCTCTCGGTATTCCCGTTCGATTGAGCGAAGGTGAGGATGTGACGGTCGTCTCATATGGGCCCACGTGTACTCTTGCCCGGGCAGTTTTGCCTCAATTAAAAGAAGTGGGTATCTCTGTAGAGTTGATCGATGTCCGGACGTTGTTGCCGTTTGACAGAGCCGAAGTCATTCTCGAATCTCTCAAAAAGACCAATCGAATCCTCTTTGTTGACGAAGATGTTCCGGGGGGTGCTACAGCCTACATGATGAGAGAGGTAGTGGAGAGCCAGGGAGGCTTTCGGTACCTAGATTCTCCTGCACGAACGTTAACGGCCAAGGCTCACAGACCTGCTTTTTCCAGCGATGGGGACTATTTTTCGAAACCATCGACAGAAGATATTTTCGAATCGGTTTATGAGATGATGCACGAGGCCGCACCCGCCCGATTCCCATCTCTTCGTCGGGATTCCTGACAATATGAAAGGAGGGTCCATTCGGAACCTTTCGCCTACGGATCAACGTCCCTACTTTCCCGATCAGATCATCCAGTCCAGAAAGACCAGAATCCAGACAAGCGGCAGATAAGCGATGGATGCGAACATCAGTGCCCGGGCCGACTGGTGATTCCGATAAAACATAAATCGGACACCGTAGTAGAGGAAACCAGCAGTAAGAAGAATGGATCCGGTCAAATAGAAGAGACCGGCGAGCTCCATGACGTAGAGTTTCCAGACGGTTGGAAAAAGGATAAGGATTGGAACCAGAATCCAGAGAGAGGTGATGAGCCCATTGTGGTCCCTTTTTGGCAGCATTTGGAATCCGGCATGTTCATAATCTTTTCTACAGACCCATGCGATGGCCATGACATGTGGAATCTGCCAGCAGAAGACGATTCCGAACAGAATCCACATTCCGTGTTCAAAGATCGTGCCGCTGGCTGCGGCCCACCCTCCGACGGCCGGTAGGGCTCCGGGAATCGCACCGACAAATACATTGAGCGCAGATATTCGCTTTAAAGGTGTATAGACCCAGAGATAGAGAAGAGCTGTTGCAAGTGAAACGAGTCCGGCCGCCGGATTGGTGGTGACCATCAAGTAGAGAAATCCGGCAAAAATGGATCCGATCGAGAGAAAGAGTACCGGTTGTTCTTCAATACGTTCATCCGGAAGGGGGCGACGTTTGGTCCGGTGCATCAACCCGTCGAATCGTCGTTCCAGATACATATTGTGAGCTGCCGTACCGGAAGCAATAAGCCAGGTACCGAGCGTTGCGTGAGCCATGAGCAGATAGTCGACACTGCCGGCTGCACCCATCAGGAATCCGACCCACATGCTGGCCAGAACCGTGAATGTGATTCCCGGTTTGGTCAACTCGTAGTAGTCGGCAATGACGCGCTTCAGGGAACTCTCTTGAAGAATGCCTGTTTCTACTCTCATGCCTAACTATGTGCCGTCGTTTAAAACAAAAAGGTAACCAATTTTCCCTTGATATGTTACCTTTCAGGTGGCGGGTTGAGTGGAGAAATCGACGTCAGTGTCCCCGTTGAATGTGGCAGTAATGCAGGGTAAGTCTGCCGGTTCGGACACATGCGGAAAGGAAACGAGGAGAGGAAGATGAATCGGTATCAGAAAGTTGCCACGGCTACGGTTGTAGCCACACTGTTTCTCATTCTGGTTGGTGGATTGGTTCGGGCATCTGGTGCCGGTCTGGGCTGTCCGGATTGGCCCAAATGTTTCGGAATGTGGATTCCTCCGACTTCTCCCGATCAGCTCCCTTCGGAATTTGATGCTGCATCTTTCAATGTAGGTCATACCTGGATGGAGTATGTGAACCGCCTCACCGGAGTTGTCATCGGTATTTTGATCACGGTGACGTTTCTGCTTTCGATTCGTTATCGGAAAACGGATCCATGGATTCCGGTCGCCTCGTTCCTTGCGTTCCTGCTCGTTTTGATTCAGGGATGGCTGGGTGGACAAGTCGTTCGGAGCGGGTTGCACGAGGGCCTGATCACCCTTCACATGGTACTGGCGATGGTCATTGTCAATACCCTTCTGTTTGCCTCCTGGCGAGCGAATCGTGATCGCCTGAAAGTATCCATGCCTGAGTCCGTACGAATGTGGCTGGGCAGGTGCAGCGTAATTTTGCTTGTACTTCTCTCCATACAATTGGTCCTTGGAACACAAGTGCGCGAGATGGTCGACCTGATCAAAAACGCTGTCGATCCTCTTCCCCGTGAATTGTGGATCGATGCACTGGATGGGTGGCGTTATCCCGTACACCGGAGTTTTTCGTGGCTGGTATTGGGCGTTACACTTCTGCTTTTTCGATATCGATTCACGGTGTCGCTGGAAAGGCGAGTTGAATGGACGATCAATGCCGTGGGTGTGCTCATCTTGCTACAGATGGGTGTGGGCGTCGGGATGGATCGGTTTCAAATGTTGGGCCTGTTTCAAGTAACCCATCTCGTGGCAGCGACACTTACCATCTCACTTGTCTTCCTTCTGGTGCTGATGATCTACGGTGCCGGAGGCCGCGAAGGTAACTTAGAGTGAGTCCGAAATCTCTTTCAGAAGGATGCGCAACTCCTGAAGGTCTCTCCGTATGTGCGCGGGCAGGGGGGTATTGGGGAGTGACTCCGACTCGTCTTTACGCTCCAATTCTCGCTTTGCTCCCGCTGTGCTGTATTTTCGGACCTGAATCAGCTCTTTGAGTCGGAGGATCGTCTCGATATCCTCTTTGCTGTACGTCCGGTTTCCGGCCCGGTTCTTCCGTGGGGTAAGATCGTCAAAAAGGGTCTCCCAGTATCGCAATACGTGAGGTTCGACCTGCGTAATCTTGCTCACCTCGCCAATGGAGTAATACAATTTTTTCATCACATGAATAGGTGTATTTTGATCTCCTCTTGATCGATGGAAATCAACTGGATCCGAACGATCCGAAGTTTTGACCCCATATGCAACCCTTTCCGAACGTGACAGACGAACATGACGTGGCAACACGCCCACTGGGAGAGCCGCCTACACTGGATGTTTCGGTGGTGGTTCCACTGTTGGACGAGAGAGAATCAGTAGAAGAGTTGGTCGAGAAGTTACAGACGACGCTGAAGGGATACTCTTTCGAAGTTATTCTGGTAGACGACGGATCTTCCGACGGTTCCTGGGATGAGATTGTCCGAATTGCAGAAGACCGACCATGGCTTCGAGGGATCTCTCTGCAGAGAAATTACGGGAAGAGCACGGCGCTTCAGTGTGGGTTTGACCACAGCCTTGGAGAGAGGATCGTGACTCTTGATGCCGACCTGCAAGATGATCCGAACGAGATTACTGCCCTCCTGGGCCAATTGGATGAGGGGTATGATCTGGTCAGTGGATGGAAGCACAACCGCCAGGATCCGATCCAAAAAACCATTCCGTCCAGATTTTTCAACTGGGTGACCCGTCTTTTTACAAGGATTCCACTCCACGATTTCAACTGTGGACTGAAAGCGTATCGACGGGAGGTGATTCAATCCATTGAACTGTACGGTGAGCTGCATCGGTACATTCCTCTTCTGGCCGAACGAGAAGGTTTTACCCGGATTTCCGAAATGAAGGTGCGTCATCATGCACGTAAATACGGGCAAACCAAGTTTGGACTCAGCCGATTTCTTTATGGATTCCTGGATCTCTTGACTCTTTTGCTGGTTCGCCGGTTTGTGACGCGTCCGATGCACTTTTTTGGAAGTATTGGAGTCCTCTCTCTTCTTGTTGGTGCCTCGATCAATCTGCACCTATTCTGGATCAAAATCTTTTACGGGGCTTCTCTCTCGAACAGGCCTCTGTTGATCCTGGGAGTATTGCTGATTGTCATTGGTGTTCAATTTTTCTCCATCGGATTTTTGGGGGAGATGTTCCAACAGGATCGGACTGGAAAGCGGCCGGCACGCATACGAGAGCAGGTGTAGGAAATGGCTCGAATTGCGTATGACCGTATCAAGGATCAACTGGCTCGTTCCGTTCGGCGACACCCGATCCTTCGCCGGGGTCTCTATCTGATATTGGACGTCCTCTTTCTTAGAAGCTGGTATCTGCGTCGAGAGATTCGACGTTGGATACGAGCAAGGAAGGAGAGCTCTTTTCATGTACTGGATGCCGGAAGTGGATTCGGTCAGTACGATCGTTTCCTTCTCGAGGCCACGCCATCGGTAGAAATAGTCGCCGTGGATGTAAAGGAGGAGTACCTTCTCGATGCTGCATCATATATGCGATCGAGTGGATACGGCGATCGAATTCAGTACCAGGAAATTGATCTTCTGGAACTGGAGATGGAGAACGAATTTGATCTGATTCTCTCAATCGATGTACTTGAACATATCGAAGAGGATCGGGAGGTGCTCCGCCGTCTTTATCGGGCTCTTCGGCCGGGAGGGACACTCATGGTTCACTCCCCTTCACATTTTTCAATCCGTGATGCGGGAGATGAGGAGAGTTTTGTGGATGAGCACGCCCGAACCGGCTATTCTGATTCAGATCTGCGGGAGAAATTGATGTCGGCCGGATTCTCTGTAGAGAAAATCGGGTACAGTTATGGATTCTGGGGTCACCTGGCCTGGGTCTGGACTGTGAAATGGCCCATGCTTTGGCTTACCCGATTGGGGGTTCCTGTATTGCCTCTGCTGTTTCCGTGGTACCTATTGACGATACTCCCTGCCATGGTTCTGAATCGGATTGATCTTCACTGGCCGAACCGAGAAGGGACCGGCATCTACTCTGTGGCTCAACGGAAAGGCAGGTCGAAGATTACAGACAGTGAGAAGTCTGAGTCGAATAGTCCTCAATAAAAAAAGCTGCAACACTGGATGTGAAGCAGCTTTTTGGTACCGCGTACGGGATTTGAACCCGTGTTACCGCCGTGAAAGGGCGGCGTCCTAAACCCCTAGACGAACGCGGCATACTTTGTGTGACACTGTCATCTCTCCACCGAAAGGTTCTCCGATGGAGATAGACAGAATGATTGGGAGCCCGATGGGAATCGAACCCACGGCCTCCAGGGCCACAACCTGGCGCTCTAACCGACTGAGCTACGAGCTCCACAACTGGTGAGTGGAGCCAAAGGCCAGTCACTCACCCGGATCTATTGGATCCTGGTACCGCGTACGGGATTCGAACCCGTGTTACCGCCGTGAAAGGGCGGCGTCCTAAACCCCTAGACGAACGCGGCATATCGGACAACTGGAGTTCAGTCGTCTGTACACTTCAATGTGAGGCGCTGAGCGGATTCGAACCGCTGTACGAGGTTTTGCAGACCTCTGCCTAACCACTCGGCCACAGCGCCAATACTCTCCTTCTCACCTTCGGGGATTCT
>JBNJFK010000134.1:0-6523 GCA_051746765.1 Bacteroidota bacterium
ATCCGTTTCTCTGTCCGTGCCTGACCATGAATCGGATTGATATGGCTCACTTCTGTTGGTCTCTCGACCGGTTGGCCGAAGGAGAGGTCGTGAATCGCATTCAGGTAGATCCGGAGATTGCGAGGGATGCCACGCTCGCACTGGAGCGTATGTTGGAACGATCCTGAATCCGTACGGCAGCGGGCCGCTGGGTCGGAACGGTTGTGATTTCCGGCTGTTTGAAACGGATACAACCTGTATATTCCGTGAGTCCGCCGAAACGTTCCGGACGGACGGTAGATAAGTAACCAACAGAGATTACCACTATGGCATACATTGTAGCGGAGCCCTGCATAAAGTGTAAGTACACAAACTGTGCATCGGTCTGTCCGGTTGATGCTTTTCGTGAAGGCCCCAACTTTTTGGTCATTGATCCTCTTGAATGTATCGATTGCGATGCGTGTGTTCCGGAGTGCCCGGTGGAAGCGATCTACCCGGATGACGAACTCCCCGAAGAATGGGAAGATTACATTGATCTGAATGAACGTCTGGCCGAAGACTGGGAAGAGTATCTGATCAACGAAACCCGGGATCCGCTTCCCGATGCCGATGAGTGGGCAGAGGTGGAAGAGAAGCGTGAGCATCTGATAGAAGAGTGGGACGAGTGATCCCGTCGAATCCGTGAACAGAATGAACGAGGGGAGATCCTGGACCATTCGCGGGGTTCGGATGGACCTGTCAACTCCGGTTGTGATGGGGATTCTGAATGTCACCCCGGACTCGTTTTCGGACGGTGGAGAGTGGTCCACGGTCGACCGTGCCGTCGAAAGGGTTCACGAGATGGCTCGTCAGGGAGCACGTATCATCGACATAGGCGGGGAGTCGACCCGGCCCGGATCGGATCCGGTATCCGAGCAGATGGAGATGGATCGGGTGATGCCGGTGTTGGACCGCGTGGTCTCTTTGCATCCTGATCTTCTTTTTTCGATAGATACCACCAAGTTTCGAGTTGCACATGAAGCGCTTGAGCGGGGAGTTCATTTTATAAATGATGTCAGTGGGCTTCGGAAGGAACCGTCACTGGCGACCCTCGCTTCCCGATACGGTGCCGGTTTTATCTGCATGCATTCACAGGGGAATCCCAAAACGATGCAGGTAGAACCGAAATACATGGATGTCGTTGCCGATCTGACGGCATTTTTTCGTGAGAAAATTGAAGAGCTCACGTCGGCAGGAGTCGCGCCTGTTGTTCTGGATCCGGGGTTCGGATTTGGCAAACAGTTGAGTCACAACCTGCGTTTGCTTCGGGAACTGCGTGCGTTTGTTTCCTTGGGATTTCCGATTATGGTCGGCATCTCACGGAAATCGATGATCGGGCAGATTCTTGACGGGCGCGCTGTCGACGGACGACTTGCCGGAACCGTGGCGGTTCACTACCATGCGCTCATGCAGGGGGCGTCGATCCTTCGCGTTCACGATGTCGAAGAGGCTGTAGATTCCATTCGTGTGTTCCAGGCTGTGAACGGCCCGGACATCTAATGTTCACCTGAACTCTCCCGAATTTGATACCCATCGGATTTCTGGAAATCGGCATCACCGATCTCATCGAGATCGTGATTATCGCCTTGGTCCTTTCGTTTCTCTACCGCTGGATACGGGGGACGTTCGCCATTCAGGCCGCTCTCGGTCTGGTGTTCGTGATCCTGATCAATGCAGGAGTTTCTCTGCTCGGCCTTTCGACACTCAACTTTATACTTCGGAGTGTGTTGGATGTCGGTGTACTGGCAGTCATTATTATTTTCCAGCCTGAAATCCGGAAGCTTCTCTACAGTCTGGGTCAAAACACGTCGATTGACCGATTTTTTTCCCAGGGGAATACACACTCCGTGATCGACGAAGTGATTACGGCGGTTCGAAACATGGCACAAACCAAAACCGGTGCATTGATCGTTTTCAGCAGGAGCTCGTCGATGCAGGACCTGGTCGATGTGGGAGTGAAGCTCGATGCACGAGTCAAGAGTGAACTTCTCGAGACGATTTTCAAAAAAGAGTCGCCTCTGCACGACGGAGCGGTGATCATTCGAGACAGCCGAATTGTGGCTGCCAGTTGCTATCTGCCAATTTCACAGAATCCAAATCTTTCGAGTGTCTTCGGTACCCGCCACCGAGCAGCTGTCGGAGTGAGTGAGACAAACAATGTATTCGTTATTGTTGTATCCGAGGAGACGGGTCGAATTTCGGTCGCCCGAAACGGGAATTTGACCAGCGGACTCTCCATACAGCGTTTGAGAACGGAGCTGGAGGCTCTCTTTGGAAGTCAGGATTTGAAACAGGAAGAGTCCGGGTTCAGCTCCGACAAGAGCGGCTTGGAGCTCAAATAGACGGTCTCTGCAGAGATACAGGAAAAAAGTGTATTTGTGGAACGATTCTGATTCCGGGCTCTGTTGGATATCTGAATTGTGACCCGTCAAGTTGGAACCTGATCGTATGAAGAAGTGGAAAGAGATTCTTAGTGAATGTAGCAAGGATGATTCATCCTATCGGAAATTGGAAGAGTTGTTTCTGAAGATGGAGGAGGATCTGGAACGGGAGAAAACGTTCTTGAGTCTGTTGGAACGCTCCATCCGAAACGATTACGACTCCATTCTTGTCACTGATCTGGAGATGGAAGGCCCGGGCCCCCGCATTGTCTATGTAAATGACGGATTTACTCGTATTACCGGATACAGTCGGGAAGAGGTGATCGGGAAGTCTCCCCGTATCCTGCAGGGAGAGAAGACCGACCGGGCTGTACTGAATCGTCTCAAAGAGAGGTTGTCCAACGGGCAACCTTTTTTTGGTCAGACGATCAACTACCGGAAAGACGGGACCGAGTTTGTCAACCAGTGGGACATTCATCCGCTGACCAATGCGAAGGGAGAGATTACGCATTGGGTCTCCTACCAGCATGACATTACGCAACGAAAGCGGTTGGAGCGAACGTTGGTCGACACACAGCTTGAGTTTGACAAGCTTCACGAGGAGGTGAAATCGGTTCGGGCAGATCTTGCCCCGGACGGGACCATACTGGATGCGAACAAGGCATTTCGGGATTTGGTGGGCGTTCCGAAAGAGGAGCTGAAGGGGATGCCGATTTGGGAATGGATGAGGAAGGACCAGCAGGCAGAAGTTCGGGAGCTATTCGAATCGTCAAATGAGGATGTGTTTTCGTCCGGAAAATTTCACTGGACCTGGTGCTGTTTGGCCGGGAAAGAGGTGGAAACGGATGTGAGCAGCAAATGGGTCTCATCGGAAGAGGGAGGGAGAATTCGTATCAAACTCCACAACCGTTCCCTGCAGAAGCGGATTATAGAACTGTTGCAACGTGGTCAGGAACGGGAACGATTACTGGAAAAACGATCGGATTATGAATACAAAATTGAACGGGAGAACGGGGAGTACCTGATTCAATGGATCAGTGAGAGTTTCGGCCATATTACCGGCATTCCATGCTCGGCTGTCGAGCGAACGCCACTGCGGGATCGCGTTTCCGACAGTGATTGGCATCGTGTTTGCAATCATCTGGATCGGGTCTGCGCCGGAAAGCAGAGTACGGAAAACTATCATATCGTCTGTGCCCGCAAGAATCCGATTCCGGTGGTGGATGTGGCTCGTCCCGGAACCGAATCGATTCGGGGTGACATCATCTATGGCGTGGTATCGGTGGAATCAGCCGACGGAGTCTCCTGACCATCGAGATCCCTTCCAGAGCGGATAGGCATCCATAGTGAGATTTGGTATCTTCTCATTGATATGGATATACAAGAAAAGCAGCAACGAATTGTCCGGGAGTTTTCACTTCTGGAAGATTGGCAAGAACGGTACAAGCACATCATCCGACTTGGGCAGAAAATGCCTCCACTGGATCCAAAACATCAGATCGAAGAGAATTTGGTGCGAGGATGTCAGTCTCAAGTCTGGCTGGTCGCATCCATTCGGGATGGAAAGGTGATCTTTGAAGCCGACAGTGATGCGGCGATTACCAAGGGACTGGTCGCCTTGATGGTTCGGTTCTATTCGGGAGAAACTCCCGATGACATTCTCTCCACAGAGCCGGAGTTTATCCAAAAGATCGGTATGCAGGAGCACCTTTCACCAACCCGCTCGAACGGACTGATCTCCATGGTTCGTCAAATGAAGATCTATGCGATGGCATTCAAATCAAAAATGGAATCAGAGACAGGGGAGAATAGCGGATGAAAATCGTTACGATGGCGTTCAACTTGAGTTGGGTGGTCTTTTTGGCGGGATGGATTGTACTTCCAACTCCGCTGGCAGCGCAAGTCGAAATACCGGGTGCCGGCGAAAACAGTAACAGCCATGTTGATGTCGAAATGGTCCCTTCGCATGAGGCGATCCCGGCCGGTTCGTCCATGCAAATCGGATTTCAGGTGCAGGTCGAGGAGGGGTGGATGATTCACTCCAACACCCCGTCATACTCACTTTACACTCCTACCCGGTTGATGTTCGAGCAAAAGGCGGGTGTTACAGTTCATTCGATTCGCTATCCTGACGGGTTGGATCGATCCGTACCTTATGCCGGAAATCCATTCAACGTGTACGAAGGTACAATCCAGATCCTGGTTGATCTGGAGATTGATGAGCAGCTCGCTTCACAGGATATCCATCTGCAGATGATGCTGAACTATCAAGCGTGTGATCAGGAGCTCTGTATCGCGCCGGGAGGGGTGCCTTTTCGAGTTCCGCTCACGATTCTTTCGCCTGACGAAGAACCCGTTCTGGTAAATCAGCAGAGGCTTAAGGAGTTGGAAGCTTCATTTGAATCTTCAGGTTCCGGAGTTTCCTGGCGGCCATGGGTGGTACTATTCATTCTTCTGATCATTGGATGGATGGTTGCCATGCGAGTTCGCCGCCGTACAAGCGACCCGTCGGCATGATTCTCGTTTGAGTTGAGAGAACAAAAGATTCAATACCGGGAGGATTGAGTTTATGGCAAAAACGAAAAAATCAGAACGTACCCGAAAAATGATCATCGAGAAGAGCGCTCCTCTCTTCAATCGGAACGGATTCGCGGGTACATCCATGTCCGATATTCTGAAAGCAACCGGCCTGACAAAGGGTGGAGTGTACGGCAACTTCTCCGGAAAGGAAGAGTTGGCGTTGGAAGCCTTTGAATGGAACAAGGAGAGGCTCTTCGACGCACTTCACGAACGTGTCTCCAAGAAGCGCGATGCCCTTGACAAATTGCGCACCTTTTTCAAAGCTCACGGCTTGGTCATACTTGAATTTCCAGGCGGATGTCCTGTCCTTAATGCGGCCGTTGATGCCGATACAACGTTTCCCGACCTCAAAAAGCGGGTACAGGAAGCGATGCTTGTCTGGACAGGGTATCTGGAACGGGTCATTCGTATCGGAATCCAGAAAGGAGAGGTTCGACCCGAGGTAGATGCCGACCGGATTGCTCGAAATCTGGTTTCCATGCTCGAAGGAGCGGTGTTCATGGGGCGACTTCTGGAACAGCCGGAGGTCTACAAGGAGATGGTCGAGCATATACTGCGGGTCATCGATTTTGAACTTTTGCCATTCTCTGATTGAGTGTCGAACCTCAATCGTTATTCCATTGCATCACAAATCGGCGCGCCTCCGCTTGATTCGCGATCGACTTGTAAAAGTTTATCTTGTCTGTTAAATCTATCGCAGGAGAAGAGATACTGTTCCTGAATTGATGTACGTTCTTCTCTGACAGGGCCGGGAGCTTCAGTCCGGTCAAGCAGCAACCCTGTTTTTTCAGGATCCACCAAACATTCCCCGAGAGAAGAGTAGTGATGATGAGACGGATGGTCGTATGTGTGTTGGTAACGGTACCTCTTTGGATAATAGTGGCCTCCTGTTCGGGTTCTTCGGACGATTCTCGTGGCTCCGGAGGTGCAACGGGCGGACGAATGATGCAGCTTACCAGTGTCGAGACGGTTCCGGTCGAACGTCGATCCATTTCGGAGCAGGTCCGGAGTTTTGGTACTGTACAGGCCGTCGATCGAATTCAGGTGACACCTCAGATCAGTGAACGGATTGTTGCGGTCCATTCCGATCTGGGGGATTCTGTCCGGGCGGGGGATGTAATGGCCGAAATTTATGATGTCCCGTTCCGTGATGCATTTGAACAGGCACAGGCACAGTTACGTCAAACCGAGGCGGCATTCTCTCGTGACAGCACTCAGTTTATTCGACAGCAGGTGCTGGCCGGTCAGGGAGCGATCAGTCAGAGCGAGTTTGATGAGGTGAGAGCTCAGTTCCAATCGAGTCGTGCACAGCTTGAGGGCGCTCGTGCTGCGTTGACTCAAAGTCGGGAGAACCTGGCTCAAACCCGTGTACGGGCACCGGTGACGGGTGTTGTCCTCTCCAGGACGGCTGTGACAGGCGATCTCGCGGCGAGTGGACAAGCGCTATTCGAACTGGCAAATACGGCTGCTTATGAAGTTCGTCTCTGGCTATCCATGGAGGACTGGATGGCGACTCGGGTGGGGATGACCGTAGATCTTCGACG
>JBNJFK010000135.1:0-6501 GCA_051746765.1 Bacteroidota bacterium
GTGACTATCTCGTCTTGCCACCGTCGAAGTCCCAGGAGACGATCTGAGTGTCGGGGGTCTGTTGGTCGTCATTAAAGTGGTAGCGTCCCCCGTGCGAACTCACCGAGATCGGGTAGTCTACATCGAGACCCCACCGGGCCAGGTCGACAAAGTGAGTTCCGTTGTTGAGCAGTTCTCCAGCTCCCCAGTGCCAGAACCAGTGCCAGTTGTAATGAACCAAATTGTCCTGGAAATCACGGCGTGGTGCCGGTCCCTGCCAGAGATCAAAATCCAGATTGGAAGGGACCTCTGCCGGTTTTCCGTAGCCAATGGATCCACGCTTGGTCGCGTACCAGCACTTGGCATAGTAGGCACGCCCGATAACCCCCTCCTTCAGAAGCTGTATCCCCTTCTGAACGTTTGGCCAGGAGCGGCGTTGGTTCCCCATCTGAACCACTTTGTTGTACTTGTTGGCTGCTTGAACCAGCAGCTGTCCCTCATACAGGTTTTGACTGCACGGCTTTTCGACATAGACATGCTTTCCGGCCTGGAGAGCGAGGATGGCTGCCGGTGTGTGCCAGTGAATCGGACAGGCGATCACGATGGCGTCCAGCGAGGGGTCCTCGAGTGCACGACGGAAGTCGGTCATGCCTTCGGGCGTCTGTGGTTGCGAACCCTCTCCGGCCGCTTCGATCCCTTTCTGGATCGCCTGTTCGTCCGGATCACAGATGTAGCGGATTTCGGAACGATCCAGTCCGGAAAAGCCGCGCGCGAGTGCTGAGCCCCGGGAGTTGACCCCCATGAATGCGAGGGAAATTCTGTCGTTGGCGGAGACCCGCTGTCTGGCAAAAGCCGAGGGTCCGGCGAGACCCACTCCGAGTCCGGCCGCACCGCTTAGTGCGAGAAACGATTTTCGGTTCATTGTCTTCATGGTCTTGTGACTTAAGGTTTGGATTGGGGTACCTGTTCATCCAGCAGGTCCAGAATGCAGATCATGTTTCGCAGTATGTGAAAAGGGTCTTTGACCGGCAGGGCGACCACCTTCTCGAGAGGTTCTCCACGCCGGTTTCGGATCTGAATCCACTCGCCAACGGTCGGGTCGGGATGGGGAAACGTAGAGAAGACGTAGCTCTCCAGCCGGGTGAGCCATTCACGCAAGTGGGGATCTCCGGTCAGAGTCCAGAGCCAACGTGTGGTGTAAAGTGCTTCGGAGTGAGGCCACCAGAGTTTGGTGTCCCAGGTCTCAAGAATGAGAGACTCCATGGGTGTGCCGATCTTGTCGCCGATCGGATCATAGCCCGATTCGTCCACAAAGCGGTAGAGGCCGCCGTAAATCTTGTCCCACCCTCGCTCAAGTGCGTAGAGGGTGGCGCGGGACGCTTTGGATATCACATCCTTTCGTCCGCTCTTCAGGGCGGTGTCCAGGATAAACCAGATCGACTCCAGAGCATGCCCCGGGTTCACATGTCGGCCGAGCAGTGTGTTCTGTTGGGCGTCCGGCGTGGATCTCATCTCGAGGATCCGGCCGTCGGGCCTGAGAAACCGGCTGAGGATCTCCTCCATCCATCCGACTGCCGACTCCTGATATGTCGCGGCGCTTTCGTCTCGTCCCGCCACGGACAGTGCATCGGCCACGGTTTGCGCTACATTCAGTAAAATCATCGGAATGGAGTGCGCTTCATACCCCTCCGGAATCGGATAGGGATCGGTTCGGAACGTCCCCGACTCGACCCGCTCCAGGATCGATTGATAGAGGGTACACGCCCGGTCGATCCAGTCTTGGCGTCCGAGGGTGGCGCCTCCCTGTGCCAATCCGATCACCACAAAACAGTCGGCATAGATGCTTTTGTCGGCCGGTTCGTCCGGTTCGCGTTGGACGGTTCCATCTTCTTCGAGGAGCCAGGCGACCGTTCCACTCTTCAGAAACGCGTTCTCCACCAAAAAGTCGCCACTCCGTTTCAGCTGGTCCCGGTAGAGAGATGGATCTGCCTCGACACGTCCCTGCTCGATCATCGGCAACAGGCGGCCCAAAAGCCAGACGAATCGTCCCTGTGACCAGACATACTTGTCCCGACTCACCAGATTCTCTCCCCGGTTGTCAAAACAGGTAAAGACGCCTCCATGCTCCCGATCGAATGCCCGTTCCCAGAACGGGAGAAGGCGCTGTTCGATATGGGTTCGATAGTCAATCTTCATGAGTTACGGGCACGTTGAGTTCGGTATTATTCAGGATTCGTGACAGCACTGTGATCGCTGTCCAGGCGACCCAGCATCTCTTCAATATCGGGATGAATTTCGTTGTTTCGGCTCACCCATCCCATGATCGAATAGACGATTAGAGACGTTCCGATCGGTGTGAGTACCTGGATCGCCTGACTCGGGTCGAAAACGTAGTTGGCAAAGATAAATCCGAGAAGTCCGGCCACGATCGAAAGGATTGCTGCACGGGAGTCACAGTGCCGGAAAGCCGGAAGGAGACCGAGGATCATCGGAATGGAGATGGGGCCCACTAGGGCGCCGAACCAGGTGATGATGAGTCCCAGCACCCCTCCAAACGAGTCGGCATAGATGGCGACCACCAGGGTAAGTCCGGTGAACGTAAAGGTCGAAGCACGCGCCAAACGAAGGGACTGCTTTCGGGTCAGATCACGAAACTTGCGAGAGAGATTGGGCAGGATGTCCCGCGTAATGACCGCCGAGATGGTGTTGGCATCGGATGAGGTCATCGACATGGTGTTGGCAAACATGGAGGCGAGAACAAGCCCGACCAGACCGGGCGGGAGCAGCTCCTGGGTAATCAGTGCATAGGATCGGGTGGGGTCTTCCAGATCGGGAAGAATGAGTGGCGCCGCCCACATCGGGAAGAAGAGGATCAGGGGCCAGACCAGATAGAGTGCTCCGGAGAGCATGGCCGCTTTTCGTGCGTCCGATCCCGATGGGGAGGAGATATAGCGGGTGGCCAGATTCCACGTCCCGCCGTTGTAACTGAAAAAGAAGATGATCAGGAAGGTGAGAGCGAATCCGCCGGAATAGGGTTCGTTGAAGAGGTTTCCGTGTCCCTCGGGAAGCATCTCCCAGATTCCGGTAATTGAGCCCCATCCACCCATCATGTCCATAATGATGAAAAACATGAGAACTCCGGCTACGATCTGAACGACAAATTGCGCAAGGTCGGTCCAGACATCTGCCCAGAGTCCCCCGACGGTGATGTAGACGAGCGAGATTCCGCCCGCCAACAGGATTCCGAACAGTAGCGAGGTCCCGGTAAAGGCATTGAGAAGAATGGCAATGGCAGCCCATTTGGCACCCACGTCAAAGAGTTTCAGAAGGACGCCACTCCAGGCCATCACCTGTTGGGTCGGCAGGTTGTATCGTTTTTTCAGATATTCGGTCGGGGACTGAATGTTGGCAGAGCTTCGGAGGCGCGACCATCGCGGGGCGATGAAGACGGCTCCGACGAAGATGGCGATGGCGATCATGAAGGCCCACCAGACGTAGATGGTGAATCCGTGGGTATAGGCGATGCCGGCATAGGCGACAAAGACGGCGCCGCTGTATCCGGAGATGTGGTGAGAGATTCCCGAGAGCCACCAGGGGAGCTTACCGCCGGCGACGAAGAAGTCTCCGGAGTCTCCGACCTGACGAAACGACCAGAGACCGATCACAACCATGACAAGGAAGAAGAGGGAGAGAGCGATCCAGTCGAGCTGATGCATGTAGAGTCGTGATTCGGTTCGTTTACGTTCGCCCCGTCCACGGACAAGCGGGAGCTGCATGGACAGTCCAACCTCGGTTGGAGCAGTTCCCTGCTCTTCGGCCGGATAGTCGAGACCATCTAAATTACGTCTTCTGTTCTGAAAAACAAGTGAGCTGTAACGAGTTATCGCCAATGTCGGGCATGAAAACATGCAACTTGAACAGCCATTTGAGGTTCAGTAGCTTAACCGATTACTTGATGTGAGTTCGGGCAGACAGGTTCCCGAGCCCGGCAGGCTGTCCGGGCCGGTATCGATATCCGTAACATAGAGAGATTGCGCATGAAATCGAGAGGAAATTCCCTTCAGCGAGAAGGCAATCGTTACCCGGGAGTCGCCGGCTGGCTGGGTGTTGCAGCTTTATGGCTGATGGCGTCGGCATGCGGAAGTCCGGATTCCGGTTCAACCGGGGACCGTCAGGCAACAGGGGCGGGAGCGTGTGCAGACTCGACGCTCAGCTGGATCGATCCGGCAGAGGTGGAGGGAATTCCGGGAACCGATCTTCAGGGAGAGTTTGAAGGACGGGCGCTGTTGCCGGGATCTGCAGATTCGATGGATGTGGGACTGCAATTGGCACTCTACGGTCCCGAGAGAGTGCGGGGCTCGTTCTACAAAGGGGGTCTGCCCGGCGCCGAAGATCACGAGTTGGATCCACCGGAGAGGCTGGATGTCGAGGGGGTTCGGATCGCCGAACGATTGGAGTTGGCACCGGAGGAGGGCTACTCACTACTCTACCTGGAGAGTCATGTGACCGTTTTGGACGAGGAGAAGAATTATCTGGGGCATCTGGATCGGGTATACCGGGAGAGTGCGACGCTCGGACTGGATCCGGGCGAAGAAGCGACAGCCCTGTTTCAGGGAGACGAGTCGGATCTGGAGAATTGGCAGGAGGGAGCCACCATGAGCGAGTCGGAGCTGCACAGCGGAGCGATGACGCGCCGGGAGTTTGGAGATATGAGGCTGCACGTGGAGGTGTGGCCCAGCTGGATGCCGTGCGCATCCGACCAGCGTCGAACCAACAGCGGGCTCTACATTCAGGATCGATACGAAGTGCAGATCATGGATTCGTTCGGACTTGAACCGATGCTCAACGGAAGCGGATCCCTCTATCGGGAGGTGATGCCGGCGCTTAATATGAGTCTTCCGCCCCTGCGTTGGCAGACCTACGATGTCTGGTTTCGCGCTCCGCGGTTCAACGAAGAAGGCGAGAAGGTTGAACCGGTTCGTGTATCCGTCTGGTACAACGGAGTTCGGGTGATTGATGACGAGGTATTGGAGGGGGGAACCGGACGGGGCGGCCAGCTCGAAGAGGTTCCGCGTGCTCCACTTCTACTGCAGGAGCATCCCGGATCGGTCCGGTTTCGCAACATCTGGATCGAGGAAGATCCGGGACCTGCACCGGAGCGGTTCCTGCTTGACGGACCCCTGCAACGGGTCACGTCACATCCGGAATGAACCGTGAATACGGATCGATGCTTTCCTACTTTCCACCATTGTATCACCATCCAACCGACCAAATTTGAATGATGAGATTCCATCGATTGATCGCGACGACTCTACTCGGGTTTGCAGCTCTTGCCGGTTGCACCCAACCCGACACGACTCAAACAGCTACTTTGCCTCTCTATGCCGATTCAACCCTGGCGGAAGAAGGTGAGCAACCCGCCGGGGAGGAATCCATCGACTACCGTGAATGGTCCGATCTGGTCAAACCGCCCCTTCCGCCCAGGGAAGCGTTACAGCTGTTCGAGCTTGAAGAGGGATTCGAGGTGGAGTTGGTAGCCAGCGAACCGGACGTGGTGGATCCGGTCGCGATGGATATCGATCGGGACGGGAATCTCTGGATCGCCGAGATGATCTCCTACATGCCGGTTTGGGACCGGAGCGACGAGGAGACATCCGTTCGCGAGCGCGTACCACAGGGACGAATCGTGGTGCTGAGTGACAGCGATGCCGACGGAAAGGCTGATCGTCGCCGGGTCTTTGCCGACGGGCTCATCCTTCCACGCGCGATCAAAGTGCTCGATCGCGGAGTTCTCATTGCCGAACCGCCCCGGCTCTGGTACTATCAAGACACGACCGGAGATGGTATTGCAGACAGAAAGGAGGTGGTCAGCGACCGGTACGGGGATCCGGATGTAGCCAATGTGGAGCACATGCCCAACGGTCTTCTCTGGGCGATGGACAACTGGATCCACAGTGCCGATCAGGGAGCGGTTTCGGTCAAGACCGGAGAACAGGGCTGGCAGGTACGGGAGTTTGAAGCACTGCCGCAGTGGGGGTTGAGTCAGGATGACTGGGGACGGCTCATCTCCAGTCAGAACAGTCGGGCGGTCACCTCTCATCTGGTACCGTACGGGTATAGTGGACGTCATCCGGATGTTCGGGTCACCAAGGGAATCTACGAAAGTCTTGCCGAGAGCGAGATTGTCTGGCCGCCCCACGCAACCGGTGTGAATCGGGGATATCGGACGGGAATCCAGGTGCGGGAAGACGGGACCCTGCTCCGCATCACGGCAGCGTCCGGGGCACACTCCTACCGTGGAGACCAGTTTGGAGAGGCGTTTTATGGAGACATCTTTGTCGCCGAGCCGGCAGCGAACTTGATTCGGCGCTACACCGGTCTGAATGAAGATCCGGGAGCGATCGACGAGACGGCCCGTCACCCTTACGAGGACCGTGAATTTTTGACCACATCGGACGAGCGGTTCCGCCCGGTAAATCTCTACACCGGTCCGGACGGCGCTCTCTATATCATTGATATGTA
>JBNJFK010000136.1:0-6489 GCA_051746765.1 Bacteroidota bacterium
ATGGCGACGAGACGTGCCCAATCCGAGTAGTAGCGGTCTCCGACAAAATCCGGGACGGTAAACTTGCCAAATTTACGGAGATAGGGAGCCAACAGGAGAGCCAGCAGTACATAGCCCCCGGTCCACCCCATCAAGTAGACCGAACCGTCATACCCCAAAAAGGAGATCAGACCCGCCATCGAAATGAAAGAGGCTGCAGACATCCAGTCGGCAGCCGTTGCCATCCCGTTGGCCAGCGGAGGTACTCCCCCCCCGGCAACATAAAAATCACTGGTCGAACCGGCCCGTGCCCAGATGGCAATTCCGAAATAGAGCAGGAAGGTGATCCCCACGATTATAAAAGTCCAAGCTTGAATATCCATACGTTACGTTCCTATCCGTCTATTGAAAACTTTTCGATGTACCCTGAACCACGGGTGTCGTTCTATCCTTCGTGAAATCCGAACTCTTTGTCCAGTTTGTTCATTTTGAACACGTAGACAAAGATTAGAACGACAAAAACATACTGGGACCCCTGTTGAGCAAACCAAAATCCCAGCTTGAATCCACCGATACGAATCGTGTCCAGCCAATCGACCAACAGAATCCCGAAACCATAGGAGACGACAAACCAGATCGACAGCAGGATGAACAGCAGACGCAAATTACGCTTCCAGTACTCTTGGGCTCTGTTTTCCATAAAATAATTATCTCATCTATAGTGTAAGAACTGCGGACCCGTACGTCTTCCACGCTCTTTCATTCCGGCTTTGACCCGTCGTGTCCGACAGTTCGGACAGAGAGCGCTTCCATCCTCGACTCTCCGGATGGTTTAATGAACAAACCAGAAGGAAAAAAGAGTGGAGATGTTGCCGATCGTTCTGTCCGCTGACAGACGACACCGGCCGGCCCGCTCCGGACCCGCCAGGCCCGGAAATCAGCAAGAGTATAGGTAATCTGGTCAAGAGTCGAAAGACGAAATTCCAACCATTGAACTTCATCGACAATGTGGGTACAATAGCAGTCAAAGACGGGAAACGTCCCGACACCAACCAATGAGAGAGGAACCAGAGAGACGATGATCAAACGAATATTAGTCGCATTGGACCCCGACAACGATACACCGGTCGCAACCCAGTATGCCATTTCGCTCGCCAAAAGCAGGGAAGCCTCCCTGACCGGACTTGCAGTGGTCGATGTAAGCAACATCTACCCCACGGGAATTACCGGTGGCCTGGATGCAACCCATCACGCCAGAAATCTATGGGAAGAGCTCAGTGAGGAGACACGAAAAACGGCCGAACGACTGCTCAACCGATTCAAATCCGAAGCGGAAAAAGAGGGTGTTCGACACACAGCTATTCGGATGGAAGGAGCCTCGTTCGAACGTATTATCGAAGGAACCAAGTATCACGATCTGCTGATTGCAGGACGAGACTCCCACTTTTTCTACAATGAACCGAAGCTGGAGACAAAAACACTGGCCAAAGTGGTCAAACACGGTGTTTCACCAACCCTGGTTGTCACCAGCAACTATCAGGAGATTCAGCGGGTCGTCATCGCGGTCGATGGAAGCAGTCCCTCTTCCCGATCCATGAAATCCTTCGTTCAACTCATGGATCCCGAGCTTTCACTGTCGATTGATCTTCTCTATGTAGATGCGGAGAAGGGCGACAGTGAAAAAACGCGTGCACTCGACTATGCACAGGAGTATCTGGCCGAACACGGATACACCAACGTGACCAAAAATATTCGAAAGGGGAACAAACCCTCCACTGAGATCCTGACGTTTCAGGAAGAGAGTGGTGCCGATCTGATCGTACTCGGTGCACACTCGGTCTCGGCCCTCCGACGAATGACGTTTGGATCCACCACTCACGACCTGATCACCAAAACCAACACGCCCATCTTCTTGAGTCCCTGACAACCGGAACGGGAGCTCTACTCGCTTTCGAGCCACCTCCAAAGTACCGGAGAGCTCCCCTCCCTTGTCTCCACGAGCAACGACCGACCGTTGACTTTCCAAGGGGTCAGTGAACGGATCAGTGCGCGGCTACGCCACCCCGTTCGATTTTCGTTCTCTCGTGCCAGTTCCGTTCCACTCCATTGCATCACCTCGCCCCGGCCCGCCAGATAACTTCCCGCCTGTGGTCTGGCCCGCTCCAGATTCCCTCCAGTAAGCAGATACGGCAGCCCCTGGTCCGATGGTAGCGTCGTAAATGCAAAGATCGGCGAAAACTGACTCTCGATCGGCAACGGCTCCGGTTCAAACCGACCCTCCCCTCGATTCCAGGCAACCACGCTCTCCAAACGAGTTACTTGGTATCTCTCTCCCCGTCCCCGTTCGTCATCCGTAAATAGATCCTCCATCCTCATATCCGAATAGGCTTCGTACGACGGGATCCGGGCAGAGAGATTCGGAAGTGCCGCCAACAGGTCGTGCCGAAGGGCCAACATGCGTGCACCTTCGTCCGTCTCCCTGTAGAGAATATGGTCCAGTCTCCGGTTCCGGTTCACATCGTCCACCCAGAGGTTCAACGGCTTCTCGTGCGACGCCCGAATTCTCGAATTGAGTCCCCAATTCCCGAGCAGAAGATCCATACGGCCATCGCCATTCAGATCGGACAACCGAACCGATTGCCACCACCCACTCTCGTTCTCCAATCCGGAATTCGACACCGGTTCAAATACGCCATCGCTGTTCTGCCAGATTGCAGGAGCGCCCCATTCGGCTGTCAACACCAGATCGGGAGATCCGTTCCCCGTAAGATCCCCAAGTGCAATACCTGTATAGCCGGGAACATGCAGGTCCGTCGAAAAACGTGGAGCCATCTCTTCCGTACGTTCTTCCAGGGTTCCATCCCCCCGGTTCAACCAGATCGACGGGACCACCGGTTCCCCGTAACCGGACGCTTCACCGCTTCGAAGAGACGCCGATCGCGGAGCCACCACCAGATCGATCGCCCCGTCTCCATTCAGATCGGATGCATCAACCCCGCCGACGGCAAAAAACCCGTCTTCGGGAATGGGAAGCCGGTCTGTTCGATCTTCCAGGGCTCCCTCACCATCCCACGAGTAGAGCCGGTCCGTTAATTCGGGACTTCCCGCCGGATCCAGCCAATCGCCTCGTCCTACAAAAATCTCGTCCCGGCCATCACCATTCAGATCCAAAAACAGGCAGTGACTCTCGTGTGCCGCTGCGCTCTCCTCAAGCCGTGGGTCCGACAACCGTCGAATCGAACCGTCCTCACTCTGAAGCAACAACAACCCGGGCTGCCCGGTCCCGCCTCCGATGTAAAGATCCTCTTGCCCGTTGCCTGTCAAATCTCCACTGCATGACGGCGGGCCTTCACCCGATCGCATATGAAAAAGAGACGGAAATTGATCAAAATCGTTCTTCTGACTCACGGAATGCGTCCACTCCGCAAGCACCGGCAACTCGACCGGCTCCATGAGCCTCTCCCCGCTATCCTCTTCATCAAATTCATCAAACAGAGAGGTCCAACTCTCCGGTTCGGCCTCCGACTGTTCCAATACCAACCGGCGATTCACCTCCACATCCTCCAATCGGGTCACACGGCCGTCCGGCCATCGCACCTGCAGCCGGTCCAACGGTTCGGCTCCTTCCCCCAGTCCGAGATGAAGCACCGGATCGACTGACGACTGGAAGCCGCGTTGCAACACTTGTTCCACCATGCCCCGCTTTTCCCCGCGTTCCCACTCTATACGAGCGCCCACCGCCTGTGTATTGGGCTCCTCCCCCTCCAGCTCCACTCGGAGCCAGCTTCGGTCGGGGTAGAGCTCAGTCGCACGGTTCCGAAAGATTCGGGAGGGTTCATTCACCCGGTTCACGACCAAATCAAGGGAGCCGTCCCCGTTCAGATCGACCCAAACCGCACCATTCGAAAATCCGGGATCGCCGATTCCTGCCTCCTTTGCACGATCCACAAATTGCAATGGACCCGTTTGTTGGAAAAAAGCATCCGGCGTAGGTGTCGAGGGCGTCTGATCGACCAACTCTTCGTAGTCGATCGATCCATCCGGTCGCTGAACCGCCCGCTCTCTCATGGAAAGCAGAAAATCCTTGTCGGTCACATCCTTGTAGAATCCGTTGGCCACATAGATCTCCCGCTGACCGTCGAGTGTAAAATCAGCCATCAACGCCCCCCAGCTCCAATCCGTCGCCTCCACACCGGCCAGCCGGCCAATCTCCTGAAACGGCTCTTCCGGACGGTTCAACTGGAGCGTGTTGCGTGTGAATTTGCGATGATACCCCAACGACACCTCCTCCCGATAGGCTTGCCAATCGATAAAATCGGTAATCTGATTCAACCGCTCATGCGTCGGAGGCAACATATCCGTAATGAAGATCTCCGGATACCCGTCGGCATTCAAATCGGCGATGTCACCACTCATGGAGGTCGTGCTGATCTCGGGAAAGCGGTCGGAAAGTACTTCGTCAAAGGTACCGTCTCCCCGGTTCAGATAGGCATAATCACGCTCGAAAAAGTCGTTCGAAATGTAGAGATCCAGATGACCGTCTCCGTTCCAGTCCCCGGTCGTCGCTCCGAAACCGAAACTGAAGGCACTGCTCAGGATACCGGAGGCTTCGGTTTGATCCTCAAAACGGTCTCCAAGGTTCCGGTAAAACCGATCCCCGCTCTTCTCGTCGGGAACGGTGCGATCCAGCGACGGCAGATCATATGAACCGATCGATTGAGCGGCGTGGTTGTTCACCAGATAGAGATCCAGCAGACCATCTCCGTCTGCATCGAAAAAGACGCCGTGGATGGAGTAACCGGGGTCATCAACCCCCCACTCGGCTGCTGCCTCGAGAAACGTACCGTCCCCCTGGTTCAGAAAAAGTTCGTTGCGTCGGTCGTCCCGCTCATCGACTCCGGAGTTGGCAACGTAGATATCGAGTGAACCATCACCGTTGACATCCACCAGGCTAACGCCGGTAGACCAACGACCTGATCCGGCAACACCGGCCTCCTCCGTCACGTCACGAAAACGGAACTCCCCGAGATTCTCGTAGAGTCGGTTCGGGCCCTGATTGGAGACAAAATAGAGGTCGGGATGTCCGTTTCCAGTCAGATCCCCGGCGGCAACTCCGCCACCGGCGTAGAAGTTGTTGTCCGTGTAAATGTTGTAGCGATCGTCCGGGGTTACCTCATTCACGAAATCGACACCGCTTGTCTGCGGTGAAATCGATTCAAAAAGGGCCGGTTCACTCTCCCGGTCAGAAGGTGAACACGCCTGAGCGAGAAAGAGAGAGAGGAGCGCACCCCACAGAAGCCAGGAGTCGCCGGTCCTGTTCATGATCAGCTGTTTCTGTGTGATTGCATCAATTCCCAGCTACGACCCGGACGTTCTGCACGAAATGCCTGAATGTTCCCCCGGTCTGCCACCGTGCAGTAGACCGTCTGTCCGTCTTCACCGCCGAATGCCAGATTGGTGATACTGGTCCCCTCGACCATCGGAATCTCCCGAAGGATCTCACCGCCGGGCGAGACGATCTGAACGGTTCCCTTCCCGTGTCTCGTAACGTAGAGATTCCCGTCCACATCACACCGCATCCCATCCATTCCGCCATCCTCGAACCGGATCAGCTCCCGTTTGTTGGAGATCTCACCCGCTTCGCTCAGGTCATACTCCCAAATGATTCGTGTTCCCGACTCGCCCACGTAGAGTTTCGTCTCGTCAGCGCTCACCTCTACACCATTGGTCGTCCCCATTCCGTCCTCGAGCAGGACGGTTCGGCCGTCCGGATGTACTCGCCAAAGCTGGCCGGTCGACTCGTCCCAATTCGGGTCACTGGCAAAGACCAGGTCGTTGGCTGCAATCGCAATGTCGTTGGGTTGGTTCATACGGGGCTGATGAGCGTAGACGGTCACGTCCCGCGACTCCATATCCACTTTCAGCACATTGTGATTCACATAATCTGCCAAAAGCATCTCCCCCCGGCTGTTGAAACGAATTCCGTTGGCGATGCTTCCGCCCGGAAGCTCCAGAAAGACCGAGGCCTCCCCGTCAGGCGTCACTTTACCGATGGTATGTTGACGGTCATAATTGACCGCATAGAGATTTCCATCGGCGTCCACTGCCGGCCCTTCGGCTCCGGAGGTAAAGGAATCCGGAGCGGTCACTTCACGCGCAACAAACGGGTCAGACTCGGCCAGTGATTTTGCCGTCGTACAGGAGACGAGCGACGAGAGCACTGTCGCTGCCGGAATCGCCATGACGGCCCCGCTACCGGCCATTTTCAGGAAATGTCGTCGATTCATACCGCTATTTTTGCTCATGTTCTTCACCTGCTGTCTGGATTGATATTCACGCTTGGACCGGCTCGGTACGGACTCGATCAGAATAAGAGATCTGGGGCTGGAACGCAACGACTCCACCTCCCGAACCGAAAGATGGAGCCGTCTCTATTCCCTGCCCCATGTGACATTGCCGAAGTACTCTTCGTATTCTTCAGGACCGTTTTCTACATCCTCGGTATTGTGC
>JBNJFK010000137.1:0-6479 GCA_051746765.1 Bacteroidota bacterium
GGTACGGGCTCGAGAACCGGCTGATCGATCGGTGTATCGGTTGTGCCGATGAGTACGCGATGGTGCCATGGAACGGCAAAAAGAACTCGTCCGTCTTCGGTCTTCGGGATCATCAGTGCACTTTCCCCCGGAAAAAACGAACGATCCAGGACAATATGGACACCCTGACTGGGCTGTATGACGTCCGGCTTTTGGTCGTCAACCTGCTTTCGGATATCGTCGGTAAAGACACCGGTTGCGTTAATGACGGATCGGGTCGGTAGAGTCAAGGTTTCTCCGGACTCGATGTCGGTTGTATGGACGCCCTTGAGTTTTCCTTTTTCGTTCTTCTGAAGCCCGGTGACCCGCATGTAGTTGAGCGCCATCCCGCCGTGGTCGTGAATACTCTTCATCAGGTCGACTGCCAATCGGGCATCGTCGAACTGACCGTCCAGATAGCGCACACCACCCTTCAGACCGTTCGGTTCCAGAGTTTGAAGGGCGTTGATGGTCTCCTTTCTTGAGAGAATTGAGGATTGTCCAAATCGCCAGGTACCGGCCATCCAGTCGTAGATGGTGAGTCCGATTCCGTAAAATGGTTTCTCCCACCAGCGGTATCCGGGAATGATGAATGCTCTGGAGTGGACCAGGTGCGGGGCATTTTTTTGCAAACGCCCTCTCTCTTCGAGTGCTTCCCGGACGAGAGAGATCTCCCCCTGTTTCAGATACCGAACGCCTCCGTGAACAAGTTTGGTGCTTCGACTGGAGGTTCCTTTGGCAAAATCATGCTGTTCCAGAAGGAGCGTACGATACCCGCGTGTCACACTGTCAAGTGCGCAGCCGAGGCCGGTCGCACCTCCTCCAATCACAATGACATCCCAGGGACGTGGATCGTTCTGGACCTGTTCGAGAAGACGTGTCCGGTTCATACAATTTCTTGTTCGGTTTCCAGGTTATTCGTTTTCGTCGACTATCCAGTTTCGGGATCGTTCAACTGCACGGTGCCAGTCTTTGATTCGAATCGATCGTTCCGAAGATGGCATGTCGGGTTTGAATGCCTGGTCGGATCGCCACTTTTCGCTGATGGTTTGAAGATCATCCCAGTAGCCGACGGCAAGGCCAGCCAAATAAGCGGCGCCGAGTGCGGTGGTTTCCGTAATCACGGGCCGAACCACGGGTACATCCAGGATATCGCACTGAAACTGCATAAGCAGGTCGTTGACGGACGCGCCACCGTCGACCCGCAACTCCTTGAGTTGGACACCGGCATCAGCTTCCATGGCATGAAGAAGGTCCATGCTCTGGTAGGCAATGGCGTCGAGGGCGGCACGCGCGATGTGAGCAGCTGTGGATCCTCGTGTCAAGCCGATCATTGTGCCTCGGGCAAATGGATCCCAATGGGGGGCGCCAAGGCCGGAAAAGGCGGGAACCAGATAGACTCCGTCCGGGTCGTCGACTGTTCGGGCTAGTGCTTCGATATCGGACGATTTTCGAATAATACCGAGACCGTCCCGTAGCCATTGGACGACTGCACCTCCGATAAAGACACTTCCTTCCAATGCGTAGAATGTCTTTCCGTTAATCTGCCAGGCGATGGTGGTAAGCAGATTGTTTTCGGATTCAATCGGGGTTTCTCCCGTCTGCATCAACATGAAACAACCGGTGCCATAGGTGTTTTTGGCCATTCCGGGTTCGGTACAGATCTGACCGAAGAGTGCCGCTTGTTGGTCTCCTGCAATGCCGGCCACCTTGACGGGAGTCGAGAAAATGTCGGTACTCGTCTCCCCGTAAACTTCACTGCTGGAGCGAACTTCGGGCAGCATCGATCCCGGAATCCCGAGCATTTCGAGAAGTTCCTGATCCCACTCGAGTGTGTGGATATTGTAGAGCATGGTCCGACTGGCGTTGGTCGCATCGGTGATATGAATCTCGCCGTCCGTCAATTTCCAGACCAGCCAGCTGTCGATGGTACCGAAGAGTAGCTCCCCGTTTCGGGCCTGTTCACGAGCCCCGTCGACGTTGTCCAGAATCCAGGCGACTTTGGTTCCGGAGAAGTAGGGATCCAGAACGAGTCCGGTCTTCTTTCGGACCATCTCTTCGTGCCCCTCATTTTTGAGTCGTTTGCAGGTGTCTGCCGTTCGCCGGTCTTGCCAGACGATCGCATTGTACACCGGTTTCCCCGTACGCCGGTTCCAGACGACGGTCGTTTCCCGTTGATTGGTGATACCGATTCCTGCGATGTGACGCGCGTTGGTATTAATCTGGGACATCGCTTCGGCTGCGACACTGACCTGGGTAGACCAAATTTCCGTAGCATCATGTTCGACCCATCCCGGATTGGGGAAGATCTGCTTGAACTCTTTCTGTGCGACAGAGACGATTTCGCCTTTTTGATTGAACAGGATGGCGCGCGAGCTGGTGGTTCCCTGGTCGAGGGAGAGAATGTAGGGCATGGGTGCGTAATCTTGATTCCAGACGGCTTCTGTCAGAGGGCCAGACCCTCTGGCTTTCAATATACATGCCGCTTGTCAGATCACAAACGAAAGGCGTCTTCGAAGATACATGCCGCTTGTCAGATCACAAACGAAAGGCGTCTTCGAAGTGTTCGATGTCGGGAGCACCTGCACGTTCCTGGACAATCGAAATCACGTCGAATCGTGTGGGAGAGCCCTCCATCTTGCGTTCATACATCCACGCTTCGGCGGCTTTGTAGATTTGACGGACTTTGGTGTCGTCGATCTGCTCTTCCGGGCGGCCGTACCGAGTGGAGCTTCGGTATTTGACCTCGACAAAGACAATACAGGTTTGATCGTAGGCCACGATGTCCACTTCGGCCCTCTGAAACGCATAGTTTCGGTCAAGCACCATCCACCCCTTCGCCTCCAGGTAGGCAGTTGCCATCTCCTCTCCTGCGTCTCCCGTCTCTTTCGAAGTGGGTCGCTCTCCGTTCGTTCGGCTCATACTACGATCTTCCCTTCCAGGATTTGTGTGCTTCGGCCATTTTGACCAGTTTTTTCAGGAAGCCGAGGTGGCGTTTGTTGATATAGGGGAGCATGGCATCGGTAAACCGTTCGAACATCACCAAAAATTCCGTGAAGTCGTGAATGCGTTCCTGAAACTCCTTCGACTCCGGACGCTCGGATGGCTGATGTTTGAAGTTCTCTTCCAACGCTTCGAGCCGCCTCCGGATCGGTGCAACCTCCCGCTGTTGCCTCTCCCGAATGAGTGTGGAGACCAGCGTCCAGACCTCTTTTTCAGCCGTATAGAACTCCCGACGCTCACCCTTGTAGTGCACCTTGTGGACCAGTTTCCACTGAAGCAAATTTCGGAGATTCATGCTCACACTGCCGCGACTGATCCCCAATTTCTCCATGATGGTGTCGGCATCCAACGGCTCCGACTCGGCATAGAGTAGTGCGTGGACTTGAGCCATCGTTTTGTTGATTCCCCACGCCGACGCCATATCGCCCCAGAGAAGGACAAACTCCTCGACGGCTTGATGATATGGATCAGACGGGGTCGAATTCATTCGCTGCTGCTCTTGGTATCGTTTCCGGAAGACTCTCCGTTGGAGCTTTCTTTGGAACCGCCGGAGCTTCCGGTTCCGTACTCTTTGACATACCAGCCGTCCCCTTTGTAGACGACGCCGGCTCCTCCGGAGATGATGCGTTTCACTGGTTGACCCGTCTCGGGGCACGTCGTGAGTGGCTCGTCGTTGATTCCTTGTCGATGTTCAAAGACAGTCCCGTCTTTTCGCTTGTATTCGTAGGTTGGCATAACCGATTCCGTTCTGCATGGTTTTCGACCCGTCGTTCTCGAGGGTCGTCTTGTTCAACATTGCCACAGCTGTCCTGCATAAAGTGTGCCAAACCGACGAGTCGGCAAGTTTGACACGATGGTTGCCACATCTGTCAGAGCGCTGGTGTCCTATGCCAGTGCCGCAAATCCGGCTTTGAGACGTTTGATTGCCTCTTCCAACTCTTCCATGGCCACAGCATAACTGATCCGGAAGCCGCCCGGTTCACCGAATGCATCTCCCGGGACGACCGCGACCCCGTGATGTTCGAGCATATAGATACAGATATCGGTTGATGTCTCCAGGACTGTGCCGTCCGGAGCCTTCTTTCCGAGATAGGCCGAGCAGTCCGGAAATACATAGAACGCACCGTTTGGAAGAAAACACTGCAGGCCCGGAATCGTCGAGAGTGCCTCAACGATATAATCCCGGCGTTTCCGAAAGGCTTGCCTCATTTCGAGTACGGCATCGAGCGAGTTCTCGTAAGCGGCTTGACCCGCTTTTTGTGAGATGGAGGAGGGAGCCGAAGTCTCCTGGCTCTGGATTTTTGAAACGGCCGAAACAATCGTCTCCGGACCGGCCATGTATCCGAGTCTCCATCCGGTCATGGCGAATCCTTTGGAAAAACCGTTGATAATGACCGTTCGGTCGGCCAGATCCGGTGCAATCTGCAGGATGCTGGTGTGATCCTGGTCAAAAACGATGTATTCGTAAATTTCGTCGGAGATCACGACCACCTGAGGGTGTCGTCGAAGAACTTCTGCGAGTGCTTCGAGCTCTTCCTTGTCATACATCGCACCGGTCGGGTTGGAGGGAGAGCAGAGGATAAACGCCTTGGTCTTCTCCGTAATGGCCTTTTCCAGATCGTCGGCAGAAATTTTGTAGTTGTTTTCGATGGTGCTCTTCAGCGTGACCGGGGTTCCATCGGCCAGTTTGACCATTTCCGGATAGGAGACCCAGTACGGTGAAGGGATAATCACTTCGTCTCCTTCATTGACCAGAGCCAGAAGGGTAAATCCGATCGACTGCTTGGCACCGTTGGAGACGACAATCCGGGAGGCGGGGATGTCCACACCATTGTCGCGTTTCAATTTGGCCTGGATCGCTTCCCGCAACTCGGGCGTACCGGTATTCATGGTATATCCGTGAAATCCATCCTGTATGGCCTGAATGGCGGCATCACAGATGTGCTTCGGAGTTTTGAAGTCCGGTTCTCCTGCACTGAGTGCAATGACCGATTTTCCTTGACGAACCAGCTCTTTCGCCTTGGCGGACACTTTCAGGGTTGCGGATGGGGATAGATTTTTCGCTCTGTCGGAAATCATGGGTCAATCAGGATCTGATGGGATTTCGGTATGCAGTTCCAAAAGAGCAATAAAATAGGGAAATCCCTGTCGGGATGCCATACAACCCGGCTCTGCAAATTACTTTTGGAGACGCTCCCGGAGTGCGTTTGCAACAGGATCGGGCACGAATGAGCTCAGATCTCCACCCCATGCGGCCACCTCTTTGACGATGGAAGCCGAGATGAAGGTGAGCTGTTCGTCCGGCATTAAAAAGAGGGTGTCAATCTCGGGAGCCAGACGCCGGTTGGTCAATGCCATACGGAACTCATACTCGAAATCGGATAACTGGCGGACTCCCCGAAGAAGTGTGACCACTCCCTTTTTGCGGGCAAAGTCGATGAGAAGACCTTCAAACTCCTCGACAAGGACCTGGTTTTCCCACGGTTCTCCGGCGATCGATTGACGGATCAGGTCTACTCGTTCGGCTCCGGAAAACACCGATTTCTTTTCGTGGTTAACTGCAACCGTGACGATCACTTTTTCGAACAGAGTCGTTGCACGTTCAAGCAGATCCATGTGTCCGTTGGTAATCGGATCAAACGATCCGGGAAAGAGGGCTGTTTTTGGCATGGTCATTTCGTTGGTCAACGGTTCGGGATGGGTGGAACGGTTGTTCGGCTTCCCCGGTACCGGTTCGGGTCACTGCGCGTCCGGTTCGACTCGTTCGAACATCGATACCACCGTGCGACCGTACGCACGACTGTAAAAGCAGTCCGGGTGGTTGTCGAAATCGTGGCGCCGATCGTGTTCAAGCACAAGCCATCCCTCGGGGGCCAGCCATCCATCATCCAATATACGTTCGATGAGCTCCTCCATCCAGGGGAACTCGTACGGAGGGTCGGCGAAGACCAAGTCAAAGGGAGATGAGTGCTCGTCAAATAGTTTTTCGACACCCGATTCGCGAGTTAGAATTTGATCTTCTATTCCGAAGGTTCGGGCGGTCGATTGAATACTTCGCAGGTGTTCCGGATGTCGATCGACAAAAAGGACCGATGAGGCACCTCTGGAGATCGCTTCGAATCCGAGATTTCCACTACCGGCAAACAGATCCAGTACGCGGGATCCCTCGAGGTATCGGCGGGCATCCAGTACCGAGAATAGAGCCTCTTTCGTTCGGTCGGCCGTGGGACGAAGCTCACCGGTGTCGGGAACCGGAA
This sequence comes from Bacteroidota bacterium, assembly GCA_051746765.1. Taxonomy (GTDB): domain Bacteria; phylum Bacteroidota; class Rhodothermia; order Balneolales; family Balneolaceae; genus JBBEBE01. The sequence goes on from JBNJFK010000137.1 coordinate 6,279, forward strand.
TCTGCCGGCCTTTCAGATGTCCGGTAATGATTCTCATGCATCTGCCTCGACGGATTGTGGTTGCAGACTGAGAAGGATGGCGGGAAAGGCAGATTCGAGCGGGAACCCATAGGTTGTTTCGTTCGCATGGACCTGCATCTCTTCGAGGGTGTTGAAGATGTGCAGGTGTGATCCACTCCCGATCGTGGCGGTGAGCCGGTC
>JBNJFK010000138.1:0-6456 GCA_051746765.1 Bacteroidota bacterium
AAAGCGAGGAGTGGCAGGTCCGGATTTCCGCGATCATCAGCAACCATCAGGATCTGGCACCGATTGCGCGAATGTTTGACCTCCCGTTTCATCATATCCCGGTCACCAGGGAGTCCAAAATGGATGCCGAAAAGAGGCAGATCGAACTGCTCGAACAGGTGGGTGCTGACCTGATCATTCTTGCGCGATACATGCAGGTTCTATCCGGTACGTTCGTCGATCGGTATCCTGGACAGATCATCAACATCCACCACTCGTTTCTGCCCGCATTTCCGGGTGCCAAGCCCTACCACTCGGCTTATAACCGGGGAGTCAAAGTCATCGGAGCCACCAGCCACTATGTGACGAGAGATCTTGACGAAGGCCCCATCATTGCACAGGATGTGATTCACGTCGACCACCGTCACTCTATCGACGACCTGATACGAAAGGGACGGGACCTGGAGAAAGTCGTACTCTCACGTGCTATTTGGCACCATCTTCAATACAAAACATTGATTTACAGAAACCGTACAATTGTCTTTTGAGTATCCGGTCTACTTCCAGACCGGATCATCCATAAGGATCGAGCCCTCCGGATCGACAACCAGTTCCGACCGACTCTGAAACGATCGTTTCAACCCCGATTCCGGAATAAGAATCTGCTCCCTGCCCTGATCCGTTTCAATCTCGACGGGAATCGAACAGAACGCGGAATTACTCCACCGGATGTAGATACTACTCTCTCCCTTCTCCAGTATCAGATACGGGAGCTTTGCATCATATAGATAAGATTCCAAAACGGGTCGAACCGGCTCTTCCAGGTGACGTTCCATCCATTCAATCCACATCTCGCTGTTGATCGTACGACTCGGAGGCAAACCCGCCTCCCGGCTGCCCGGACCTTCCCACAAAAAGGACTTGAGTAACGGGTCGAACCGCTCCGAGCCGATCCACTCACGCAGCGTGTGAAGAATCCAGGCTCCCTTGTAATAGACGTCGGCCGACCGGCCCTTCATTGCCATCTCCGATGTCGAGGAGGGATCGGGCGGAACCAACGGTACTCTGGATCGAATCAATGGACGAATGCGGCGCATCATACGTCGGTAGGCACTGCGACCCGACAACTCGCCGGCATAGAGGGCCTGCATGTAAGTCGCAAACCCTTCATGCATCCAGAAATGTCGCCAATCCCGAACGGTCACCAGATTGCCCCACCATTCGTGAGCCAATTCATGATGAAGCAGATCATCAAATCCGAGACGAGCCTGAAATAACCCGTCATTCCCGAAATTGCTTCCGTAGGAGAGAATGGTCTGATGTTCCATGCCCAGATAGGGCGTGTGTACGACTCCCAACTTCTCATCGTCGAAGGGATATGGACCCAGCCACCGTTCGTAGAACTCGAGCTGACGCATCAACTCCTCCTCAAGCCACTGAGCCTTGCTCTCCTGTTCCGGAAGAAGCCAGAATTGGATGGGTAAATTCCGGTCACCCTCCGTTGGATAGTGCGATTTGTATGTTCGGTACGGCCCGGCATTGATTGAAATTTGATAGGGGGAGACGGGATGGCCCAAACGCCAGTGCCACTGTTGCCACCCCGATTCGACACGGTTCTTTTCAACCAGTGTTCCATTGGATGCTACGACCAGAGAATCCGGTACGGTCCACGCGAGTGAGACCGAGTCCGGGCGGTCCGAGGGGTGATTCTTCGATGGCCACCAGATCGAGGCTCCACTCATCTGAGCCGTGACCCCGAACCAGGGGATTCCCTCCCCGGATCTCTCCCAGACGAATCCCCCGTCCCACGGTGGAGTCTCGGCCACCACGGGAACGCCTCCATAGTCAATCCGAAGATAGAACGGCTCCTCTTCCTGTACCCACTCGGGAAACCGTACGACGAGTTGGTCGGCATCGGGCAAACGGTGATGGGAGACAGCTTCACCACCTCCCTCCGGATCGACGGTTCGGCTGGCATACATCCCGTAAACATTCAAACGATCGTCCAGTTCGACCAGAAACGTTGTGTGAGGGGACGTCCGCCTTGCCCCCCACACGACGTGTCCCTCAATACTCTTTAGATCCGGATCGATCCGAAGATCGAGACCGTAGTAAAAGATATCGACATTCGAACTGTCTGCAGAAGATGTCGCGACAAAGCTGGTCGATTCTCCTGTTTCCGTGCACGTCAAAAACAAAAAAACCAGTATCAATCCCTGTAGAACTGTAGATTTCGTGTGCGCTGTCATCTGTGCGAATCGATCCATTATTCGAGCTTCACATGTGAACGGGGAGCTTCAGAACCGGTTGTACTCCGGAAGTATAGATAAAATTGTGCAGACACCCTGTTCGTCGACAGGGAAGTGTCCATTGAGTTTCACAACCCATTGGCCGTATCTTTATACCCAACCGATTTCAACCATATATTCCTGATGGCCCAACCGACTTACCGTACCCACCTCGGCATGCGTGACATTCTTCCCGGTGAGGTGGAGAAGTGGCAAGCACTCGAAACTCTCATCCGAAAGGCCGCCAAGCGGTATCATTTCTCTGAAATTCGAACGCCCGTCCTCGAAATGACGGAGCTGATCACCCGGGGTATTGGTCAAGACACGGACATCGTCTCAAAGGAGATCTTTTCGTTTGAACGCGGAGATGATCAATATGTTCTCCGCCCGGAATGTACGGCCCCCGTCGCCCGCGCCTATACCGAACACCACATGGATCAGTGGGGAGGCACCCAAAAGCTTTTCTATATTGGCCCTATGTTCCGAGCCGAACGCCCTCAGAAAGGGAGACAGCGTCAATTCCACCAGTTCGGAGTCGAGATTATCGGGAGCGAGGATCCGATGGCCGACATGGAAACGATCTCTTTCATGGCGCACCTGATTGAATCCATCGGAATCCCGCGTACCACCTTGCGACTCAACTCAATTGGAGACCCGGGAGATCGTACACGCTACCGAAACGCACTGCTTGAATGGTTCGAACCCCGAAAAGCCGAGTTAAGTGAGATTTCCCGGGAACGACTGGACCGAAATCCGATGCGGATTCTCGATTCCAAAGAGAAGGAAGATCTGCCATTGATTGAAGACGCGCCCCGGATTTCGGACTTTTTGAGCGAAGAGGCGCACGCCCACTTCGATCGCTTGAAGCTCTATCTGGATCGCGCCGGGATCTCATACAAGATTGACCCGTTGTTGGTTCGCGGTCTCGACTACTACTCGCGGACCGCTTTTGAATGGACCAGTCCTGATCTCGGATCCCAGGATGCACTCGCAGGTGGTGGGCGATATGACCGGCTAATCGAAAACGTAGGAGGACCTTCCACTCCAGCTGTTGGATTTGCTGCAGGTATGGAGCGGCTTCTGATTGCTTGTGAAGAGCTTGGAATCGAGCTGGGTGAAACGGTTGCTCCTGACCTCTATCTGGTGACCTTGGGAGACGAAGCTCGTGAATGGGCCGTAAATGCCCTTCAACAGGTGCGTGCCGCCGGATTGTCAGCCACAACCGACTACAGTGGCCGCTCCATGAAAGCCCAGATGAAGGATGCCAATCGCGAAAATGCCCGTTACACGCTGATTGTCGGGAGTCAAGAACTCGAGAACGGATCCTATACGCTTCGAAACATGAAAGAGAGCGAAGAGGAGTCCCTCCCTCTTGCCAAGATAATTGACAAACTCCGCTCCTGAGATCCAGCCCTGCGCTTACTCCCTGCAGCGTCCGGGAATACAGCTCCACTGCCGGACATGGAAGAGAGATCAGTTGTGGTTGGACAATAGACGCACAACCTCCTTCGGATCCGTCGCTTTTTTCAGGATCTCCAGCGTCTCGGCAGACCGAATCAGCTTGGCGGTTGAGTTGAGTGCTTTCAGGTGATCCTGAACTGAGATCTCCTTTGGTGAAAGCAGCAGAAGGACCAAATGTGCAGGGTGTGCTGCCCGGTTCACCTTCACCCCTTTCGGAGATATCCCGATATGAAGTACCTGATCATCCACCTTCGAGGTGTGTGACTCAAACAGAAAGACACCAGGCATTACTTCCGGGTTGTACCCGTCACTACTCTCGATCAGTCTCGTGACAATCCGATTCACATCGATATCTCCGATGGCAGATTCGTCGTGTAGCAGAAGTGTCAACATCTGCTCCAATCGATCGCAATCGAGTTGAATCTTCACCCGCTTTTCATCCAATAGACGAGAATCCTCCGGATCTATCGGTCCGGACTTTGCACGATCTACTTCTGACGGGTAGACCGTAATAAAACTCAACTCGGGATATCTCTGTGCAATCACACGGGGAAGCCGGTCCAGTCCCGGACGCCAGGAGAGTGTACCTTCACGGGCACTCAAGAGTACGAACAGGTCACTTTCGAGCCGGTGTTCATCGAGCCAGCGCGGAAGATCCGACCAGGTGGCGATCTGTTCATACCGGATATCCAGATCAGGACGGATTTTGTCAATTCGACCGGACACAAAGGCACCTCTCTCTTCAGTTGAAACAACGACCAAACTCCCGCCGATCTGCTCAACCATCAACTTCATGGAACGAATCGCTTCAGTGAATCCGGTTTCCAGAGCCGCGTACGGTGGAATGGCCAGAATCATCCGGTCAAATGTGTTGACCGGTCGCTCAATCTTCGAAACCATGACCATCTCATTCAAGTCCTCCAGAAGCTTATCCAGAATCGAGCCGAAAATGCGTCGCTTGGTCGAAACTTCTCCATTCCAACCTATGATGACGTTGGAGATTCTCAACTCACTCACCGCTCGAACGATCCCCCTTGCAATATTCAAATCCACACGGGTAATGGGAGTGACGGGAACTTCGGCAGCAGCAGCATGAATAACCGCATGGCTGAGCATTTTTTCTCCTTTGGCTACCTGTGCCTCCACAGCATTTCCGTCCCGTGCCACCGTAAGCGGGTATACGGACTGGCCCGATTTGGCATCCCGAACCATGAATGCGATATCCATCAGGGTATCGGACGTCTCGGGATTGGCCAGCGGAACCAAAATTCGCTGCGGTGCGTCGGAAGGCTCGTACGGTTTCTCCTCCTCCTGGAGTGCCACTTTACGGCCATACTTCTCTACCAACCACGGTCCCAAAAGGCAGGTGTAGAGGATCATCATTACCACAGCGTTCACAGCTGTAGAGTCAAAAAACCCGAGATCGTACCCAACCAATGTCACGGCCAGGGTCGCGGCCGATTGCGGGGTCGTTAGCCCGAAGACGACCCACCCCTCTTCCGCACTCTGTTTGTAAACGAGTCGGGTGAGCCAAGCTGCGGTTCCTTTGCCCGCAAAGACAAGAATTGTAAAAAGGAATGACTGTATCCAGACCTCCGGAGCTCCGAGGACCTCTATATCAACCAACATTCCGACCGAAATGAGGAAGAATGGAATGAAGAGCGCATTTCCCACAAAATGAACCCGACTCATCAACGTTCCTGTTCCCGGAACAAGCCTGTTTAGAAGAAGACCCGCAAAAAACGCACCGATGATGGGAGCCAACCCGGCGACGTCGGCCAAAAATGCCGTTGTAAAGAGAATGGCAACCATAAATACGAAGTCCGTATTGCTCTCATATTTCACGTTCCGGAAGAACCATCGCGCCAGCCTGGGAATAATGACAATCGCAGCCGTAATAAAGAGGGCCACCTGACTTCCAAACATGACCCAATACCCAACCCCCGTCTGCTCTTCGACGGAAGCGGCTATAACGGCCAACACACCGAGGGAGAGCGTATCCGTCACCAGAGTTCCCCCAAGAGCCATGGTCACCGGGACGTTTTTGGTAATTCCGAGTCGTTCGGCAATGGGGTAGGCGAGAAGCGTGTGGGACCCAACAATGGCTCCCAGCAAAAGAGAGGTACTTTCAGAGAATCCGAGTACGTGAAGCCCCATCAGATAAGCCCCACCCATCGGAAGTACAAACGAGAGAAAACCAAATCCGATGCTCTTGTTTCTCAGCTTTTCGAATTGATTCAGGTCCATCGAAAGACCGGCCATAAACATCAAATAGAGCAGACCGACCGTCCCGAGAAGATCGATGGTATTGTCCCTCTCCAGAAAACCGAGCAGGCTCGGTCCCACGAGTGCCCCGGCCAAAATCAACCCGACCAGTCCCGGAATCTTGAGCTTTTTGATGGCCAATGGTGCCAACAAGATCACCAGCATCACGACCGCAAAGATCAGTACCGGATCCGAGAATGGTAAATCGAAGGGGCTGGTGTCGTTCATCTGTCAGACTTGATTCATCGCATCGGGAAGGACACGTTCATAGCGATTTGTCAACTCGGAAACCGAAATTCGGATCCGGCTGTCGATCTCCAATATTTCACCCCCGGTTTTTCCCAACCGCTTGCTGGCCACTCCCGCCTCGTTGAACCAGCCGATCAGTTGATCGGCATCCGCCGCGGGGACAGTAACCAGGACGCCCGATTGTGCTTCACTAAAGAGACGCTCCAAAAGGTCG
>JBNJFK010000139.1:0-6240 GCA_051746765.1 Bacteroidota bacterium
CCATTTGAAACCAGGTGTAGACCTGATCCTCTCTGGCCATAGACGACGGGTGGTCGGATCAGGGTGACGGGCAGCTCCGGGGGAGCAAGCTCGTGGACACGCTTCTCCATGGCCCATTTGGAGATGCCATACATGCTGGTCGGTTCCGGTGTATCGGCTTCGGTCCGGGGGCGACCCTGGCTGGGGCCGGAGGCGGCCAGTGACGAGAGAATGACGACACGTTGAACACCTGCCTCCAATGCGAGTTTAAAGAGACGCTCCGTCGCCTCGACATTGATTCGATTGAGTGCTGTTTGCGAGGGGGCTTTCAAAATGGCAGCCAGATGAAACAGAGTATCGCACCCCTTCAGGCCATCGCGAATAGCATCTTCATCGAACAGATCCCCGGGAACCGGTTCGATCGGTTTGCCTTTGAGCCATCGTTCTCCGGAGCGGATCAGACATCGCGGCGGCGTATCCGGATATTGTTTTAGTAGAGCATCAACGAGATGACTCCCAATAAATCCTGTCCCGCCGGTAACAAATGCCTTCATAAAATCTTTATATTCGAGAGTCTTGCGGTTCAGGGAGGCCAAGTTGAAACGGGTCGAACCGCTTCCGGTTCCCCGCTCGAAGATACAAAGTTGAATGTAGCATTGGAAAAAGTATGAGACGCTTCCGACTGGCTCTCTTTACCGGAAACTACAACCACATCCCGGACGGAGTTTCCCTGACGTTGAATCGATTGGTTCGGTTTTTGGAAGGGAAGGGGGTCGATGTATTGATTTTTGCCCCGACCGTTGAAAATCCGCCGATGGAGCACTCCGGTGAACTTGTTGCAGTACCCTCTGTCTCCATCCTCGGTCGAAAAGAGTACCGGCTTTCCCGGCCGCTTCATGCAGAGGGCAGGGAGAGGCTCGAAAAGTTCCAGCCCGATCTGGTACATATCGCCACACCGGACCTGCTGGGCCTGTCTGCACTCAAGTGGGCAATGAAGCGTGGTCTTCCGGTTGTCAGTTCCTATCACACCCATTTTACGAGCTACCTTCCCTATTACCGCCTTGGATGGCTGGAACCCGCGCTACTTCGCTATTTTCGTTGGTTCTACGGCCATACAGATCAGGTTCATGTTCCAACGCCATCGATGATTGACGATCTGAGAGAGAAAGGTGTGGGCCGTGATCTTCGGGTGTGGGCGCGTGGTATCGATACGAAACGATTTTCGCCCGAGCACCGATCAGACACCTGGAGGCGTGAAATGGGTTTTGAACCCGATGACCGGGTGGTACTTTTTGTCTCCCGGTTGGTTTGGGAGAAGAATCTGGATCTTTATGCGGAGGCGGTTCACCATGTGTCGTCTTCGATGAATGGGGTTCGTGCTCTTGTTGTGGGGGATGGCCCCGCACGTGAAGGTCTCCAGAAGCTTCTGCCAGACGGGATATTTACAGGGTATCTGGAAGGAGAAGAGCTGAGCCGTGCGTATGCCAGTGGAGATATTTTTCTCTTTCCCTCCGTTACAGAGTCGTTTGGGAATGTTACACTGGAAGCGATGGCTTCCGGACTGCCCTGTATCGTGGCAGATGCGGTCGGAAGTCGTTCCCTGGTGGAGCATGGAGTTAATGGATATCATGTTTCACCCGGTTCGGCAGAGGCGTTTGCCGAACGTCTGGCAGAGTTGGCCGGTGACGCAGAATGTCGAAAACGAATGGGAGAAGCCTCCAGAGCTCGTTCGCTTGAATACACGTGGGAGCAGATCAACGGTCAATTACTGAATTCATACCGGGAGCTACTTTCAACCGAATTTTGACTTCATGCCCTTTCGAATTCTCTTTGTAAGTCACTCGATCCCGCCGAAAGATCAACCACTCCGGAATATTGGCGGTATGCAGAATGTCAGTCTTCAGTTGATGGAGGAGCTTGAGCGGCGAGAGGATGTCGAGTTGCTTTCGGTTGTTCAGCGTTCAGCCTGGTCCAATATCGGACCTGCAACGACCCGGTTCCTCTTCTCTCTGGCTGCCACCCTTCCGGGGCGAGCTCGTGAATTTCGTCCGGATGTAGTTCTCTTCTCTTCGATGGTAACCGCAGGTGTGGTTCCGTTTCTCAAGGGGCGTTTCCCATGGCCGAGTGTGGTTATCAACCATGGTCAGGATGTAACGCTCCCATTGCGGATTTACCAATGGTATGTTCCCCGGATATTTCGATCCATGAGTGGTGTGATATCTGTGTCGGAGGCTACCCGTCAAGCCAGTATCGAGAGAGGAATGGATCCCGGGAAGGGGGTGGTACTTCCAAACGGATTGGATGTCACCCGTCGAGTAGATCTTCCGGATCGGGAACTGGCCCGAAAACGACTCAAGACAGGCTTCGGGTTGGATATAAAACCGGATCAGCATCTACTTTTGACAGTTGGACGGCACGTTCGCCGGAAGGGACACCGATGGTTTATCGAGGAGGTGTTGCCGAAGGTAGAATCGAACGTGGTTTACCTTATCGTTGGCGACGGTCCCGAGACACCGGTCATTCGGGAGCTGATTCGTCGGGAAGGGTTGCAGAGCCGGGTCATATTGAGCGGACGAATACCGGAAGAAGAACTGCAGATGGCCTACTCCCTGGCAGACCTGTTTATCATGCCCAATATTCCGGTTTCAGGAGATATGGAAGGGTTCGGAATCGTTCTTCTGGAGGCCAATCAAGCGGGAGTACCCGCAGTTGCGTCTGACCTGGAGGGGATACAAGACGTTATTCGTCAGGGCGTCAATGGGTACAGAGTTCCTCACGGGAAACCGGAACTCTTTGCCCGGAAAGTGGATCGGGTACTCCGCGAGGAGCTGGACGAATTGAAGCAGAGTTGTGCTCCCTTCGTTCTCAACGAATTTGGATGGGAGCATGTGGCCGAACGCTATGTCTCTTTTCTCAAGAAGGTGGCCGGCAGGGAATTGGAACCATCCGGTCACGTGTGAAGCTCTCCTATTGTTTGAAGCGACTATATTTGTAGCTATATTTACAGGCTAAATATTAATGATCAAGCCGCATAGAGAATGGGTGAGTCCAAACCCGAGTTGAACAGCTCTGATATATTCAAAAAAGCGTACGAATTTACCAAAGCGGACGAGGTGAAAGAGTTGGGACTCTACCCCTACTTTAAACCCCTTCAGGCGACGGATGGATCGGTCGTCAAGATTGAAGGGCGGGACGTGATTATGGCGGGGTCGAACAACTATCTCGGCTTGACGAATGATCCCCGAACGATCGAAGCAGCCCAGAACGTGATTGCTACTTATGGAACCGGCTGCACTGGTTCAAGGTATCTGAATGGTACCCTCGACCTTCACCTGGAGCTCGAGGAGAAGTTGGCCGCTTTTATGAACAAGGAGGCGTGTGTCCTCTTCAGTACCGGGTATCAGACCAATGAAGGGTCCATCCAGACGATCGCCGGCCGAAATGACATCATTTTTTCCGACAAAGACAATCATGCATGCATCGTAGTGGGAACGCAGGTTTCCAATGCGAAGACGGTACGGTTTCGTCACAACGACATGGATCATCTCCGCAAACTTCTGGAGAAAGCGGATCCGGATGCCGGAAAGATCATCATTAGTGACGGAGTGTTTTCCATGTCGGGGATTCTGGCCGACATCCCCGCGTTGGTCGATCTGGCGGAGGAATTCGATGCCCGACTGTATCTTGATGATGCACACGCCATTGGTGTAATCGGAGATGGTGGTCGGGGGTCGGCCTCCGTTTTTGGACTTCTCGATAAGGTTGACTTGGTCAGCGGAACTTTTTCCAAGTCATTTGCATCCCTGGGGGGATTCATTGTTGGTGAACAACCGGTAATCGACTTTATCCGTCACCAGTCTCCGGCTCACATCTTTAGTGCAAGTATGCCGCCGGCCAATGTAGCCACAGTCCTGAAAGCCCTGGAGATTCTCCAGAGCGAACCGTGGAGATTGGAGCGGTTGGAGAAGATCTCCAATTTTATGAGAGCAGAGCTTCGAAAGCTTGGTTTCAATGTGTGGAATAGTCAGACGCCCATTATACCGGTAGTCATCGGTGATATGATGGACTGTTTCAGGTTTTGGAAGGATCTTTTTGAAGAGGGCGTTTATGTGAACGCTGTGGTGCCACCGGCCGTACCTCAAAATCAGGCGTTGGTTCGCACCAGCTACATGGCGACACATACAGATGAACAGCTGGACAAGGTGCTTAGTGCATTCCGGAAAGTGGGAATCCGCCATGGCATCATCGACAGTAACGGAAAGTCCCTGCGGGACTCTTGACAGCTACAGACCGAATCGGACGTTCATGACGGGTGTGACCTACATTACGACGCCAAAAGAGAAGAAGGCGTTTCTGGAGTTTCCCTACTCGCATTACAAGGGAGATGCCCACTGGGTACCCCCGTTGAAATTTGAAGTCCGAAAGAGACTGGATCCGGAGAAGAACCCTTTCTTTCAGCAGGCCGAGATGGCCCTTTTTATTGCCGAGCAGGATGGAGAGATTGCCGGACGAATTGCGGCGATCATCGATCATCGATACAATTCTTATCATGACACAAAAACCGGCTTTTTCGGCTTCTTCGAGTCGATCAATTCGGAATCCGTGACAGATCTGCTGTTTCGTTCGGTGTCCGGGTGGTTGGAGGAACGGGGCATCGAGAAACTGATGGGACCGGCCAGTCCGTCCATGATGGACGAAGTGGGGATTCTTGTAGACGGATTTGACCAACCACCGGCGATCATGATGCCCTACAACAAACAGTGGTACGGCGACCTTCTCGAGTCGGCCGGTTTTCAAAAAGAGATGGATCTTTTTGCTTTCGATGTGGATCAGACAACGGTGGATCGGGAGCGAATGTCGAGAGCCGTCGGTCTGGTGAAAAGACGGATTCCGGGCTTGACGGTTCGGCCGATCCGATTGAAGAAGATGCAGCAGGAAATCGAGATTATTCGTCACATCTTCAACAAAGCGTGGAGTCAGAACTGGGGGTTCATCCCGCTATCCAAGGCAGAGTTGGAGCAGTTGGCCAGTGACCTGAAATTGATTCTGGACCCGGATTTTGCACATATTGTTGAAGTGGACGGAGATCCTGTCGCTTTTTCGGTTGCTCTTCCGGATTACAACCAAATTCTTGCAGAAATGAACGGGACGCTCTTTCCGACGGGCATCTTCAAGCTACTTTTGAAGCGGAAATCGATCCATCGGATCCGAACGGCACTGATGGGAGTTCTTCCTGCATATCGTGGCAAGGGGATTGATGCTGTTCTTCACCATCAATCGATCGAGAACGGACTCGTACGAGACTTTCACTCATCCGAGTTGAGTTGGGTCCTGGAAAGCAATACCGAGATGATTCGAGTGGCGGAGCGGATCGGCGCCAGAAGAAGTAAAACGTATCGGATCTATTCGAAATCTCTCTGACCGGGCTCTTTTCCGAGTATAATCGGGCTTCTCTTCTCCTGTCCGAAGCCCCGATTTTGTTTCCATTTTTCTTTACATTGAAACGATTGTTTTTCAAGCGATATCGCGATTTAAAGTCAATTACAGAGATTGTAGTCATGAGTGAATTCCGTATCGAGAAAGATTCAATGGGTGAAGTGAACGTTCCGAAAGATGCGCTCTATCGTGCCCAGACACAGCGTGCATATGATAACTTTCCGGTCAGTGGAATTGGATTTCACCGCGATTTTCTTCGTGCACTCGGGTATGTGAAACAGGCTGCTGCACGAGTGAACGGTGCATTGGGTCTGTTGGACAAGGATCGTGCAGAGGCTATTGTGAGAGCTTCAGACGAGTTGATAGCTGGGGAGTTGGACAGCCATTTTGTGGTGGATATTTTTCAGACAGGCTCAGGCACGTCAACAAATATGAACGCCAACGAAGTGCTTTCGACTCGGGCAACGGAGTTGCTGAAGGAGGAAGGCATCACAGTTCATCCGAATGATCATGTCAACTTCGGTCAGAGCTCCAATGATGTGATTCCGACGGCCATTCGAGTGGCTGCCGTTCTCTCCGTTCGTGAATCGCTGATACCGTCTCTTGCCCATCTTGAAAAGTCTCTGAAGGTGCGTGCAGAGGAGCTGGATCAGATAGTCAAGACGGGGCGGACGCACTTGATGGATGCAATGCCTGTGACCATGGGGCAAGTGCTGCGTGGGTATGCCCGACAGATTGAGTTGGGAATCTCCCGGTTGGAGTCGGCCCTGGAACGGGTGCGAGAGCTTCCCCAGGGTGGAACTGCGGTTGGTACCGGAATCAATA
>JBNJFK010000140.1:0-6218 GCA_051746765.1 Bacteroidota bacterium
CAGCTCGCCCGGGAGCAGAACCGCGTCCGCGAGGAGCTCGAACGATTACGAGAAAGCGCTCCGAGAGACGAGCGTCAGAGCGATCTCGAGCAGACCCTCCGCGAGATGGAGGAGTCCATCCGCCGGCTGCGGGAAGGCCGCCCCGAATCGGTTCCCGACCAGCAGGCCGAAATCCACGCCCGCATGCTGCGAACGCAGGATGCCCTCCGCCAACAGGGGGATCCGGACGAAGATGAACCCCGCGAAGCCCGTCGGGCCGAACCGTCCGTCCGACCCCTGCCTACGACCGATGCAACACCCCCGGAACGGAGCTGGGAGAGTGAGCTCCGCCTTCGACTGGCCGATCCGCGGCAAACCCCCTTCGCCCCCGACGTCCAGGAACTCATGGAGCGCTACATTGATCAGCTACGGGAATTGGAGTAACTTGGAGGCTTGATAACAAGCGGTATCGCAAGACCCTCTTCAAACCCTTTTTGTACAACCAACCGGGTTCTTGCATCCCGTCACCCCATGAACCCTGACCTGACCACAACCCCGTGATTCACCTCTTCGTCCTCGATATTGACGGCTGCATCTCCCACCCCTTTCAGAGCCCGGACTGGGAGGCCATTACCGAGATCCGCGAGCTGAACCTGCAAAGCCAGAAAGACCCGAGTATCCCCTCGATCACCCTCTGCACCGGCCGGCCTTTTCCCTACGCGGAAGCGGTCGCGCAGTGGCTCGGCATCGAACACCCGTTTGTCTTCGAGAGCTCGCTACTCTACTTCCCCAAAGACCACCGTGTGCTTACCGGCCACGACGGCATTCCCGAACCACTTCAAAGATTCAGGGGCTGGCTCACCGACGAGCTGCTCCCCGAACATCCGGGCGCCATGCTCGAGTTCGCCAAGATGATGGACGCCGGAGTCGTCTCCAATGACAAAGAGCTCATCAACCGAATCTACAAGCGTATTTTACAGGTCACCCGCGAGCACTACCCCGAACTGGAAGTGCACCGCACGGATGCGTCGGTAAACGCGCTTCCGATGGGCAACAACAAAGTTGCAGGCATGGAGCGAATCGCCACTGAGCTGAGGATCCCCCACGAGCAGATCGCTTATATCGGAGATAGCGGAGGCGATCTGGAAGCGCTCAAGCGGGTGGCCAAGCCCTTTGCCCCGCTGAACGCCATCGCTGAGGTCAAAAAGGTAGCCCAGACGCTGCCCGAAGAAGCCACCCGCGCGGTCCTGCTCGCCTACCGGCAACTGATTGACGAAAATCGAAACAGTGCAAAAAACGGAGAGGCATGATCCAACCAATTCAACCCATTCAGCCTCGGAAGGAGCTCTCATGAAGAATCCCATTCTGGTCACGGGCGGAACTGGCTTCATCGGCTCCCATACGGTGGTTGAGCTTCTAAAAGAGGGCTATACCGTCGAGATCATCGACAACCTCTCCAACTCAAGCGTAGAGGTCATCGACCGGATCGAGACCATTACCGGCACCCGGCCCGGGTTTACCAAACTGGACCTGCGGGACCGCGACAAGCTCGAAGCCCACCTGAAGCAGAACCCCTTCAGCGGAGTCATCCACTTTGCGGCCCTTAAATCGGTGAGAGAATCGGTCCAAAAACCTTTGAACTACTACGAGAACAACGTAGTTGGAACGCTTAACCTGATCCGGGGACTGCAGGGCGCCGGAATTTCGAATCTGGTCTTCTCCTCCTCCTGCACGGTCTACGGGCAACCCGACACCCTTCCGGTGACCGAGGAGACACCCCTGCAACCCGCACAATCCCCGTACGGGGAGAGCAAGCGGATCTGCGAGGCGATCATTCGCGATGCAACCAACGCAAAGAGCGCCCCGAAGAACAGTCGCTCAGTGCTCCTCCGCTATTTTAACCCGGTGGGAGCGGATCCCTCGGGGCTCATCGGTGAGCTCCCCTCCGGAATTCCAGATAATTTGATGCCGTTCATTACGCAGACGGCCGCCGGCATACGAGACGAGCTTCAGGTGTTCGGCGACGACTACGATACCCCGGACGGCACACCGATCCGTGACTACATCCATGTGAGTGATCTGGCGCGTGCCCACATCCGGGCGCTGGAGTACATGGGAAGCACCGATGAACGATGCAGCGTATTCAATGTGGGAACCGGATCGGGAATCAGCGTTTTGGAGATGATCCAGACCTTCGAGAAGGTGAACGATCTCAAACTCGCCTACCGCATCACCAACCGCCGCCCCGGAGACATTGAAAAGATCTGGGCCGACGCCGCCAAAGCGAACGAGACTCTCCATTGGTCTCCACAATACGGCCTCGAAGAGATGTGCAAAACGGCGTGGACGTGGCAGAAGTCGCTGAAGGAGTAGTCAGGCAGGTGTAAAGATCAGGACTTCTTGGAAATCGCTACAGCTTTTGTTTGAGCAGTCCCCTTCAGAGCGCTTCTGGAGTCACGCTCCTCCACCCCGGAATGGATCAGAAATCGCACCACGGAGAGCATGTCCTTCTCGTCCACCCACGGGCGAACCAGTCGGCTCTTCCAACCACCGGTCGGAAAGAGGATGAAGCAGGTCCCCAGCATCGTAAAGAAGAGCAACGTGGGCCCCATATACTGCGCGAGAAAGAGCGCAACAGCGACAAAGAGCACATTCATGGTCGTAAGGATAAAGGTCGCTTCCTTGTGATCACAATCCATGTCGAGCAGGATGTGGTGAAGGTGGGATCGATCCGGTGAGAAGGGCGACTGCCCACGCGCCATTCGAATGCTGAAGACCCGCAGGGTGTCAAAGAGGGGAATGACCAAAATCGCCATCGCAATCACTGGCGCAGCATCCTGCCAGTAGAGCCCGCTCCCGACGGTGGTTCCGTAGTGAATAAATGCAATCGCCTCCAGAGAGAGGAAGAACCCGACCAACAGGGATCCGGTATCCCCCATGAAGATACGCGCCGGGTGCAGGTTGAATCGCAGGAACCCGATCAGACTTCCAGCCAGAATCAGCGAGAAGGCCGCCCAGATCCAGATCTCGGCGTACAGGAACCAGACACCAAAACTAAGACTCGCAATCACACCTACGCTACCGGCCAGCCCGTCAATTCCGTCAATCAAATTGTAGGCGTTCGAGAGAACAATAATGGCGAAGAGCGAGAGCGGCATGCCAGCCCACCATGGAATCGACTCGAGTCCGAAAAGCCCCCCCATGGTGGGGATCCAGATCCCCATCCCGGCAATAAAGAGGAAACTGGCCAGAATTTGTGCCAACAATTTCTGCTTGGGAGGAACTCCGGAGAGATCGTCCCGCACACCAACCACAAAAAGCATCATCGAAGCAGCTATGAAAAATCCGTAGCCATCAAAGTAGGCGCGCATACCGTTCGAGCTCATCGCTTCCATCAGGGAAAAAGCGATGATGAACGCAAAAAAGATCGCAACCCCTCCAAAGGTAGGGGTCGACTCGGTATGAACTTTACGACCGCCGTCGGGTTGGTCGTAGAACTCAAACTCCCACGCCAATTTGATCAGCGCTGGAATCATCGCCGTCGACACCGCATAGGTGACCAACAGGCAGAAACCCAGCCATGCGAGGTAGGAAATACTCATGTCAGTGGATACAAATGTTTACAGAATCTCTGAAACCAGCCAAAAGATTTACAATAATCCGACCCTGAATATACAAAAGATTCACAAAGAATCACGAACGGATCCCTTGTTTCTGTCTATTGCAAGATTCTAATCTCCCAAGAACACGCCCTGAGTACCGTTTAAGCACATCATCGACTGTCGCCACCCAAACTCACTCAAATTATTCTCCCGGGAAATTCTACCCTGCCGACCCCTCCTTCTCTTCCTGCCGATCGACCTGCTCCCGAAACCAGGGAAGAATGCGTTCCAATCCCTCCTCGCGTGAAACAACCGGTTCCCACCCCAGCACCGCTTTCGCTCGGATGATATCGGGACGCCGTACCTTCGGGTCCCCTTTCGGGAGAGGCTCGTGGATGATCTTGCTGGAACTTCCCGTTAATTCGATGACCTCTTGAGCCACTTGAAGAATGGTCACCTCTTCGGGGTTGCCCAGATTGACTGGCTCCACCTCCTCGCTCTGCGAGAGCCGCCAGATGCCCTCGACCAAATCGTCCACGTAGGTAAACGAGCGGGTCTGATCGCCATCCCCGAACACCGTTATATCATTGCCCTTCAATGCCTGCCGTAGAAACGTAGGCAGTGCCCGCCCGTCACGCAGCCGCATGCACGGTCCATACGTATTGAAAATCCGCACGATCCGTGTCTCGACCCCGTGAAACCGGTGGTAGGCCATTGTCATCGCCTCGGCGAACCGTTTCGCCTCGTCGTAGACCCCCCGAAACCCGATCGGGTTCACATGCCCCCAGTAACTCTCCGACTGCGGATGCACCTCCGGATCGCCATACACTTCGCTTGTGGAGGCGAGAAGAAAGCGGGCTCCTTTGTCTTTGGCCACCCCGAGCGCTTTGTGCGTTCCGAGTGAGCCCACTTTGAGCGTTTGAATGGGCATCTCCAGGTAGTCGATCGGGGAGGCCGGCGAGGCGAAGTGCAAAATCAGGTCCAGATCACCCTCCACGTCGATATACTCACAGACATTGTGGAGGACAAACTCAAAATCCGGATTGCCTTCCAGATGCGCAATGTTCTTCCTCGATCCGGTCGAAAGATTGTCCATACAGAGAACACGGTACCCCTCGGCGAGGTAGCGTTCGCAGAGGTGCGATCCCAAAAATCCCGCCCCGCCCGTAATGAGTACCCGTTCTCTGCTCATCTGATTCTCCAACACTTGAATAATGATTCAGCCGTTTTATCGGACCTGATACTCAACTATTTACCGTAGAGTCCATATGACTCCCGCCGTCAGGCCGATTGACTCGAACATCTCCCCGTGGTCCAACGCCAACGAAAATCGAAGCGTGATGTTCTCTCTTCCCGGAACCACCCAATCCGTCTCAGCCAGCCAGTGCCACTGGATGCGCGGCGGATTAAAATAGTAAACTTCCGGGTCCAGTGCCGGATCCAGACTCCCCCACACATCTCCCAGGTTCAGACCCCAGTAGGTCCCGTAGTGACGAGCGTAGGTCCCCAACACTCGCCAGTGAGCCGCATCTCCGACATGCCCCTCCACACCCCCGTGATGCGCCACCACACGGGTGCTCACAAAGTAGCGATCACTATAGGTTTCGATCGAAGGGTCTATTTGATCCAATTGGCGTTGAGTCATGAGCAGGGGTGATCCCATCGAATACCCCTTGTAGGCCCATCCATCCAGATAGACCTCGTTGTTGTAGTAATCATCCCGCCCATTGTAACGATAGCCGCAGTTGGGATTGACCTCTGCACAAAAGGGCGGGCTGTCGCCCACCACTGGATCGGTCGGCCCCGGTCCGGTCTGGTGCTTCGTATGCAGAAATTCCCAGAGCACCCCGTCAATCCAGGAAATCGACTCTCCAAACGGGTTCTCGACGGCTACTCCGTAGAGACCGTCAGGTAAATTTCGAAGAGCAAGACCCGACTTGTCAGAGAAGAGGTGCTGGCGGTAGAGATGGACCCTGCGATCCCCGCCAGCCTCCATTTTGAACCCGGTATCAATGAGCCCTTGATGAGCCCCCAAAACATTCGCCTGATCTACCCCATGACTCGTATTGTCCCCCGCCCGGGCGGTGGCCACCCGCAGGAAATCCCCAAGTCCAGCGGGGTATTGTCTTCCTGTGTCGCTCTCACGCCCGCCCCAGGTGGCCGTGTGCAGAAATCCTCCGTAGAGCTTCCACCACGTGGGCCCGCCAAACTGAACATAGAACGATTTCTCGTGTAGATAAGCGTTCTCAATCACCCGGTCTTTCCCAAACCAACCGTGAGCCCAGTGCCCCTTAAACGAGGCCCATCCCTGTAGATACGGAACCGGTACATACTCCGGAATGTGAAGTCGAATTCGAGGTACTGGCGGAGCATTTCGCCCCAGAACGAGCGAGCCGCTGCTCAATCGATGGGGACCGGTCTCGCCCAAGGTGTAGACGCGACGTCCCGCTTCCAGATGGAGGATTCCGTATCGCCCTTCGATCCATCCCTCCTGCAACCAAAGCGATTCATCCCCGGAGAGTCGTGCGGCTCCAGTACCCCCCCAACCCCAGCCCCATCGGCCATGATCATCGACCGACCGTTGAGCCGAGAAAACACCCAACATGTGCGACCTCCCCTCCCCGAGCATCCCATCAC
>JBNJFK010000141.1:0-6207 GCA_051746765.1 Bacteroidota bacterium
ATCGGGGAGGGTCTTCGTGCCGGAGACCTGGTTCGGAATCTTGGAAAGACCCTCGGTGGTGGAGGTGGGGGGCAGCCCGGATTGGCGACGGCCGGGGGGCGATTCCCGGAAAAGATCGATGAGATGTTCGATCAGGCAAGAGAGCAAATCAAGCAGGCTCTGGCGGGTTAAGCGCGTGAATCAATGAAATTTTCTGAAATTTTCGGTATCATGAGTAACTGTAAGAAAAACGATTTTTAATCTACCCTGATCAGACTCTTATGGCAAAGAAGCAGCAAGAGGCCGTTTTTACACCGATTGGCCTGACCGCGACGACGAAAGGAAATGTGGAGAAAGCGGTCGAGCTACCGGAACCGACCAAGAAATCGTACAAGGATCTCGGGCTCACCAAGAAGGATATGACCGGGATCTACGAGAAGATGTTTCGGCAGCGTCGATTCGAAGAGCGTGCCATGCAGATGTACCAAAAAGGGAAATTTGGTGGATTTTTGCATCTCTACATCGGACAGGAAGCGATCTCTGCAGGGACGGTCCAGGCGTTTCAGGATGATGATGACATCATCACCGCATATCGGGATCACGGTTGGGGTCTGGTTCGTGGTGTTTCTGCCAACGAGGGGATGGCCGAGCTCTATGGCAAGGCGACCGGCTGTTCAAAGGGAAAGGGTGGATCCATGCACTTTGCCAATGTGAAAGAGCATTTTTGGGGTGGATTTGGGATTGTTGGTGGACACATCCCGCTCAGTACCGGGCTCGCCTTCTCCAACAAGTATCAGGAGAATGATCGGGTGACGGCCTGTTTCCTCGGAGATGGCGCGGTTCATCAGGGAGTGCTGCACGAGGTGATGAACATGAGTCAGCTGTGGAAACTGCCCATTATCTATGCAGTCGAGAACAATGGATATGCCATGGGAACGGCGGCGCACCGGCACAGTGTCGGCGAGATTGTGGACCGGGCCGACGGGTTTGGCATGAAGAAGGCGGTGATCAACGGAATGGACGTGTTGACCGTCTATGAGAAGATGAAAGAGATCGCCGAAGATATCCGAAAGGATAGCCTCCCCTGGTTCATAGAGATCCGAACCTATCGTTACCGTGGACACTCCATGTCCGACCCGCAGAAGTACCGCACGAAGAAAGAGCTCGAAGAGTATCAGAAGATCGATCCGGTGGCTCGCGTGCGCGCCTACATTCTCGAAAACAAAATCACGACGAAGAAAAAAGTCGAAGAGATCGAGGAGACCATCGAAAAGGAGATACTCGATGCGGTGGAATTTGCCGAACAGTCCGACTTCCCGAAACCGGAAGCTCTTTACGAGGATATGTTTGCCGAAGAGAATCCCTATTTCCACAAATAATCCGGTCACGGAGCTCCGCCTCACGAACCAATAAACGACTTTACAGAACGCTATGGCAGTTTTACAATTCAGAGAAGCAATCCGGGATGCGATCGACGAGGAGATGTCGCGAGACGAGACCGTCTTCGTTATGGGAGAGGAGGTCGCTGAGTACAATGGTGCATACAAAGCGACCGAAGGGCTTCTGGACAAGTACGGTCTGAGACGAATGATCGATACGCCCATCTCCGAGCAGGGGTTTGCCGGAATCGGTGCTGGAGCGGCGATGAATGGTCTGCGCCCGATCATTGAGTTTATGACCTTCAATTTTGCCTTGTTGGCAACCGACCAAATTATCAATCACGCTTCCAAGGTTCGCTACATGTTGGGCGGACAGGTCAATGTGCCGGTCGTCTTTCGTGGACCGAACGGGTCTGCCGGCCAATTGGGAGCCACTCATTCAGTCGCCTATGACTCCATGTATGCGCACTTTCCCGGTATGAAGGTGATTCAACCTTCCAATCCCGACGACGCCAAGGGACTCCTGAAGTCGGCCATACGCGACGACAACCCGGTCATCTTCATGGAGTCCGAGCAGATGTACGGGCTCAAGGGAGAGGTCTCCGAAGAGGAGGATTACCTGATTCCGATCGGCAAGGCGAGAATCCAGCGTAAAGGATCCGATGTCACGATTGTGGCGCACGGAAAGATGGTTCACGTGGCTCAGAAAGCCGTGGATGCACTCGAGAAAGAGGGTGTGGATGCCGAACTGATCGATCTGCGAACCATTAAACCGTTCGATACGGAAGCGGTGGTTCAGTCCATCCGAAAGACCAACCGGTGTGTCGTCGTCGACGAAGCGCACCCGTTTGGTGGAGTGGCAGCCGAAACCGGGTTTTTGATTCAGCGCGAGGCGTTTGACTATCTGGATGCGCCGGTCGCCCGGGTGACTCTTCCCGATGTGAATGCGCCGTTCTCCAAACCTCTCTTTGATGCGTGGTTGCCCGATCCGGACGATGTGATCGAGGCGGTGAATGCAGTGATGTATCGATAGGAAGAGGAGTAGATTTTTAGTGCTGCCCTTGATACTATCCGAGAACCGGGTCGTAGGGGCGAACCGATGTGAACCACCTGACTATTCAGACGAGTATAGCATATGGCCGAAAAATTTGAGATGCCCAATCTGAGCGACACGATGGAAGAAGGTGTCATTGCCAAGTGGAATGTAAAAGAGGGCGACAAGGTCCAGTCCGGTGACGTGATTGCCGAAGTCGAAACCGACAAAGCGACCATGGAGGTCGAGGTATTTGAGTCCGGGACCATTTTGAAGATCCTGGTAGACGAGGGGGCCAGTGTACCGTTGGGCGGACTGATGGCGGTCATAGGTGAAGAGGGAGAGGATATTGAATCCATTATAAGCGAGGCGGACTCTGCCGGCGCTGAAGAGAGCAGTAGTGAAGATCGTGAAGAGGAGAGCCGTGAAGCAGAACCGGAAGCTTCGGAAGAAGAGGAGTCCGCTGCACCGGCGCCGTCGTCGAATGGAAGCAGCCAGGCAAAAGACCAGGAGAAGGATGGTCGGATCAAGGCGTCTCCGTTGGCCCGAAAGATGGCCGAAGAGAAAGGGATCTCTCTCTCCCGGGTAGACGGAAGCGGACCCGACGGTCGTATTGTCAAGCAGGATATCGAGAACTTTACGCCTTCACAGGGTCGGGAAACGGAAACATTCGTCTCCGGTGAAGGGGAGACTCTTCGTGTCTCCCAGATGCGGAAGACCATTGCCCGTCGCTTGAGTGACAGCAAGTTTACGAGCCCACATTTCTACGTTACCGTGGATGTGGATATGGAGCCTGCAGTGGCAGCTCGTACGTCGCTGAACGAAGTCAGTGACGTCAAGATCAGTTTCAATGACATTGTTGTTGCCGCATCGGCACACGCTCTTCGACGCCACCCGGAGATCAACAGCTCCTGGAAGGACGATGTGATCGAGATTCACGGAGATGTTCACGTCGCAGTTGCCGTGGCCATCGACGACGGGTTAATGACACCGGTCCTTCGTCATGCAGACAAACGATCCCTGCGGTCCATCTCTGCTGAAACGCGGGAGCTTGCCGGGTTGGCTCGCGAGAAGAAACTGCAGCCGGATCAGATGGAAGGGAGCACATTTACGATCAGTAATCTCGGTATGTTTGGTGTGGAAGAGTTCACCGCGATCATCAATCCGCTGAACGCCTGTATTCTGGCCGTGGGTGGCATACGAGACGAACCGGTCGTCAAGAATGGCGAGGTTGTCCCCGGCAAGCGAATGAAACTCACGCTTTCAAGTGATCATCGGGTAGTGGACGGTGCCAAGGCAGCCGATTTTCTGAATACCCTCAAAGGGATGTTGGAGAATCCGCTCTCGATGCTGCTTTGATCAAAAATCCGGGCTGTCGTAGTTGGCATTTTCCGAGGTTACGATGTGGGTGTAGAGATTCTGTTCGACGGCAAGTGCAGCTGCCATCCGTGCGTAATCTTCTCCCCGACAGTCGTAGTTGACCTGCAGGTTCCCCCCCATCGAGATATTGATCGGGTCCCCATCGTAATCCGCCGTGTTTCCCACCAGAACGGATCCGTTCACCGTCGGGGTCCCTCGTCCGTCAAATTCGAACGCATTTTCAAAGATCATGAGCCCGTTCCATTCGAAATTTCCGGCCACTTCCAGTGCTCCTTCATACTCCATCATTCCGCCGGAGCGGATTACCAGAATTCCGAAGCCTTCGGATTGCTCCCCGGTCAGCTTTACACCGTCCTCCACAAAAAAGACACCAGGTTCGCTGGCCGTACCCATGGTGCCACTGTAGTCGCCATTGATGGTCGTCCCGTTTCCGGAGTTCAGCAGGCGAGCGATCAGCTCATCAGTCGGTTCGTAGTTAAGGTCCGAATTGACCTGGACCTCCGGGTCTCCCACGATGTTGATGTTCTCTTCGGGTAACTGGTCGGCCATCTCCTGGCTGTCGACCACCAAACCGGGCATGTTCTTCTCGCAGCCACTCTCTTCTGGAGGAACCCCGCTGATTTCATGTGCGCTTCCGTCGATATTGAAACTGTTGAATCCACTGGGCAGGGTGATGGACCCCAAAAAGTCGGGGACCAGGGTGTTGAACGGTTGCTTTAGGTAGAGACTTCGCACTTCGGCCGAAATTCCGTCATACTCGGCATTGGAGATGAGGTAGAGTGTGTCCGCTTCCCAAAAATCGGGGTGTTCAATCTGGCGGGCATAGAGGGAGATCGATCGCCCGTCGATTTCACTGACCCAAGGGGTGGAGGAGCCGTGTTGCTCCGGCCAGTCCTCATCGGAATTGATCAGTTGCATGGCGATCTGAATGGCCGTATGGGCGGTATTCTTCGCCATGATGAAGTCAGCATAGCGCACATTGACTTCAGTCATACGCAGCCCCTGTTTGGAGGTCGTGACATTGATCATGCCGACGACGATCAAGCAGGCGGCACAGACGATGAGCATGGCGCGTCCCATAACGGTTCCGTTTAGTTGAGGTTGCGGGGTGTGAATCGTCGATCATAGACCGATCGAAGATAACGGGTAGCCCCGGTATCGCCGGTCTGAATCGGTTCACAGCTCTGAATCTCCATCTCCAGGTGAACCTGTCGAACCCGTTCCAGCTCCGTTGGATTGGATCCGGGTGCGGGTGACATTCGGTCATTCAGCGGTTTCCCCTGCGTGTCGCTGAAATAGCTGAGTTCAAATTTTGTGATTCCGCTCCGGATCCAGGTGGTATCGGACGTTCCGAGTGCTGTATCGGCTTCGATTCGTAGCAGATTGCGGTGATTCGGGTTGGTTCGGCCCGGAATGGTCTGATCCGTAAACTCCCAGGTGACAAGCTGGGGAGTTCGGGTGGAGTCTTGATAGACGTTCCGGTAGAAAGAGATTCGGCTCGAGTCCCCGTGAACCAGGATTGGATCCGTTGGCTGCTTGAAATCGTAGCCCATGTTTGGAAAATCTTCATGAAGGAGCTCGGTTACCTGGGTGAGGTATTCCCGGTTCAGGTGCGAGAGCGTCAACTCTGAGCTGTGATTCCCCAGGCGGAGGTTCATCCGGCCAATGGCGAGGATGAGCAATCCGGCGATAATAAAACTGGTGATCATTCCCGGGTTCATTGAAACAGGATTGAGTTGGACATCTGATTGGATTTAATCGGCATAGTAGTTTCGGATGAACTCCAACCGGTAGAGTCGGGGAGACCCGCTACCGTCCCGCAAAAGTGGATGAGTGATCCGGACGGTCATCTTTTTGAAGGTCGACGGTGAAGTGGTTGATTGATATTGATTGTTGTCTACATACTCGACCAGAACGTCGAGATCGTAGATTCCCTGTTCGGTTTCGACCTGTTGACTCCAGCCGTTGTAGTCATCAAAATCGTTGAATTGGGTTCGGTCGCCCTCGCCACTGTCGGGACCCAGGGCTGATGCCGCAGAGAATCCTTCCGGAATTTCAGATGGAGGGGCCTCTGCTTGCCAAGTGACCTGATCAAAACTGCGTGTTCGTGCCTCTTCAATGATCTCCTGTGCGAGCGCAACTACCTCTTGCTCCAACTCGCTCTCTACCTGTACCTGCTGGTTTCGGAGCATCAGGCTGTTGGCATTCAGCAGGATCATGGAAAAAATGATCATGGCCCCGATCACCTGGATGACATCGGAGTATCCACTCATGGGTATCTGTTTGGGGATCCGGCCTGCCTTTCACGGCAGACCACGGGTTAAGTTCTCTCTTACCGTTGATTCACATCGTTTCCGGGTCCGTTCTCCGGCTTTGCGCACAAATAATAGGGAGCGATTGTCGACTCTCCAACGATTTTCTCCGGGAGTCCTGTTT
>JBNJFK010000142.1:0-6002 GCA_051746765.1 Bacteroidota bacterium
CCTGGTTGTTTGCTCATGACGGGTCGGAGTTCGGGTTTGTAACGGATGCCATATGGAGATCTCCGCTCGGGTTGCGGATCAATGCACAGGAGACTCTTGGCGAGGTGCAGACGTTTGACCGGGTTCGTGTGTCTTCCGATCAGTTGGCACCCGTTGACGGTCGTTATCACCTTCGAATGACAGCAGAGCTTTGGGAGACTCATTATTTTGACCACATGCAATTGCGTGCAGTGGATCATCCCGCGGGAACCACTCTCTTCGTGGATGAGCGGTTTGTCTTCCCGGCACCCGATTTGGCGCCGCGTCTGTTCTCGACACCCGAACCGGTTGCGGCAGTACGTGACGAGGAGGGGCGTGACCGACTGGATTTGGTACGTGAGCGGGACGGACGATATCTACAGGCGTTCGACAAGAGTGCATACCAAGGGTTGACCAACCCTCATACCCTCGAAATCGATCTGGCGTCTCGTCCGGAGAGGACAGTTCTGCTTATGTCGGGTTGGCTTCGTCCGACAGACAGCTCCATTAATATGGCGTTGGGTCAGGGGGATCTGGATGCTCCGAGTGGATTGCGCGTGGAAGTTGCAGATAGCGGTGGCGAATGGCGCTTGTTGCACGAAGATTTCGGTGTTCCGGCCGGGAAGGAGAAGACGATTTTACTGGATCTCACCGGCGCATTTGAGTCAACAGACGGGCGACGGGTTCGTCTGAGTACAACGTCCGAAATCTATTGGGATGCGATTTGGCAGGCCGAACCTCTGGAAGAGGGTGAAATGAATGTTCATGAGCCGAAGGCGCTCCGCCAGGAGTTGAAGTTTCGTGGGTACTCCACCGTTTCGAGAGCGGATGAACAGTCCCCGGCACTTCCGGACTATGAGTCGTTGAGTGGCACGTCTGCACGCTGGTTTGATCTGGAAGGGTTTTATACCCGGTTCGGAGATGTGGAAGAGTTGTTGGCGAGTGTGGATGACCGGTATGTCATCATGAATGCCGGTGATGAACTTCTTCTCGAGTATGAAGAGTTACCCGAACCCGAACCGGGAATGGTTCGGACATTTTTCTTCGATTCGGACGGGTGGGTCAAGGACGGAGATGTGAATACGGAGGGCTCGGCAACTGTGGGTCCACTCCCGTATCACGAGATGTCGGAAACGGAGCATCAGCGGGATTCCGACTTGAAGGAAGATCCGGTATACAGACGATTTCGTGAAGATTGGAGTCGATATCACACCCGATATGTGACACCTTCTTCTGCCTATTCCGTACTGCAAACTGTGAATCGGGAACGGAGGGAGCCATGAAACAGCCATCAGCGTGGAAACGGATTGTTCTCTTTCTCTTTTTTGCGGGGTTGGTCGCAACACCGATACTTTTTCGCGAATTTGAAGAGTGGCGTCAGGGGGAGAGCCATGTTGATCATGAATCGGCACTGGAACGGTATGGAGTTTGGTTCGAGGAGGTGAGCCGGGAGACGGGAGTCGACTTCGTTCACCGTCGTCCGACACTCGATCCCATGCTGGAGCACATCCATGAACAGATTGCGTCGGTCGGAGCGTCTGTAACCATCTCCGATTATAACCGGGACGGATTCCCCGATCTCTATTTGACGAACAGTCGTTTTGGAGCATCCAATGCTCTCTATCGGAACCAGGGGGACGGTACCTTTGTCGATGTCGCCGATTCGTTGGGGTTGGCGAACCTCAATGCCGAGGGTGTGGGGGTTTCGATGGGGTCGGTCTGGGGCGATTATACCGGAAACGGATATGAAGATCTGTTTCTGTATCGATGGGGACGCCCCGAGTTGTTCCGGAATCTGGGAGACGAAGGATTTGAACGTGCGACGGAGCAAGCGGGATTGCCGGAGTGGATCAATGCGAATACAGCGGTCTGGCTGGATGTGAACCGGGATGGGTATCTGGACCTTTTTATCGGAGGTTATTTCCATGAGGATGTCGATTTTTGGGACCTGGATTCTCCATGGATTATGCCGGACAGTTATGAGTATGCGACCAACGGAGGACGCAATTATCTGTACTTGAACAATGGAGACGGCACGTTTGAGGATGTGACGGAGGAGTGGGGACTGCTGGAGACACGACGTTGGACATTGGCAGCAACGTCGGCCGATCTGAACGGAGACGGGTATGCAGATTTGATGTTGGCAAATGACTACGGGGTGGATGAGCTCTATCTCAATGAAGAGGGCGAACGATTTCGACTTGCTGGTGAGGAGAGTGGGCTCGGTTTTGTACCCAAAAGTGGCATGAGTGCAGATTTGGTGGATCCGTTCAACAGGGGTGATCTTTCGATCTATGTAACCAATATTTCGGAGGCGGGAGTCTTGATGCAGGGGAATAATCTTTGGGTGCCTTCCGGCAGTCGAGACGAGATGTCGCCGGTCTATCGGAATTTGGCGTCCAGTCTTGGGATCGAGCGGGGCGAGTGGGGGTATGGTGGAGCCTTTGGAGACTTGAACAACGACGGATTCCAGGATCTGTACGTGGCCAATGGGTATGTGTCTGCCGAGCCTGGAACCAATTATTGGTACGATTATGCCAAGGTGGTTGGAGGAAACAGACAGATTATCGGCAATGCTCAAAATTGGCCGGCGATGAATGGGCGTACGTTCTCCGGGTATCAGCAGAACAAAATCTGGCTCAACAGTGGTACCGGCTCGTTTCGTGAGGTTTCAACAGCGGTCGGGGGGGCGCTGTCACTCGATAGTCGCTCCATCGCGTTTGCGGACCTGTTTGGAAACGGGAGTCTGGATTTCGTCGTTGCCAGCCAGAATGGAGCTGTAAAGATCTATCGATCCACCACAAGGACGGATCACGAATGGGTTCGTATTCATCTGAAGGGGCGATCACCCAACACGAGCGCCATAGGTGCATCTGCTACGCTCTTTTGGAATGACATGCAACAGCGGCAGGTGGTTACAGCAGGGCGGGCATTCAGCTCCCAGGGTGAACGTACCCTCCATTTCGGACTTGGTACCGAACCTGAACTGGATCGGCTGGAGATTCGCTGGCCGGATGGAGAGGAGATGATCGTCCGGGATCTGGAACCCAATCGTACCCACACGATTGAACAACCGGTGAATAGATGAATTCAAACTCCAGCGCAGCAAGACCCACCTATTCGGAACTACTCAAACGGTTTACAGCTCCGCTGCTCATTACGCTCATTCTTCTGGCATCCCACCTCTCCTTTGGGATCCTGGATAGTGTCGGGCATTTGATGACGGCCATTGTTGCCAGTTTTCTCACTGAAGCACTTCTTCACCGGTTTCTATTTGGAAAATGGCGGGATCTGAGCAGCGCCTATGTGTCCGGGATCAGTGCAGGGATCCTGATTCGGTCCCCTCTGTACTGGCCGTTTGCACTCTGCGCAATGCTCTCGATCGCCTCCAAATATGTGTTTCGTTACAAGGATCGACACATTTGGAATCCGACCAATTTCGGAGTGGTGATGATCCTCCTGTTTGCTTCGGATTATGCCGCTGTACTGAGTATTCAGTGGGGGAGCCAAATGTGGGCGATGTTGGTGATCTGGATCGTCGGATTGATCACGGTTTATCGAGCCAACCGATTCCATATCAGTGCAGTTTATGTTCTTTCGTTCTTCTTTTTCGGATGGATTCGGAGCGGATTGACCGGTGACCCCTTCCTTGCCGAGATCTCGGCGATTACCGGACCGATGTATCAGCTTTTTGCACTCTTCATGATCACCGATCCAAAGACAACGGTCTACTCGTATCAGGGACGGATGTGGGTGGCATTTTTAATCGCGTTCGTCGAGTTCCTCTTCCGTCTTTTCGAGGCGGTCTATGCTCCCTTTTATGCCCTCTTTCTGGTCGGACCGGTGGCGATGGTCGTAGAGGATCTCTGGACGTCACGGATTCGTTCCGGTTCTAACGGGAATTCAAGCGTGGATCAGCCGGATTAGCAGATTTCATGCCCCATGAAACCGAACCGGTTGAAGCCCGGTCAGAGCGGGCATTCCATTTCAATCCAACGGATATAATTCCGATATTTGGCGTCTGAATCCAACGACCACGTAGAGATTGAATCGTATGAAGATTGCCATTATCGGAGCTGGAATCGCCGGACTCGTTGCCGGCCGGGAATTGACGCTTGCCGGACATGAAGTGATTGTCATTGAGAAGGGACGAACAGTTGGAGGCCGACTCTCTACCGTTCGATTGGGAAAAGAGGGTCCGCTGGCAGACAATGGCGTCTCATGGGTTACGGCCAACCGTCCGGAATTTAGACCCTTTGCCTCCGATCTGATTGAACGGGATCTACTGGACGTTTGGGGAGACCATATCGACTATTACGACGGAGAACAAAAGTTGTCTGAACGCCCTCCGTTTTTGTCCGGAACACTCTACGCAGCACCAAAAGGCGCTGCATCCATCGCAGGAGATCTTTCGAAATGGGTCGATATCGAAGAGGGAGAACGCGCCATTGGTCTCACCTTTATCGGAGATAGCCGACGGAAAAAAAGAGCGTGGATGGTTAACCTTGCGAGTTCCAGAACGATCGAAGCCGATGCAGTTCTGGTGGCGACACCGGCACCGGAAGCGTACGGAGTGCTTTTGACCACGCAGGATGAAGTGGATGTACTCAAAATGATTCGGGAGATCGACTCTATCCACTATGAAGCCAGCATTGCTCTTTCGGTTCAAACCGGCATCGGGGAATCGCCGGATTGGGAAGCGGTGATCTGTCAGGATGCGGATGTTCGCGAAATTACCCATGAGGGGAGCAAGCGTTCAGAATCGACCGGAACGTATACGGTGATTTCGACCGATGCATTCGCGCGAAAACACAAGAATCAATCGATTGAGGAGGTACGGCAGATCCTCTGGGATCGCGTATCTGCATTGACCGGGTTGCCCCGTGTGGAACTGAAGGAGTCTTCCATGACGTATTGGCCGTTTCACAAACCGAAGTCGGTACTGAATGTTCCGTATCTCGAGTTTGATCATGCAGAAGCGCCTCTTGCGATCGTCGGCGACTACTTTGAGGGGAATGATACGGAGAGTTCGTTCTGTTCGGGCTTGGCACTGGCGCGGAAATGGATCGAACAGTTTGAAGAGGCCGGGCAACCTGCCTGACCCAGGTCTGTACGGTCTACTCCATATTCGATCATATGGGCATATAGGGGACAGACCGATACTTGGAACCCTGCGTACCGGGGAGAGAGAACAAGAGGACGACTCGTGCATCAACTTTCCGAACTGAATCGTTATTTCCGGCAGTACCGATGGAGTATCCTGCTGGGTACGCTGTTTCTTACAGTCTCCAACTTTTTTCTGATCTGGATTCCGGTCTTGATTCGACGCACCATGGACGAGGTGGAGGGATTGGGTGGGCGAACGGATCAGGATTGGACACATCTCGGAGAACTTCTTTTCCAATCGGAAGCAGGTGCCATTCTTGCTTACAACTCTCTACTTCTCGTCGGTACCGTGATCCTGTATGGTACGTTTCTGTTTGCGACCCGGCAGACGCTGATCGTCAGTTCCAGAAAAATCGAATATGACATTCGAAACGATCTTCTGAAAAAGCTGCTCATTTTACCTCAGCGGTACTTTTCAGAGAATCGCTCCGGGGAGATCTATATTCGGGCAACGGAGGATGTGGCACGCGTTCGTGAATACTTCGGACCGGTCTACATGTACACGATCAACACTATTACGCGGGCTGGATTCATTATCGTGATGATGCTGATCGTAAACCGGGAACTTACCTTCTGGGCACTGATTCCCCTTCCGTTTCTGTCTGCATTTGCCTATTGGGTGAGCGGGTTCATACACCGCTATCAAACGCTGATTCAAGAGCAGTATTCCAATATCGCAGGAAGGGCGAGTGAAGCATTTACATCGATTCGATTGATAAAAGCGTACAATCGCGAGGCGTATGAACAGGAGAAGTTTGACCAAGAGAGCCGGTCCTACAGACAGAAAAAACTGAAACTGGATCTGGTCGAGTCTCTTT
>JBNJFK010000143.1:0-5995 GCA_051746765.1 Bacteroidota bacterium
TGCGATGACGGTTCTGCCCGTCCAGATCCATGAGATACATGCGCGACAGAGATGCCGGCGAGCCGTCGGCAAAGAGGATGCCGTCACCCCTCGGGTGCCAGTCGGGATCTGTTCCGGTGGTCCCGCTCTCCGAGAGTCGGGTGGGGTGATCACCATCCTCCTCGACCGCCCAGATTGTGGAGTCACTCCCGTCCCGGATCGTAAAGAGGATATGAGAGCCATCCGGGGACCAGGCCGGAGTCGAGGCGTTTCCCTGAGAGGGGCTGTGAACCAGGGAGGTATTACCCTGCAGGTCGGTTTCGTGGATCTCGCCATTGAGGATAAAGAGGATTCGATCGTCTGCCGGGCTCCAGGCGGGTGAGAATCCCTCGACCTCCAGAGACTCCTGATTGTCGCCGTCGGCATCCATCACCCAGAGGATGTAGGCACCATCGTCCTGATTCCGGTTGGAGGCGAAAACGATCCGGCTCCGATCGGAAGACCAGTCCGGTTGCAAATCCCATCCACTGTCATCTGTGAGCTGCTCCTTGTTGCTTCCGTTGGGATCGGCAACCCAGATATCGAAGGGGACGTCACATCCGGTTCCCTGGGAGCAGTCTTCCCGATACTGGTAGGTGATCCGGCCGTCGTCAGGGTCGCTGAGGCTGCCGGCAAGTTCCCATTCGAGATCCGAAGTTTCTCCCAACACCAGCCGTGATTGGATGGGAGCCTCCCTGTTATCGTGAGAAACTGTGAGCTGAACCGGCCCTTCCATACCGGAGAGTTCAAACTGACCGGAAGCGTCACTGACATCCTCGATCGGAGTATCGTCGTTGGTCGTAATCACGGCTCCTTCAACGGGGGTACCGCTTTCCTGATCGACCACGGTACCGCTAACCGAATAGGAAGCGGGGTCATCGCTTCCGGGGTCATCTCCGTTTGAATCTCCACCCGAGTCGTCTGCCGGCTCCACGGTAATGTCCGGACCATCCGCTTCCTCGTCGCCGACCTGGACCCGCAAGGTGCCACTGGCTGTCCCTTCGGGAACCAAAACCACAATCTCGTTGTCGCTTGCGCTTTCAATCTCCAATTCTTGCTCGTCAATCCAGACCGTGGTTTCGGAATCGTCTCCTTGGAGCGCTTCTCCTTCGATGGTGAGGGTTTCTCCTGCCGACAGATCGGTCGGGGTTACGTCAGTAACCGTCAAAGTAGGCGTATCATCGGTTTCGTTTCCGTTTCCACCTCCGTCGACACTGTCGGATCCGGACCCCGAGCCGGTTCCCGGATCGGACGGTGTTTCCGTACAGGCGGCAAGAAGGGTGAGCGAGAGAAAAAAGACGGAGAGAGGACGCAACAACATCATGACTCGAGCTTGGTTGGGTTTATAAAGGACGACCCGTCACACATGAATCGGGTTCTACAGTGGCCGAAGAGTTCGTATACTTCTGAAACGGGCCTAAAACCTACAAAACCTTGAATTAAAAGGGTAGAAAGAGATGGGAGATTGGATCTTGCCGGTGATGGTGATGATCATCGGATGGGGGCTTCTTGTCTGGAGCGCCAATCGATTTGTAAGTGGTGCGGCAGCGTTGGCTAGTCGCTGGAAGCTCTCACCGCTACTGATCGGTATGGTAGTGGTCGGATTCGGGACATCGGCTCCCGAGCTTCTGGTCTCCTCGATCGCTTCCTGGCAAGGGGCGTCCGGGATCGCACTGGGGAACATCGTTGGTTCCAATATTTTGAATATTTCGCTCATCCTGGCCCTGGCTATCCTGTTTACGCCCATTGCGGTACAACCATCGGTGAATCGGGTGCAGCTTCCACTTCTGCTAATCGTGAGCGGGGGGGTGTTGTTATTGGGATGGGACGGGACGCTTGACAGGATCGACTCGGTGGCGCTTTTGGGTCTGTTTTCGGTCTGGATTGTGATGTTGATTCGCGCTTCGCGGGCTTCGTATAATCCGACAATGGAACCGGAAGCAACGTTGGATCGGGAGGAGCCCCATCCAATCCGCACCGCGCTGCTCGGACTCTTTGTTCTGCTGGTCAGCTCCCGATTGTTGGTCTGGGGTGCCGTCGAGATGGCCCGCAGCTTCGGGATGTCGGAGCTGGTCATCGGACTTACCATCGTTGGGTTGGGAACTTCCCTTCCGGAGCTCGCCTCGGCTGTGGTGTCTGCTCGTCGTGGCCAGTCGGAACTGGTGTTGGGAAATATTGTCGGGTCGAACCTGTTCAACCTGATGGCCGTCGCTGGTGTAGCCGGACTTCTTCGACCCTTGATGATCGGAGACGCGCTGCTGCTTCGCGACCTTCCGGTGTCGATCGGGATCACGGTATTGCTCACAATCTTTGCTGCCGGAAAAGCCTGGAAAGGCGAGCTTCAGCGGTGGGAGGGAGGGATTCTGCTTGCGATCTACATTGCCTACACCGCGTGGTTGTTGGTTGGATCGTCTTAAAGGAGCCGGTTCAGCCCGAGTCAACCGTACTGATCATCAAGTGGGCAAACCTTGAGTTCTTCTGACTGGGAAGATTATTTTCGGTAAACTTGAACGCGTCACGATAACCAACATTTTTCTGCATGCTCTATCCCTTGATCGCTCTTCTGGCTGGCCTGATTCTTCTCGTTTGGAGCGCGGATCGATTTGTAGGAGCGTCGGCAACAGCCGCTCGTCATCTGGGAATGCCGCCACTTCTGATCGGGATGGTCGTAATCGGTTTCGGAACATCTGCACCGGAGATGGTCGTATCGGCCATTTCGTCACTGGAGGGGAATCCCGGCATTGCGCTGGGGAATGCATACGGGTCCAATATCTCCAACATTGCCCTCATTTTGGGGATCACGGCACTCATGATCCCGGTCCGGATGCACTCCCGTGTGTTGCGACGCGAATTGCCGATCCTGATCGCCGTGACGGCTCTGGCTGCATGGCAGGTGTGGGATGGCGAGATCACCCGATTGGATGCCATCGTTCTGGCGATTGTTTTCATCTCCCTGATGGGGTGGAGCATCTGGCAAGGGTACCATGGGGAAGCCGATTCGTTCTCCGAAGATG
Organism: Bacteroidota bacterium; assembly: GCA_051746765.1. Lineage (GTDB taxonomy): Bacteria > Bacteroidota > Rhodothermia > Balneolales > Balneolaceae > JBBEBE01. The sequence goes on from JBNJFK010000143.1 coordinate 3,033, forward strand.
TCGAAGAGATGGTCGGGGAGAGTCCGATGACGCTCAAGCAGTCGCTCCTCCATCTTGCATTTGGCCTTGTGATTCTGATCGCAAGCTCCCGACTTCTGGTCTGGGGGGCAGTGGAAGTGGCTCGGGCGATGGGGATTCACGAGATGGTCATCGGGTTGACGATCGTGGCCATCGGGACATCCCTTCCGGAGCTCGCCTCCACGATGGCGGCAGTCAAGAGGGGAGAGCACGACATGGCGCTCGGCAACATCATCGGGTCCAACCTGTTCAACACACTGGCGGTGGTGAGTATTGCCGGCTTGATCCACCCGATGGCAGTAGAGCCTGAAGTTTTCTCGCGTGACATGCTGGTGGTTGCATCCCTGACCGTGATCCTCTTTCTGATGGGGTTCAGCCCGAAAGGGATCGGAAAGGGACGGGTGAACCGGTTCGAAGGCGGCTTGTTGCTTGCCATCTTTTTCGCCTATACCCTCTATTTGGTTTTGACGACCCTACCTGTGCATGTGATTGGATAGCCCCATCTCGTCTGTGAGTTCGGCCAGGTAGTCTCGTATCTGCTCTCGCACGTCCCGAAAGGATTGGGCGATCTCCTCTTCGCTTCCGTCGGCTTTGGCCGGATCCGGAAAATTGTGGTGGACGCTTTTGACGGCTGACGGGAAGACGGGGCAGCGCTCCTTTGCATGATCACATACGGTAATGACCAAATCCATCGGGATGTCCAGATATTCGTCGATGTGATTGGAGGTGTGATCGGAGAGATCGATGCCAATCTCGTTCATGATTGCGATGGCTCGCGGGTTTACCCCGTGGGTTTCGACCCCGGCGCTGTAGACGTTCGCTTGATCTTCCAGCATCGCTTTGAGAAACCCCTCGGCAATCTGGCTGCGACAGCTGTTTCCGGTGCAGAGGACCAGGATGTTTTTCGGATTGGATGCGCCCATCAGCAGCACCCCCCGCCCGGAGTACAGGCCGAAACGTCGGCTCCAACCATTTCCGGCTGCTCTGTTTCCGGAATACCGCACTGATCCTTGGCCAGGCAGTCGGTTTTACGTACAGTCAGAACAAACTCCCGGGTGGTGGGTTCAAACTCCAGGTTGTAGAGACCAACGGTTTCTCTCTGGTACTCCACAACAACCGGAAGATCATCGGTTCCCAACACCGGCAGTGCCAACTCCAGAATCCGATTCAGTTTGGTTGGACTCAGGCGGTGATCGGTATCCTCGGCCGTCCAAACCTGCAGGGTGAGCTGTCGGTCCGTGCGAGTGGTTCCTCCACAATCGATGAATGATTTGGTCGTGATGCCCGCTTCGGTAATATGAAAATGTTCTGGGAGATAGCTTCCATCTGGAAGACGAACGGTTAGCTCGTCCAGATAGGAGAGGTGGTAGGTTAATTCGGATCGTTTCATGAGAGTTCTTCGGCGTTGGTTTTTATGAATTCAATGCGTTTTACTCAGCAACAGCTTCCGTTCGGTGAATCAGCCGTGCACTGGGTAAGAAGTTCGGTGAGAAAGTGGTGAACCTGGGCAATAACGTCGGGATCGATGCAGTAGCAGAGGCGATTTCCGCTCACCGTTCCCTGGATGATGCCCGCCTCTTTGAGCGCTTTCAAATGCTGAGAGACGGTTGCCTGGGCGATCGGGAGTTCGTTGACCAGGTCGCCACAAACGCAGCTTTTTTCACGAAGAAGCTGCTCCAAAATGGCGATGCGGGCGGGATGTCCCATCGCTTTGAGGCGATTGGCCATCTCAATCTGTGCCGGTCGGTAATCGGTTGTTTTGGTAATGCCCATACATTTTCAATCGGTTCATCGCGATATTACGATGAATAAAGCCAAAAGGCAAAACGAATCGCTGGATATACCTAGAAGTGAAAAACGGGTCGTTCAGAAACCGACGGCCGACCTCGTCACGTTTGAAACCGTTTTGATTGAAGGGAGTTGCTGTGAGACGAGCTCAAAATAAAAGGGGATCCCGCGAAAGGGATCCCCTTTGACATTTGATATAAATTAGCTCTTAGTTGAGGTAGAAACGGAATCCGAGATTTCCGTTGAACCCGAAATTGAAATCAGGGGCTACCCGAATTTGAGGTGCCAGTTCGAAGAAGAGGTCTACCGGTACATCCGTGAAGTTGAAACCGAACCCGGCCGGCAGTCGAAGCATGAACTGTTCATCAACGAAATCCTGGCTGTACCACTGAAAGCCGGCTCCCCCTCCATAGTAGTAGTGAAGGTCTCCGACTTCCCAATTCAGATCGGAATAGTACTTGTGAAAGAGATAGTCCAAAGAGGTGTAGAAGCTGGAACTGCCTTCGGAGGCATTGAAGGTAACGATACCGGCCAAGGCTTGATCCTGTGACGTCCAGGCCTTGTAACTGATGCCATCCGGTCCACCGATGGCTCCACCGATGCCAAATCCACGATCCTGTGCGTCGGCTGTCTGAGCAGCCAGGCCCAGGGCAGCAATCAATAGCGTTGTAACGATCCACTTTTTCATAGCGTATCCTGATTGTATTAGAGTTGTGTTCACTGTTGAAGCGCCCGGTTCCGGGAAGTCACCCACGGTCGGCCGGGTCGGGCACATAGCCCTACGGTTCTACGCATATCGCAGAGATTCGTTCCAGAGAAGGTACAAATTTCTACGGAAATGCCTGAATAGGTGTCAGATACGGTAAAAAAGGGGTGTGATCATCAAATTGAAAAACGAGGCATTTTTTTTGTAACAAATCCCGTTTCAACGCGTCTTACATATGTAGTAGAGAGCAGAATCTCCTACACTCTGAAACCTAATGCACAAGGGCCACGGGATGGATAATCTCGTGGCCTCTTTTTTTGTGCAAAACAGAGTCTGAATAGACTAGAAGTAGACCCGATAGAGGAGCTGAAGAGCCCGTCCCGGCTCCGGAGAGATCTCCTTGATGAGCGAGAGGTGGTTGTAGTAACTTCTGTTGGTCAAATTGCTCACA
>JBNJFK010000144.1:0-5990 GCA_051746765.1 Bacteroidota bacterium
CCGTATGTAGGCATGTGAAATTCCGAGAATGGATGCACTGCCGTAGGGAGCGGCCGAGACAGGGTCAATCGCTTTGTCCGAACGGGTCGGCGCGAGAGGGTGACCCGGAAGGTATGGTCGCAGATGTTCCCCGGCGGCTACCGGTCCTACACCCGGTCCACCACCGCCATGCGGAATACAGAATGTTTTGTGCAGATTCAAATGGCAGACATCGGCCCCGATTTCGGCCGGAGAGGTGATGCCGACTTGTGCATTCATATTGGCCCCGTCCAGGTAGACCAACCCTCCAGCTTCATGGACCATGGAGCAGACGGTTTGAATAGACTCTTCAAATACGCCGTGTGTCGATGGATAGGTCACCATCAGCGCTCCGATCTCGTCTCGATGTTTCTTGAGTTTAGAGTTTAAATCGTCGAGATCGATGTTCCCCTCGTCGTCGCAAGAGACGACGACCACCTCCATCCCGGCAAGGGTTGCACTGGCAGGATTGGTCCCGTGAGCTGATGATGGAACCAGACAGATGGTTCGATTCGGATCACCCTGATCCCGGTGCCAGGCTCGGATCATCAGTAAACCGGTCAACTCCCCTTGAGCCCCGGAATTGGGTTGGATCGAGACAGCCGGGAGTCCGGTAATTTCACCGAGCCACTCCTCCAATTCCTGGATCAGAGTCAGTGTACCTTCGGCTTGATCCCGGGGAGCGAACGGGTGGAGCCGTGCGAACTCGGGCCAGGTCATCGGAATCATCTCCGCCGTTGCATTCAGTTTCATCGTGCAGGATCCAAGCGATATCATCGAATGTGTCAAGCTCAGATCACGATTCTCGAGTTGTTTGAGATATCGCAGCATCTGATGTTCGGACCGAACCGAGCGGAAGATCGGATGTGAAAGAATCTCGTCTTCCCGATGCATTGACTCTGGGAAGTTGTCGGAAGAGACAGAAGTGTCGACAACTTCTGCCTTTAGTGAAGGGTCAAAGAGTTGCAAGAGGTCGGTCAGGTCAGACTCCGATTTGGTTTCGTCAAACGAGATTCCGATTCCGCTTTTCTCGTAACGCAAGTTGATTCCGGCTATCTTTGCACGTTTTTGCACCGGAACTTGATCTTCCGGTTTCAAATCGATCGTGAGGGTATCAAAGAAGTGGTCGTGACGAATCGTGTACCCGCTTTTTTGAAGTTGTTTTGCAGCTCGAACAGCGAGCCCGTGTACCCGGTAGGCAATATTTTTCAATCCGTCCGGACCGTGCCATACGGCATAGAGTCCTGCCATTACGGCGAGTAATACCTGGGAGGTGCAGATATTGGAGGTCGCCTTTTCGCGACGAATATGCTGTTCCCGTGTTTGTAATGCCATTCGGAATGCAGGATTCCCCTCGCGGTCCCGGCTCACACCGATAATTCGTCCCGGAATCTGTCGCTTGTAACTCTCACGGGTAGCGAACCATCCAGCGTGTGGTCCGCCGTATCCCATCGGAACTCCAAAACGTTGAGCCGACCCAACAACCACATCGGCTCCCATTTCGCCTGGAGATTTCATTAATGCAAGTGCCAGTAGATCAGATGTAACCGCGACTGTGAGATTGGCTTCGTGTGCACGAGAGATCAAGTTACTGTGATCCAGAAGCTCACCGTCACTTGCGGGAGTGGCCAATAGAAGCGCAAACAGGGAGTCGTCCTGCAGATCCAGCTCTTCTTCATCCCCCACGACCACATCTACACCGACGGGTTCTGCCCGTCCCTGAACAACGGAAACAACCTGCGGATGACACCGGGAAGAGATAAAGAATCGATGAGCTTCTTTCTTGTTTCGTTTACGCAAACTGTGGAGCATAGACATCGCTTCTGCAGCTGCCGTCGCTTCATCCAACAACGAGGCGTTGGCAATCTCCATTCCACTCAGGTCCCGGATCATTGTCTGGAAATTGACAAGTGCTTCAAGGCGGCCTTGGGAAATTTCGGCTTGATAGGGAGTGTAGGCTGTATACCAACCCGGGTTTTCAAGCACATTACGCAACAATACCGGGGGTGTCCACGTGTCGTAATACCCCATCCCGATAAAGGATCTCCGGATCTGGTTTCGGGAAGAAACCCGTTTCGCTTCTTGTAAATATTCCTGTTCCGATAGTGCTTCAGGAAGGCTCATGGGGCGAGTACGACGAATCCCTTCGGGAACAATCTCCTCGATCAAATCATCGAGGGTGTCGACGTTGAGCCGGTCGAGCATCTGATTGGTTTGTTGGTCGTCGGGTCCCAGGTGTCGGTTCAGAAAGGCGTCGTAGCGGGGCGGTCGGGCCATGTGGGCAACTCTCCTGCGTCAATGTCTCGGTTCATGTGTAACCGGCCTTTTACCGGCGTCAAAAGATAACGGTTTTCACTCTGAAACCCAGCCGATCGGGGGGCTCAATCCAACCAATGTATTAGTCAAGACTAAAAATTATATTTTGTATGGTAAAGTACGTACCTTTTGATCGTTACTATTTTACAGAATTCGAGTGCGAGGGTGCAATGGAATCATTTATGAGTTGGTTTTTTCAACTTGGACCGGTCACACAGGCTCTATTGGGCGGGACACTCTGCTGGGTGACCACCATGATCGGTGCGGGCACAGTCTTCTTCTCCAAAACTGTGAATCGAAAGTTGCTGGACAGCATGCTCGGATTTGCAGCCGGAGTCATGATCGCTGCATCCATCTGGTCATTGATCGAGCCGTCCATGGAAATGGCCAAGGGCCTGGACATGATCTACTGGATGCCCGCCACACTCGGCTTTTTGGCAGGAGCATTGGTTATTCGTTTGGCAGATGCCTGGGTCCCTCACCTCCATTTCGGATTGCCCAAAGAGCAAGCGGAAGGGGTGGAGACTTCGTGGAGACGTGCGACTCTGTTGGTGATGGCAATCACTCTGCACAATATTCCGGAAGGATTGGCAATCGGTGTCCTGTTCGGGGCGGCTGCCAGCGGGATCGATCCGACCGGAACCGCGACTGTGGCGGGTGCCGTCGTGCTGGCCTACGGAATCGCAATGCAGGATCTTCCGGAAGGAATGGCGGTGTCACTCCCTCTTCGCGGTGAGGGTGTCTCACGATGGACGAGTTTCAATTATGGTCAACTTTCGGGTCTTGTAACGCCGATCTCTTCCGTGCTGGGAGCCGTCGCTGTGATCGCCATTCAGCCGATACTTCCCTACGCACTCGGTTTTGCTGCCGGCGCAATGATGTTTGTGGTCATCGAGGAGTTGATTCCATCTTCCCAGCAGCATGGGAATACCGATATCGCCACACTGGGAACGCTTATCGGGTTTTGTGTCATGATGGTACTGGATGTGACACTCGGATAGGATTCGGCCGGTCAGTATCCCCGGGTTCGATCCACGGTGTGCAGCAACGGTTGGTTGGAGGTCATCCGTTTGTAGTTCTCCAGAAGCTGGGGAGCCAATTCACGGGCCCTGGAGACCGAGGCGATATGAGGTGTGATGCGGATCGCACGTCGATTCCAAAAAGGGTGTGAATCCGGCAGCGGTTCGTCACGAAAGACATCCAGAAAAGCCCCTGTGAGGTATTCCCGATCCAGTGCGTAGATCAGGTCTTCATCCATCAGATGCTCCCCTCGTCCCGCATGTATCAGCCAGGATGGTTCTGCAAGTTGTTTGAACAGTTCCAAATTCAGAATGCCTTCCGTTTCGGGAGTCAGTGGAAGCAGATTAACCAGAATCTGGGTATTCGCAAGCATTTCCGGGAGCTGATCTTGTCCATTCCACGTGGTGCAGCCTGAAATTGATTTTCGGCTGCGGGACCAACCGTGGACGGTCCAACCGGACGAAGCGAGCGTCGCAGCCACAGATCCGCCCAATTCACCCAGTCCCAACAAACCGACACGCCATTGATCCCGGGTTGTGTGTTCCAGTTTCTTCCATCGGGCTTGTTTCTGAAGGTCCAGATAGTCGTCGCACCGACGAAGAATTCGGTAGAGTGAGGATTCGACGTAGTCACGAATCTGTTCTTTCAGTCCCGGAGAGACCAGCCGGGTGATGGTGACAGAGGGAGGTAGATCGGGATCGGTGACCAGATGTTCGACTCCGGCCCCCATGGAACTGACCACCTGCAGATTGGGAAATCGGGAAAACAGACGGTCGGGTTGGTCCCAGGCAACGATGAACCGGACGCGATTCAAATCTTGACAAGACGGCCAAATTTCGACATCCAGATGTGAATCGAGACCTTGAAGTTCGTTTCGGAATGGAATCATGTCACGATTTCGCGCGACCAAAAGTATGGACATGGACGTGGGGTCAGGGTGAATCCAATTTGCGGGTGCGAAATTTATGGAGAGTGAGCGAGACCTTCCAGCTATCGGGTGATGTAGAACTCTGGAAGGGAGTGAACTTTTTTGTAACATTCATAGGGTTCGTATCTCTTTTCTGGTGAGGTGGAGTCCTGTACCATATACCGGGCTCCCCACTCGAAAAACAGGAACGGGAGATGCAGATCTGGCAGAGAGAGGATTCATGAAAGAAGAGAAACGAGCGAAAGAGAACAGCAATGAATCACTCGGACAATCAGCAAGTGTCCGACGACGGGAGCAGTTTTTGAACGGGACACTCCCTCCCGGGGAGATGGAGGAGCTCTGGATCGACTGGTTGGAAGATCCTGACTCCATGGATACTGTACGGACCGAAGCCAATGTGAGGGAGTTGATTCGACAACGAGATGAGCTCCAAAGCATCCGGGGTCGGGGGTCGGCGCCTCAATCAAACAGACATCGGTCAGGAGTTTGGAAGTCATGGTTGGCCGCCGCTGCAGTCTTTCTCGTTGCATGGATCGGGTATCAGTGGGCCGGGCAAGAAAATGTAGATACCGTCCGCCCGCTCGCCGAAATCGAACTGGAAGTCTATCGATCCACCGAACCGGTTGGAGAGGATTCAACGGTTCGTGAGGCGATGGTGTTGGCAAGCCAGGGACAACACCAAGAAGCCATTCAACTGATCGACCAGGCGCTGTCGAACGTCCAGGATGTTGGGCAGAGAGCCCGTCTCACACTCAATGCCGGGTCCATCCTTTACAATCTCTCCAGGTATGAAGAAGCTTCCGAACGATTTGACCAGGTTCTGTCAATGGGACACAACGATCAGATGATTCAAGAGCGAGCGCTTTGGTATCTGGGGAATGCCTACTTTCAAATGAATGATCTGGCGCGAGCCAGACAAGTGTTCCAGCAGACACTGGAGATGAATGGCTCTTATCGTCGAGTGGCCGAGCGCTACCTTAAAGCGTTGTCCGCTTGAAACGGGTATACCATCCCCAGTAGCCGGCTGCTGCTGCAAAGAGCATGAACAACAGCCCCCATTGTTTCCATGGATGAGTGGGTAGAAGTGGCTCCGGATTGCCAAAAAGAATCCAAGCTCCCCAGAAGTGTGGGTTGGCCTGCTCTTCAATAAGGGAAATTTTTGCACGCTGAAGACCGTCTGCTCGTCCCGATCCATCTGCCAGCGCTTCATAAAGTCGTGTAGCCAGCTCCCGGGCGGTCGGGTCGTGTACAGGCCACGCATTGAGAATCAGGCTCTCTGCACCTGCATACCGAAGTGCACGACTGAATCCCATGACGCCGGCGCCCTGCAGATAGTCGCCTCCGGCAGTATCGCAAGAGTTCAGCATGATGAGTTGATTCTGAAACGGGATGCGGAAGAGTTGCCAGGCGTAGAGTGGGCGCGTGTTGTTGATATGCGTCGAATCGGCCGCGTGATTCGGCCAGAGCATCATGTGTGAGTAAAGAGGATCTTGCTCGGCAACGACACTGTGAGTGGCGAGATGGAGGATTCGGGAGCGGGTTGCGCTTTCCAAAAAGGCTGAGTGTGTCGCTTCCCGGTTCAAAAACGTCCGTGTTCTTCCATGAGGATTCAGTATGGAGGCGATCGATTCCACTTCCGGAACGGCTTCAGGAAGCGGATTCATCCCGGTCGTTTCCGGTGAATGAAAATCGGTTACTGCAAATCCCG
>JBNJFK010000145.1:0-3558 GCA_051746765.1 Bacteroidota bacterium
TTTTGGCGGGCCTCTCATGGTATGCCGGAACGGTCGTTTTCGCGATGGGAATTCAGATTTTTGGAGTCTATTGGATACTCTACAAGGGATTTGTCCAATCGTCATTTCCATCGATGCTTCGAACCGTTCGGCCAGCCGTCTTGCTTGGGTTCAGCACCAGTTCCAGTGTGGCTACATTACCTGTCACTCTGGAATGTGTGGAAAAGGGGCTCGGTATTGCTCCCCGCATCAGCAGGTTTGTATTACCGGTCGGAACCACCATCAATATGGATGGGACCAGCATCTATCAGGCTGTATCGGCACTTTTTATCGCTCAAGCTCTTGGAATGGACCTCACATGGCTGCAGCAGGGAACCATCTTGTTTACAGCATTACTGGCTTCAGTCGGCTCTGCGGGGGTCCCCGGTGCAGGTGTCGTGATGCTCGTGGTGGTCCTTGAATCGATCCAGGTTCCGGTTGAGGGAATCGCATTGATTCTGGGTTTGGAGCGGATTCTCGATATGGCTCGAACGGCACTCAATGTCACCGGAGATGCGGTCGTCGCATCTCTTGTTTCTGCAACAGAAGCTGATCAGGCGGAGGCTTTACGTTCGGATGAATAATCGATCCATGCGTGGGGGATTCATCATTCCGATCCGTCTAACAGGTGTGTGTTTTGCTCTGGTTTTCGGATTATCAGGCAGGGTAATGGCTGTTGACTGTCTCGAGATCGGACATTCGGACACCCTCGTGGAAGTGGGGCAGTCTTCTTTCTATGAGGGTGACTGGCAGGAGGCACGACTCTGTTTCCAACTCCTTCAGGATCAAAAACCGAAGGATCCCGCCGGTTATTTTCTTGAATCGATGATCCCTTTTTGGGAGTACTATTTCGTGACGCATGATTCAGATTTGGCCGATCAGTTTTTTGAACTTTCGGAGGAGGCCATTGAGCGGGCAGAAGTGAAACTTCAAATGGACCCGGATGATTCAGGTGCAATTGCCATGTTGAGTGGATTGTACGGGTATCGAAGCATGGTCGCATCGGAGGAAGGCGCGATACGTGAAGCGTTTCGGTCAGGTAGAAAGGGATACGAATACACGAAACAGTTGATGGAACTGGAGAGTGACAACAGCCCGGAGATCCATATCGGTCGTGGAATGTATCACTATATGGCCGGGAGTGTACCCGGCTCTCTTCGGTGGCTTGCACGACTGTTCGGCCTTCACGGAGATAAACAGACGGGTGTGGACTATTTGGAAGAGGCAGCTGAAAGTAACTCGTATACCCGTCTGGATGCACGATTGATATTGAGTGTGATTTATAAACGTGAAGGGTTGGAAGAGAGTGCATTACATCATTTAAATGAATTACTTTCGAGCTATGAAGAGAATCGGATTTTTCTCTTGTTGAAAGCCGATCTTCTGGTGGAGTTGGGACGAACCGGAGAAGCAACCCGGCTGTATGATCTATTGATCGAACGTGCCGATGAACATTGGGTTCGATTGTCGGCGGAGATTCGGGAACGAAACCGAAAAATTGAAGAGAATCCGTCGTGAGAAGGAATCTTTTGGATTGATCATGGTAAACAACCGTGTAATTTCCGTAATTGGTAAGTGGGTAAGAGTTCCCTGATTAACCGAATCAACTGAATGGGAAGAACGCTACGACTCCTTCTCTTGCGAATGGTTTTCACCTGCGTCTATCTCTTCGCAGTGGGAGAGGTCTGTGCCGTACAAGTAAATGCGGCGATGGACGATTCCCTCCGTATCCAAGACAAGGATGCGCAGTTTCAATTGGTGATTGAACCCGACCCGGAGTCGGTATCCGATGCAGTACAACATGTACGGTGGAGCGATTGGCAATGGATCCAGCCTTTGGGACTCAACCGTGAACGCCCGGATCCGGAATCCATCCGCCCGAGTCTGCGTTTCGGCTTGCCGGATTCCCTCTATTCGATCCCCTATACTCCACTGGATCAATCCGCTCAATGGAGTCTCGACGAGCAGGACAGGGACTGGGTCGTGGTCGGGAATCCGTACACAGAACCGGTACAGATGGATCAATTCACGGGGGTTGGTGGAGAGATTCAAAGCACTGTTGGCTATCTGTGGGATCGGGATCAGCAACAGTTCCGGGCGGTATCCGGACGTGCGTCCGTTGAGCCGGGAGATGTCATTGCTCTGAAGAATCAGGGTGCAGAGCAAGTGGAGCTTCCGTTTCCAACCGTGGGATCCCGTATTTCCGGTTCGACCCGTCCGGATGCCGATCGATCGATTCAGTTCACGCTATTCAACCGCATCTCTTCCAAACATTCAGAAGTCCATATCCAATTCGAACACGAGGCGACAGCTGGGATGGATCCGTTTGACCTGGAGTCCATATACAGTGGACTGGAGCTTCGGGAATTTCCGGACACGCCACGACTCTTTTTCCAGGGCGTTGGCGCCGATTCAACGTTTTGGTTAAGCAGGGATTCTCGTCCGTTCGATCTGGATTCTCCGATGGAACTCACCATGGGTTTTTTGTCTCGAAGAGATTCGGGCCCACACCGTCTCGAATGGGAGCTTGCCGATAATGTACCGGAAGAGTGGACGCTGGAGTTGACGGATCGATGGACTCAACAGAGCATCGATTTGCGACAAAGGCAGAGCTACCGTTTTGACGGGGACGGAGCGGTTCTGGCACCAATGAGTCTCGTTCATGGAGAGATTCAATCCCTGTTGCTCGAAGAGCCATATGATCGGTTCCAGGTTCGAATTGCGCCCCGAGTCTCCGAACAGGGAGGGCCTTCACTACATCAGCTGAATCAGGATCCGGACCACATGGAGCTTCACGCGAATTACCCAAATCCGTTTTCCTCTGAAACCAGTGTTGAGTTTTTCCTGCCGGAGGAGACGGTGGTCTATCTCAACATTTACAATGTGGTAGGGCAACGGGTAGCACAACTGATAAATGATGAACCGGTTCAAGGCTGGCATACGGAGACCTGGAATGCCGGAGAACTGCCAAGCGGTATCTACATTCTTCGTCTGGAAACACCACGTGGTGTATTGACAAGAAAAATGACGCTTATTCGATGAAATCAGGAGCCGTATGCCGATAAACTCCGTTGGCGGAAGAATCAAAGAGGCCCACATTGTTCCACTCCCTGAATCGGTTGTTCAGTAGTTTGAACCACTCCTTTCTCTGACCCATTGAACGCTTGTTTCCGGGGATGTCCATCAATTCCGTAATCGATTTTTGTATCCGTTTCCATAATCGATGGTTGTCCGTTTGCAGAAATCCCTGCAATTGAGCCGGGTTCTGGACTCGGTGCTGTTCAGCTACGACGGTTGCCATAAAATAGAGCATGGTCGACAGTTCGAACCGATGGGGATCCCGTCTTGAATGGTAGGCAACCGAGACGAGTCGGTCCAGAGCGTCCAATTCCCGGGAAAGGTTCTCTTCGTATCGCTTGAGGGTATTTGAACCCGGAAGCCCCTGTTCAAAATGCCGGGCAATCCATTCAACACCATGAAGGGACCAGGCGATTCCGGTACTGTGCATGGGATCTGCAAATCCATATGTTGAGGGGAGGG
>JBNJFK010000145.1:3568-5983 GCA_051746765.1 Bacteroidota bacterium
CGGCGTTGCAGGCGACCGGACTGAATGATTTGTCCGGGTTCGGTATGGAGAGTTGCAGGATTCAACTGCTTCCTGAGCAGAGACGGGAATGTGGGAGATCGAGTCCATGCTTCAAGGGAATCGGGTTTGAGAGGAGCCGTGAATTCGTTCAGATCGCAGAGCTGTCCGATGCTGGTACGCCCGTCATCGAAACGCAACGTCCAGAACCACCCCTCATTTGTGAGATGATGCATGGCACTTTCGTCCGGGGGGAAAGGGTAGTGTTCTGTTTCAAAACCGTTCTCATTCAGAATGTCTCGAAACTCAGGGAGAGTGTGTACGTGTGTGAATATGGCGGATGTGTTGGTTCGGAATCCATCTTGTTCGCTCGAAAAACCGAAAAGAAGGTTGGCCAGGGAACCATTTCCGGAGGCATCGATCAGAAACTCTGTTCTGCACTCTGATGATTCTCCGTTCGGGTTTTGGAATCGAAGGGTCCACAGATTCTTTCGCCAATCCGCAGCTGTCAACTCGAAGCGATCACAACATTCGATATCCGAATCGAGACAGAGTTGATGGAGATGCTGGTCCAGAGATGATCGGACCCAGTTCGAGTCTCCCAAATGACGATTGCGGCTGGATGCGACCACGATCTCGCCCTCCCACGTGTCATCTGCCGATTTTTGAGGGTTGAACTGCGGATAATAGACAAAGCCTCGTTTGGGACCTCCCTGAAGATGAGGATACTGTTCACTCCATAACCCGTATCGCGACAAAATATCGAGATCCGGCAATCCATATCGTTTTGCGAGAGAGCGCAAGACGAGATCCGCGTAGGGAGTTGAGGACTCTCCGATCGAAAATCGTGGGTGGGACTGTCGATCGACAAGGCGAACGCGATATCCAATCTCTCGGAGTACAAGTGCCAATACGGAACCACTGATTCCACTGCCGACGATGGTAACATCTCCCTTCATGGTGTATCTCTCCTGCATTTTGAACAGGCAACGTGCGGTTGTGGTTGTTGGGTCAAATTGATTCGTTCCAACCGACGTCTTCGATCGTCCAGGCAGTGCAAGCAGCTGGAAAATCGGGACAGGTCCCAAAGGTCGACCTGCAGAATTGAATGTCCGTCAGTGCTGTTTGCAAGACGAAGGGCTTCATCGATTGTCTGTTCGATCTGATTCAGAGAGGGTTCAACAAACAGCCCTTTCTCCTCCAGCTGGTCCATATAACCGTTCCCGCTTCGGGTCGGGATCATCGTGACCAGTTGGCTGCCCGACTCAAATGCAAACTGAAGCGATCGAAGAGCCCATTCCCGGTTTTCTTCCGGGTCGAGTTCCCACGGGAGTTGGAGCAGTAGAAATGTACGAACATGAATACCGGCCCGGCGAAGTGAATGGACAGCAGACCGGTAGCTCTCCGGGCTTAGTTTTTTGTTCAGACGTGGGAGAATCTCGGGATGGATGGTCTCCAATCCCATGGCCACTTCGAACGTTCCATCGAACTGCGATGCAAATCGGAACAGCGAATGGTTGCAGAGCAACGGATGGTTTTCAACAATTAAATGTTGGACACCCTGTATCGATTTCAATATGTCCGGGTGGTCTGTAGTCGGGATGGCCCGTTGGTCAAAAAAGTTTCCACTATTGTAGAGTTTGATTCGATCGGCTTTCGGAAGACGGGCCAGTGCGTAGTTGATCTGTGCAGGTATGGCGCCCTCGGGGGTATCGGATTCGAGAGTATCCCTCCACAGGTCACACATGGTACAGGTAAATGAGCACTCCCGGTTTCGAAGGAATAGCGTGTTTACGTTTTGAATCTTTCCGTCCGTCCCCATCTCTTTTTCATGGAGAAAGTGAACCGGACGGTCTGCCCGACCCGATCGCCGTGGAGGGCGGAGCGTTCGAATTTCGTTACGATCGGGCATAAAGGGTTCGGAAATAACTCCTGTAAACGGCTTCATCCGGAGGGAAAACAGCGGTTGTTCGCTCCTCCGGAACGACCCCTTCCTGGAATCGGCGTTTCGGGTACACGGGCATCTCCATCCCGGTGATCGCTCGTACACCGCGCTGAACGATTTCACCTTTCAATGCATAAAGTTGTTCATGGTTCCAATCCGTCAACTGGATAAAAGGGATGCCTTCGGAGATTTCAATCACATTCGGAAGAGCATACGGGCTGAACCCGCGAAATCCGAGTGCGACCAGTGGCGCCCAGCTTCTGACGTGGCCCCGACTCTGGCCTCCGGAGTATGTCAGGGAGTGTTTGATCTTGTCGACTCCCCAGCCTTCATGGTAGAGTAGCGGATTGCTCAACACACTTCGAATCGTCAGCTCCGGGTTCTCTTCAATCGGATAATCTTTCAGATTTTCATCTCCGCCATCTCCAACGGCAAGCCATACCCAAACGGGGTAACGATCCAGGATGGCCCGT
>JBNJFK010000146.1:0-5837 GCA_051746765.1 Bacteroidota bacterium
CAGATGGCGCTCGCGATCCCGCAGGTCGGCGTGGGTGAGCAGCACCTGCCCGATCTGGCAGCCGTGAGTTGCAAACTCCTCGCTGTAGCGATGCGTCAGAACGCCCTGTCCGACGGCTGCGGCCATCTGCAGATCGGCCAGGTGCGTCGGACGCTCTGACCAGCCGAGCTTCTGCACCCCTGCCGCGATCGCTCCCGAAGAGACCAGAATCACCTCCAGCCCGTCGTGATGCAACTCGGCCACCTGAGCGGCCAACTGCCCGATCCGTTCGGGATCGGGTCGTCCCTTCTCGTCGACCAGGATGCGGCTCCCCACCTTGACCACCACCCGTCGGATGGAGTCGGGCAAGCCGCTGCGTTCTGTATTGTTGTTCTCCATAGCCCGAAATATACCAACGGATGCCGTCGAAATCATCCGCATGCAGAAAGTGAGCCGTCCGCTTCGTAAGTTCGGTGGACGAGCCTCAAACGGGGTTCCGGAACGGGGCCGTGGATGCAGTACTCCAGCGAACCGGTTCCACCCGGGTCGAGGTTTTTCAAAAGCGGTTTACAGATATTCACAACGACCCGAAAGAAACGTAACAGTATACACGATATGAGCAAGCAGTGGTTGGGAGTCGATCTGGGAGGAACCAACGTGCGGGTCGGTGCGGTTCGGGACGGGGACGTGATCCGTCTCGAGAAGCGACGCATTGCCGGCCTCAAGCGTGAAGAGCAGGTGATCGATGCGCTCTTTGACCAGATTTCCCGACACGATCTTGCGTCCGTCGCCGGTATCGGTGTGGGTGTTCCCGGAACCGTCGATCTCGACGGGGTGGTCTACGACGTGCAGAACCTGCCGGGATGGGACCGCGTGGAGCTCGCGCGCATCCTGAGTGAACGGTTCAAGTTGCCGGTCCGGGTCGAAAACGACACCAACTGCTTTGCACTGGGCGAATATTACCACGGCGAGGGAACCCCCTACCACTCCTTGATTGCGTTGAACATCGGCACCGGTGTGGCTGGCGGCATATTGATCGACGGAGAGCTCTACCGCGGGCACAACGGCGGGGCGGGGGAGTTCGGCACGGTTCCCTATCTCGATTCGATGATGGAGCACTACTGTGGAGGGCTCTTTTTCCTCAAAAAGTACGATGCGGACGGGGGCGAAATGGCCGAACGGGCGCACTCCGGAGATGCTGAAGCCGTGGAGGCGTTCCGGACCTACGGACGACATTTGGGACACTGCCTGAAGATGATTCTCTACGCCTGGGATCCGGAAGCGATCTTTCTGGGTGGTTCGGTAAGCAAGTCGTGGGACCTCTTTCGCGAGGAACTCGAAGCGGAGCTGGAAACCTTCTCCTACCAGGAAGTGATCAAAAATTTGACGCTCGCGGTGAGCCGAACCGAGCATGTCGCCATCCTGGGCGCGGCTGCCTTGATCGAACACCCGCCAGCATGACTCTTGCCATTCGTCATATGGTCTGTGATCGCTGCCTCGCCTCGGTTCGTGAGCTGATGGCGAGCCGCGGGATCTCCGTCCGGAAGCTGGAGCTGGGCCGGGTGGAAACCGAACAGGAGCTGTCGGACGACGAGCTGCGGGAGATGGAGAAGGAGCTGATGCGCCGCGGGTTCGAGCTCATCCGGGATCGGGACAGTGAACTGGTCGAGCGGATTCGGCTAGAGCTGCGCGCCTATCTGAGAGAGTTGGAGCGGACAGACACCCCCGAAAAGCTCTCCGTTTTTGTCGCCCGCAAGCTTCACTACAACTACTCCTATTTGAGCAACATCTTTACCGAGCAGATCGGAGAGACCGTCGAAACCTGTCTGATTCGGCTCAAGATCGAGCGGGTCAAGGAGCTGCTCGACTACGGCGAGATGACGCTGAGCCAGATCGCCTGGCAGCTCAACTACAGCAGTGTTCAATACCTCTCCAACCAGTTCAAGAAGGTCACCGGCGAGACGGTGACCGAGTACCTCTCCCGGGCCGAATCGACTCGTCAGGGGCTGGACCGGGCGTCCCGTCCGGACGTGGACCAGACCCGACCAAAGGGATAACTATCCATCGGAATCCAAAAATTTTACACAAGACGCTCAACGAATCATACCATCAACTCGCCCGGAAGTATGGATCTTGGTCTCGAATCGCAGGTCTGTATTGGGTGGTTCAACCCGAAAGAAACCCGACCGGTTGCCGCAATGTTGACGAGACCCGCCGACCGGATCCATCGGGTTGAACCCTATACGGCTCTGCGGCATGATGAACAACCAACATGACAACCATGAGTGAAGAGAAGAGACCAAAGGAGAACGCCGAGACCTGGGGCATTGAAGGGATGCACTGCGCCAGCTGTGTGAGCAGCGTCGAGAAAGCGCTCGGCGGTGTTTCTGGAGTTCGCGACGTTCAGGTAAATCTGGCCAGTGAGACGGCGCGGGTAGAGTATGAAACGTCTGCCCCGGGTGAGGAGGATCTTCGAAAAGCCATTGATCGGGCGGGCTACCGGCTTCTGGACCGAAAAGCGGGGTCGCGCGAACGATTCGAAGAGAAACGGAAACGGGATCACGAGCAGGTCGAGACGGCCCGCAAGCGGATGTGGATCTCCTGGGCGGTGACTGCTCCGCTGATGGTCTGGATGGGGATCGAAATGCTTCTTGGCATCCACCTGACCCCGCCGTTGGTGATGGAGGCGGTCATGACGATCGCTGCCGGAGCGGTGCTGTTGGGACCCGGCCGGTCGACGCTGCGGAGCGGACTCAAATCGGGCTGGAATTTGACGCCCAACATGGACCTTCTGATTACGCTGGGAACGCTCGCTTCCTGGGCGACCGGCGGGCTCGCCGTCGCGCACCATCTGGGCTGGATCCACTTTCCGATGCACAGTTTTGCGGCCATCGCGGCGATGATCATGGCGTTTCATCTGACCGGACGCTCGATCGAATCACGCGCCAAGGGGAGAGCATCGGAGGCGATTCTGAAGCTCCTGACCCTGGAGGCGAAGACGGCCCGGAAGATCGACGATGAGGGGGAGGAGCAAGAGGTCTCCGTCGAATCGTTGCAGCCGGGTGACCGCGTCCGGGTTCGGCCCGGCGAGACCGTTCCGGCCGACGGTCAGATCCTCGAGGGGAAGGGGTCGGTGGATGAGTCGATGATGACCGGGGAGTCGGTTCCCGTGACCAAGTCCGGAGAGGAGCGCGTCATTGGCGGGACGATCCTTCTGGAAGGTTCGCTTGTGGTTCGAGTGAATGCGGTGGGCGAGGAGAGCTTTTTGAGCCGCGTGATCCGGATGGTTGAAGAGGCGCAGGGGAGCAAAGTACCGATTCAGCAGTTGGCCGACCGCGTCACCGCCGTGTTTGTGCCGGCTGTATTGGTGTTGGCGTTGGTGACGGCTGCCGTCTGGCTGCTCTTCCCGGGATGGATGGTGCCGATCGTCGAGTGGGGCTCAGGGTGGATCCCCTGGATTCAGACCGGATTGTCACCGGGTACGTACGCTTTCTACGCGGCACTGGCCGTGCTGGTGATCGCCTGTCCGTGTGCACTCGGTCTCGCCACACCGGTCGCCCTGATGGTGGGAACGGGTTTGGGTGCACAGAACGGAATTCTGGTCCGCCGTGCCGGTGCGATTCAAACGCTGGGCGAAAGTGATACGATCGTCTTTGACAAGACCGGTACGCTGACGCGGGGCGAACCCTCTGTCCGAACCCTGGTTCGACTCGACGGTGCACCGGGCGAGGAGGAGCTTCTGCGATGGATCGGGGCGGCGGAATCTCCCTCCGAACATCCGTTGAGTCGTGCACTGACCGGATATGCCCGGGAGCGGGTCGGCAAGCTGCCGGGTGCAGAGACGTTCTCTTCGAGCGCGGGAATGGGGATCGAAGCGACCGTTGAGGGACATGCGTTGTTGTTGGGAAACGAACGTCACATGCAGATGAATCTGGTCATGATCTCCAAAACGATTGCCGAACGTGCAAGGGAGCTCGAGTCTGACGGGCATACGGTCCTTCATGTTGCCGTGGACGGGACACCGGTGGCTCTTGTGGCACTGGCCGATACGCTTCGGGAAGAGACGACCGGCGTGATCGGGGAGTTGCACCGGCGCGGGTTGCGGACTGTGATGCTGACCGGTGACGGGGAGGCGGCTGCCCGCGCCATTTCCCGACAGGCGGGGATCGACGAGGTGCACGCCCGCGTACTTCCCGACCGGAAGGCGCACGTGATCGAGACCCTTCAACAGGAGGGACGACGAGTGGTGATGGTGGGAGACGGAGTGAATGATGCTCCGGCACTGACGCGGGCCGATGTAGGCTTGGCGATCGGCACCGGAACCGATATCGCCATTGAGTCGGGAGATCTGGTGCTGGTACAGGGTGATCTGCAGGGGGTGATTCGGGCTCTTGATCTGAGCCGGGAAACCTTCAGAACCATTCGCCAGAACCTGTTTTGGGCCTGGTTCTACAACCTGGTGATGATCCCTGTTGCCGTGATCGGGCTCATGCACCCCGTTCTGGCCGAGGCGGCGATGGCCTTCAGCTCGATCAACGTGATCGCCAACTCTCGTCGACTGCATCGACGATTGCCCGGGTTTCGCAGTCGGTAGTCGGAGAGAATCGGTGCAGGGCTGATGATCCGGAATGTACAAGAGGGCCGGGTCGTGGAAGTGAAGCCCTCCGAAGAAGTTCACCCGGGTCTTACCATCTTCGGCACCCGGGTATTTTTGTGGATATGTGGATAAAGCGTGGAAAATTCGGTTGTTGTTAACGGAAAACCAGTTTGGAGGTGACTTCTGAAGACCAAAAGAATTAAAAAATTCTAATTTATTTCTGTGGATAACTTGTTTCTCGTTTGATTCTTTGGTACATAGCCAACCGGCAAACGGACGCCGACCGGATGAAGTGGAAAGGGACACTGGATATCCGGGACCGATGAATGAATCGAATCGGGGGTGATGCCCCGGGCGAATCGAACGATGATACGATGAAGAACTGGAAGACAAACGTCTTTAAAATCACATTGCTTGTTCTGGTTGTGATCGTTATTCTGACCGCTTGAGAGGGTGGCAATTAACGGAAATCTCCTGTCTGAAGAGGAGATCCGGAACCGGGTAGAGACGTCTCGGGAGTGCCTTCCGGGACCGAGATTTGTGGGCGGAGTGATGAAAAAACAAGAGTTGGCGGAGCGGTATCCGCGCCTGGCCGAGATGGCCGACGGAGATCCGGAGTTGATGCTCGATCTTCTGGAGATGTTTTTGATCCAGACCCCGGAGGTGGTGCAGGAACTTGTAGAGGGGTTGCACCCGTTCAAGCGATCCACTGTCTATGCCGCATCGCATACGCTCAAACCGACGCTTCTCTACCTTGGCTTGGATCAACTCTCCGATCTGGCCCGCGTAATAGAGGAGGGTTCGCGGGACGACTCGGTTTCGACCCAATGGTTGACCAGGCAGTCGAAGAAACTCCGTGATGACCTGAATGACGAGCTTGCACGCATTCAGGCGCTGGTTCGTGAGTTACGCCCCTCTCTCTCCTGAACGGAGTCATTCTGCACATCCAAACCAATTTGAGGAGTCGATGTCCAGCACCATTCGCCGAAAGGTAACCGTGGAAAACCGGGAGGGATTGCATGCCCGTCCATCGTCCGTCCTTGTCCGGGACGCGTCACGCTACCCGTCCGATTTTTTCATTGAGTATCAGGGCTACCGGGTCAACGGAAAGAGCATATTGGGTGTGATGACTCTGGCAGCCGAACACGGAGCCGAGTTGATATTGATTACCGAGGGGGAGAAGGCAGCCGAGGCGATGGAGCACCTGATCTCCCTGTTTGAAAATCGATTTGGAATGGAAGAGAACGAAGGGACCTCATAA
>JBNJFK010000147.1:0-5800 GCA_051746765.1 Bacteroidota bacterium
CTCGCACGAAGCACCGAGGAGCATGCCGGACCTCACAGCAGTTGGTTCTGGGATCCCGAAAAACAGGGCGGAGGGGTACTCTCCGATATGGGGTGCCACAGCATCGCCGCCTGTAAATACATTCTGACCCCGGTCGGCAAACCCTTGGACTACCTGAAGCCGGTCTCCGTACAGGCCGAAACCTCTCTTCTCAAGTGGGGACAACCCAAGTTTCGACAGCAGCTCAAAGAGCGCTACGGTGTCGACTACGAAAAAAGACCCTCCGAAGATTTCGCCTCCGGCATCTTTACGTTTGAACATCCCGACAGTGGCCTTCGGGTCAAAGGGCAGTTTACCGACTCCTGGATGTACGACAAGCAGGGGCTCCGCCTTTCCATGGATGGATTGGGACCCGGATATGCCATGGAAGTGAATACCCTGATCTCCCCGCTGGAGATCTTCATTGGAGACGAAGCGGCCGAAGGAGCGGCTGATGCCGAAACGGCCCTGGAGAAATCGACAGCCACTCGCGGACTGATGGCGGTTCACCCGAATGAAGCCGACCTGTACGGATATGTCGCCGAGCTCAGGGATGCCGTGGATGCCTTTCGGGAGGGACGGGACGCCAAGCTCTCCTTTGAATTCGGACTGGAAGTGACCCGAATGGTCCAGGCAGCCTACATGGCCGCTGAAAAAGGGGTCACTCTCGATCTAACGGATCCAACCATACAGTCCGAACTGGAACGATACCAATCGGCCATTTCGAAAGGTGAAGGGAGCGAGCTACTCCTCTCTTGATTCACAACAGGCCAATCCCTTGAGCAATCAACCAACCAAACCGAGTGATCGTGATACCACCCGCTGGAGTGAAACGCCATGGCTCGCTCTGAAGGGGTTTTTGATGGGAGCTGCCGACATCGTCCCGGGTGTCAGTGGTGGAACGATGGCACTCATCACCGGAATCTACGACCGGTTGATCCACGCTGTTCGCAGCGTCGATCTCCCGTTGCTTCGATCGCTCATAAAGTTGGATTTGGCAGGTTTCCTCGATCGGTTTCACTGGCGTTTTCTACTTATTCTCCTCTCCGGAATCGGATGTGCCGTTCTCTTTTTTACACGTGTAGTTCCCCTTCAAGTCTACATGCACACTCGCCCGGAGTTGATTTTCGGACTCTTCTTTGGCCTGATTCTGGGATCGGCACTCTTTCTTCTTCGGGAAATCGATGAACAGAAGACTTTCCGATCGGTCTGGGGTCCCCTTCTGGGTGGAACCGTCATCGGATTTCTGATCGTGAGCCTGGTACCGGCCACCACACCGGAGACACCGCTATTCCTTCTTCTGACCGGCATGATCGCCTTCTGCGCGATGATCCTTCCCGGTATTTCCGGATCCTACTTTCTGGTTCTGTTGGGAAAATATGACTATATCCTCGGCCTGGTGGGCTCACTGGGTACGGACACCCTGATCACTACCGGATTGGCCCTGCTCCCCTTCATTCTGGGCGGTGCCCTCGGCCTGGGGCTCTTCTCCCGCCTGCTCTCCTGGCTTTTGAAACACTACCACACCGCCACACTGGCCGTTTTGATCGGATTCCTGTTTGGAACGCTGATCCAGATCTGGCCCTGGCAAGAGCGGCAGTATGAAACCAATATAACGGAGAGTACCTGGCTGCATAAAGAGGATCCACGAGTCCAAGAACTTCTGGCCGATGACCCGAATTCTACTCTTCCGGAGTATCTTCGGTTGGTGGAGCCGCGAAAGCAGCAGGGAGACTCCCTTCAGGTCGAAACCGTGAAGCAGACACTCGTACAAAGTGACCCCTACCTTCCGGGACAGGGACGTCCGGTTTCCGATTCGCGACCGCTACAGGGTGTCGGAGGTGTGCTGGCAGGACTGCTTATGGTGAGCGGACTGGAACGTCTCCGACGCAAACAGTAGGGCTGCCCCTACACGCCTTTCCCTCCTTTTTGCTATGTTCCGTATCGGAGGTTCAGATATTTGAGCGATCGTTTCATCAACGATCGATTATTCACACCCGAAAGACACGTTAATCAAGAGATTCCGCCATGAAACCCATTCAACGAATTCTGCTCCCAACCGACTTCTCTGATGGAGCTTCTGCAGCCATCCCCGCGGCACGTCAACTGGCCAAAAATCACCATGGACGCGTGGATATCATCCATGTGATACCGATGCTCCGCTATCTGAACGAGAGCCTGAAAAAGCTGAGTGCCCCCGTAGATCTGTCAAGAGATGTCTTCCCGGAGATTCTCAAACAGTCCCAAGAGGCCTGCCAATCCATTCTTGACGACTCTTTCCCGGAAGAATTGAGAGGGGAGGTGATTGTAAAAATTGATCGAAAACCATCGGAAGTCATCAGCGAAATCGCCAGTGATGAAGGATATGACCTGATCGTAATGGGGGCCCGTGGTGAACATGAACACCGTGCGATCCGGGGAACCGTGACCGAAAAGGTCATTCGCCATTCAAGCGTCCCGGTTCTCTCCATCGACGAACCCTGGGACAGTGACTCCATCGGATCCATTCTTCTTCCGACCGACACATCGGACCTTTCCTTTACTGCGCTTCCCATGGCAGCTACGCTGGCATTCCAGTACAACGCCACACTCACACTCTATCACGTCATCGAGCTCTACGCACGGTACCCGGAACACGCAGCCGATCCCGGCAGCAACGAGAAGACCGCGCTCTATGAACTCATTCTTGAACAACTCACCAAATGGATCGAGAACGAGGGACTCGATCACCTCCATGTGGACCGAAGTGGTGTGGTCTTTGAAGACGAACTACGCTGGATACGGGACGATGGGAGCGAATCGATTCCACTCAAATGTGTGATCGAAAAAGGCATCTCGGCCCATGCAGAGATTGATCGATTTGCCAACGAAAACTCCGACTTGGTAGTTCTTGCCACTCACGGCCGCAGCGGCCTGGCTCAACTCTTTTTGGGATCTACAGCAGAAAAGGTGTCCCAATATGTCGGAAAACCGCTGCTCACGGTCCGACCGACACAGGATTGAGTTTACGCTCAGTCGCTGGCCGGGTCACTGATGTGAGACTGAACCCACACCGAAAGCTGTGCGGCCAGTCGATCCAGTCCCGGATTCCCCGGGGAGCCCAGTTGTCGATAGCTCTCGAAAAGCTCGTCGATGGTGACGGAGCTCCCGGCGTCTGTGCTGTTTTTCACCGAAATATAGGCGTCCCTAAAACTAATTCCCTCCTCTCGAACCTTCCTGTACGCTTCTTCGGCGGCCATCAACTCGCTGGAACAGGCGTTACGCAACACTTCTTCGTTAAAGGATAACCCTTCGACAAGCAGGGTAGCCGCTTCCAATACCTGATGCGTCGTTTCGACCGCCACCAGAACCGGCTCTTTACTCAACTGCAGGTCG
This sequence comes from Bacteroidota bacterium, assembly GCA_051746765.1. Lineage (GTDB taxonomy): Bacteria > Bacteroidota > Rhodothermia > Balneolales > Balneolaceae > JBBEBE01. The sequence goes on from JBNJFK010000147.1 coordinate 3,394, forward strand.
CGATGATAACCCGATCCCAAATGGGTCGTCAAGGTTTGAAGTGAGGCGACACAGCCGGCCAATTTCGAGTGAGACCCGCGAATCAACTCGGCAACATCGGGATTCTTCTTTTGCGGCATGATGCTCGAGCCGGTCGTCAACACCCGGTCGATATCGATAAACCGATATGCTTCGCTGCTGAACTGAATAACGTCGTTGGAAAATCGTGCCAACATGGCCGTTGTACCAGCCAACCAATGGACGAACTGCTGCTCTGCCCACCCCCGACTCAATTGCGCCGATGTTGCACAAACGAGTGGACCATCGAAACCCAGCTCGGATGCCTCTGCATCCCGATCCAACGGGATCGTCGTTCCAAACCCCGCAGCCGTACCCAATGGTGACCGTGAAATCCACTTTCGAACTCCATCGGACGCTTCCAGGTGAACGAGCAAAAGTTCAATGTAGCCTCCCAACCACTGAGCAACGGAGGAGAGCATTGCTTTGCGCGTATGTGTGTACCCCGGCATCGGAACCTTCGTATGTCCTTCGGCCAGACGGAGCATCGCTTTCAGCAAGACAACCAGCTCGTCCTGCACCTGATTCAGCTGATCCATTTCCAGTAGCCGCATCGCCGTCAGAACCTGATCGTTCCGGGATCTTCCGGCGTGGATTTTTTTTCCAAGCTCTCCAAGTTCCCGGGTCAGCCACGCTTCGATCGCAGTGTGACCATCCTCCTGATCGCGTCGAATTTCAAATTCTCCACGCTCCCAGACCGCCCGAATCGCATGCAGCTCCTCCACCAACCGGTCGGCTTCCTTCGAGGAGAGCATTCCTCCCTCCTCCAGAGCCCGGACGTGAATCTGCGACGCCTTCAAATCATATGGCAAGAGCCGTTGATCCAGCAGGTAATCGTTACCGACTGTAAATGCCTCGACTCTTGTTGCGATTTCCCGGTTCTGTCGTGACTCCTTCCCGGTCTCCCAGAGCTTACCCATGGTCCCCTCGTTTTTAGGACTATTTTCGGATCTCTTTTTTCAACTGATAGGCCGTTTTCTGCGGCAGATTCCAGAGTTCGATAAAGCCGGCCGATGCATTTTGGTTGAAGGCTGCCGATTTGTTGAACGTAGCCAGATTTTCGTCAAACAGGGAGTAGGGAGAGGTCAGTGCGACCACTTCACAATTCCCTTTGTAGAGCCGAACGGTGACCTCGCCTTCCACTTTTCGGTTCTGTTCATCGGTATAGGCCCGGATGTTGTCCATGACCGGCTCAAAATACTTGGCCCCGTAGGTCAGATACGCCCACTTCTGATCCATGAGTGTCTTGAGCTCATTCTCCTCCCGTGTAGAGACCAACTGTTCGAGATCCTTGTGTGCACTGATGAGAATGTGAGCTGCCGGATTCTCGTAGATACCGCGAACTTTCAGACCCACCACCCGGTCTTCGATCAAGTGGAAGTACCCGACTCCGTGCTCGCCTCCGATCTTGTTCAACGTCATGATCAGTTCAGCCGGCTTCATCTCTTTTCCGTCCAACGAGACGGGACGGCCCTCAATGAAACCGATTCGAACGAGTTGTTCGCGATCCGGTGCCTGTTGCGGCGTATTGCACCACTTCAAAATATTTTCGACGGGAGGAATCAGCGACGGGTCCTCGATTTCCCCGCCCTCTCCGGTATTGGACCACATATTCTCGTCATAGGAGTAGGGTTTCTTTTGGGTCTGCTCCACCTCGATTCCCCGCTCGAGAGCGTAGGCAATCTCCTCTTCCCGCCCCATGTTCCACTCTCGAACCGGAGCAATGATCTTCAGGTCCGGATTGAGTGTCGTAATGTAGCTCTCGAACCGCACCTGGTCATTCCCTTTGCCTGTGCATCCGTGAGCAATCACCTGACAACCGGTCTCTTCGGCCGTCTCTACAGCGACTTGAGAGATAACAACCCGTCCCAACGGACATCCGAGTGCATATCCTCCCTGGTAATCGGCATTCGACTTGACCGCCTCATAGCAGAGCTCACCGAACCGATCCTTCGCATCCACAACCACAGCATCTTTTGCTCCGAGCCGAATTGCTTTCTCTCGAATTTTCTCCAGATCATCGGCCGTCTGCCCAATATCCATCGTCAATGCAATCACTTCACAATCATACTCTTCCTGGATCCAGGTGAGCATCACACTGGTATCCAGCCCGCCCGAGTAGAGTAACAGACAGGTATCAAATGTTCCTTTTTCCGCCTCGTGAGAGGCTACTTTCTTATATCCGGTTGCCTGTTCCATGAGTCTTCCCTCTTCTTCGTTTTGTTATACGTTCGTTTGTCAGTCCGTTCCGATCAGAGTCGCAAAGACCCCTCGGGAAACCACCATTCGGTTGCGTGCCTGACGGTAGATCCAGGAGTTGGGGTGGTCGATCACTTCTTCGGTCACCTCA
>JBNJFK010000148.1:0-5790 GCA_051746765.1 Bacteroidota bacterium
CCCGACCACTGTTGATGAAGGGGAAGGGGTGGTCCGGGACCAATATTCGTGAACAGAGGCGGGATGCTCTGGTGGCAGCCGTGCTGACGTTCGTGGTTTGTGCAGCCATCATGATAACGGCAACCGGTGCGCTGCATGCCAACGGGCTTCGAATCGAGCGTGTTCTCGATATGGTCTATACACTGGAGCCGATTGCCGGACAGTTTGCAGTCGCTCTCTTTATGTTGGGCGTATTGAGTGCGGGTCTCTCGTCCGTCTTTCCGATTTTGATGGTACTGCCCTGGCTTCTTTCCGATTACGAAGTAGGGGAGATGGATACGGATTCGACCCGATTCAAGTTACTTACCGGCCTGGCCTGTATTGTGGGACTGATGGTGCCCGTTCTCGGGTTCAACCCGATTGTAGCTCAAATTGCAACCCAGATCGTCAGTACGTTCATTCTGCCTCTGGTAATCGCCGGAATGTTCTACCTGGTCAACCAGGAGGAGTGGATGGGAGAGCACAAGGCGGGTATTTGGCTCAATATCGGATTGACTGCAGCTCTCATTTTTGCCTCGGTCATTTCGTTTACAGCCCTGCTCTCTCTCATTGAAATGGTACAGGAGTTGATATAATGGAGAACAAGCTGCGAAATCACATCTTGAAAAGTCGTCTCTTGCCGGCCGTGACCCTGGAGGGTGAGGAGCAGGCGGTGTCGGTTGCCAAGGCTCTTCAGAAGGGAGGGCTGAACCTGATGGAAATTACCTTTCGGACGGACGGGGCCGCACGTGCTATCGCCGCCATTCGTCGTTCGGTTCCATCGATGGTCATTGGGGCCGGAACACTCTTGACAAAAGATCAGGTCCTCGAGGCACATGGGGCGGGGGCTCAGTTCGGTCTGGCACCTGGATACCAACCCGATTTGGTGGAACACGCCGAATCTGTCGGATTGCCGTTTATTCCGGGTGTCTCGACGCCGTCCGAGATCGAGTGTGCCATGAGCCAGGGGTGTTGGGTTCAGAAGCTCTTTCCGGCTAATCTGTTGGGTGGGCCAGATTTGATTCGTTCCCTGACCGGACCGTACAAACATACGGATCTTCGTCTGATTCCGATGGGCGGGGTCGGGTTGGGTACGCTCACCGACTACGAAAATCTCTCCCTGGTGGGGGCACTCGGAGGGTCATGGTTGACTCCCAAATCTGCAATCGAACGGGGAGAGTTCGACTCGATTACGACACTTGTACGAGAGTCGCTAGAGAAGGTTTGAGTTTATCCCGAGCCAGTGGAGTTGACCGGCAACCGTCAGCGGATCCGGTAGTTCCAGATCCAGTACGCGATACCCGCGTTCCTTCAGGGCGACCTGGTAGAGGGGTTCAAGTGCAGGTGCGCCCGTAACCACGATGTTGGTCGATTCAGGTTCCGGAAGACCCTCCAATTCGCACCCGATCAACAACCCACTCAGGTACGAGCGACTGATACGCTCGTCTGCATCGGGATTCAGCACCTGGCGTGCCCGGATGGTGAAGAGGGTATGGAGCCACTCCCGCTTCTCCGCGTCATGAACACCCTCAAGAAACGATCGGGGGGGATCCGCCTCTTCGAATGGGCCGAGGGAAGCGGAGAGGATGGTCGAGGACTGGATCACTTCAAACAGTTCGCCCGTCATCCACGTTTTGAAGTGATCCATTCGGCGGTCGTGCAGATAGAGGTGCTTGCTGTGGGTGCCGGGAAGCAGTACAATCAGGTCCTGGTCCGGTAACACCCCGGCCATTCCCAATAGTTGAACCTCTTCTCCCCGCATGACATCGTCATTCGAGGCTAATCCGGAGAGAAGCACGACTGGCCAGGAACAGATTTCGTCTGCCGGCAAGTGATCAAACGGAATATCGGGAGCATCAAGGGAGAGAGGGAGATCTCCGTATGGAAGCTCGTTCATGCCGATGGAGGAACTTGCCATACCGGAGAGCAAGACGGGAACCCCGTCCGTCTTTTCCGACAGGGTTTCCGAGAAGTTGTGCAGATGATTTGCCAGGACGCTACGAAAAAAACGGGTCCGATCCGGTTCATCCGATGCCCGCCATTGACGATCCACTTCCTTGATACCGGTGGGTGCATGATGTTGTGAGACGACCGTCTGATCCGATCGCCGGACGAGGTAGAGTCGAAAAGAACTGGTTCCCCAGTCACAGCAAAAAAGATGCGTCATGAATTGGAGTGGTTGATCTGTCTGTCATTGAGCGACACACGAGGACCGGTCTCTCTGCCGGTCGTGGTTCTGTCGCGCGGAAAGAGTTGTAAAAATGCTTGTTTCCGCTCTCCTTTCCAACCCGATGTTTGTATTTTGAGATCCATGGATGGATAGACAACCGAGAAGATGTCGGAGTTGGCATGTACACAATTGATCAGAGTTTCGATGTTCGTTACCACTACCCGGTCCATTTTGTCGATGGCTTGCTGAAGCCGGAAAACCCCCTTCTTGCAGATACGTTTCGAAACGAAAGTCAGCGTCAACGTCCCAAGGTCCTGGTTGTCATTGATCAAGGGGTTGCCGATGCTCATCCCGGCCTTTTTGCCGATCTGCAAACGTATCTGGAAAACTGGTCGGAGGTATTCGATTTTGCGGGGGCCCCGATGGTAGTACCCGGAGGAGAACAGGTTAAGAGCGACTCGACGTGGGTCTCCCGATTGGTAGCTCGCATGGACCGGGAGAAGGTGGACCGACATTCCTATGTCTGTGCAATCGGAGGCGGGGCCGTGATCGATATGGCCGGATATGCAGCGGCCATCACGCACCGTGGCGTACGAATGGTACGCATCCCAACCACGGTATTGGCACAGAACGATGCCGCTGTAGGTGTGAAAAACGGAGTAAACGCTTACGGAAAAAAGAACTTTCTGGGTACGTTTGCCATACCCCATGCCGTCATTAATGATGCAACCTTTCTTTTGACACTCGATGACCGTGATTGGCGGTCCGGGATATCCGAGGCGGTGAAGGTGGCTCTGATACGGGATGCCGGGTTTTTTCGTGAATTGGAACAACTCGTACCCCGGCTTGCGCAACGGGATGGAGATGCGATGCAGCGGCTCATCATTCGTTGTGCAGAGCTTCATTTGCAGCATATTGCCACCAGTGGAGATCCGTTCGAGACCGGTTCGGCCCGACCCCTCGATTTTGGGCACTGGTCGGCACATAAATTGGAGCAATTGAGTTCATACCGTGTCCGGCACGGTGAAGCGGTGGCCTCCGGCATTGCCCTTGACGTCATCTATTCCCGGATGACGGGAGAGATTGATCCATCTCTGGAGGAGCGTGTGTTGCGCCTGTTCAGGAACTGTGGATTTGTGCTCTGGTATGAGGAGATGTCTCCGGAAGAGGAGTTCTGGCCGCTGTTTCAGGGAATCGATGAATTTCGTGAACATTTGGGAGGTGAACTCACCCTGACGCTTCTGGAGGCCGAGGGGAAAGGGGTCGAGGTACACAACGTAGACGAATCCGTCTACAGGCAGGCGGCGCAGCAGCTGAAAACCTGGGTAACCGATCACGTTCCGGCATGATTCAACGATCGTTTGGAAACCGTCATCTGACCTATTGCAGCAATATTCATCCCGGGGAGTCGATCACCGGGCATTTGGAGCAGATCGACCGGTATCTCCCGGAGGTGAGGAAGAGAATCGGGTCGAACGGGTCCATGGGAATGGGGCTCAGAATTTCATCGGATGCGTCTCAAGAGTTGATGGAACGTGAATCGCTGGATCGGCTGGCCCGGTGGTTGCAGGATCGAAATCTTTACGTATTTACATTTAATGGGTTTCCCTACGGGTCTTTCCACAAGACCCGGGTCAAGGAGTCAGTTCACAAACCCGATTGGTCGACCCGGGAGAGACACGACTATACGGCCCGATTGATCGACATCATGGCGGATCTGCTTCCCGAGGGTCTGGAAGGGAGTATTTCCACCTCCCCGATAACGTACAAATACGGATTCCATTCGGGGCATGCAATGGAGGGGGTCGAACGACAGGCGGCCTGTTCGTTGGCCGATCTGGCATGGAAAATGGAGCAGCTTTCAATCCTGCGGGGAAAAGAGATCCATCTCGATTTGGAGCCGGAACCGGACGGCTATCTGGAGACGGCTGACGAATGGATCCGATTCATGAAGGAATCGATGTTCCGGGAGGGTGTGGAGCACCTTTCCCGACAAGCAGGAATGAGCCACACACGATGCGAGCAGATTATTCGAAGGCGCATTCGACTCTGTTATGATACCTGTCACATGGCATTGGCGTGGGAAGAGCCGGCGTCGGTATTGAAACGGTTGGATCGGGACGGTCTGAGTCTGGGAAAAATCCAGGTAAGCTCGGCGCTGGCCACACGCATACCTTCGGACCCGGAAGCCAGGGAGAGGCTGAGAGAGGAGCTTATGCGGTTTGTCGAACCGGTCTACCTGCACCAGGTGGTCGGAATCACATCCAATGGCGAGAAACGTCAATATCGTGACCTGCCGGACGCTCTGGATTATCTGGATCGTTGCAGCGAAACGGAGTGGCGGATCCACTTTCACATCCCTCTGTTCCGTGATCCCGAAGGAGTTGTCGGGTCTACCCGCGGGCACAATACAGATCTGTTCAAGGAGTTGGCGGGTCGAACAGACGGACGGCATCTTGAGGTGGAAACGTATACATGGGACCTGTTGCCGGACGATCTGAAGGAGAACCTGGGCCGTTCAATCGGCAGCGAACTTCAGTGGGTACAACGTCAATTGGAAACCGTAACCGAGGGAGAGCGAGATGAGAGCCAATAAGACAGTGGTCCTGAATGTCGTGGGGCTAACTCCGGACCGGATCGGCACGGAAACCCCGTTTCTTTCAACGTACCTGGAGGACGCGGCGCTCTACCCGGTCAAATCCATGTTGCCTGCGGTCACCTGTTCCGTACAGGCGACGTATCTGACTGGAAAAGAGCCCTCCGATCATGGGATCGTCGGAAACGGGTGGTACTTTCGCGAGATGGACGAGATCAAGTTCTGGCGACAATCGAATCGTCTGGTGCAGTCAAAGAAGATTTGGGAGGAACTCAAAGAGCGGGACCCGGAAGCGACCACGGCCAACCTCTTTTGGTGGTACAACATGAATTCCGATGTCGACTATCTGATCACTCCCCGTCCCATCTACCGGTCCGATGGCGTAAAGATCCCGGATATCCTGACCTATCCGATGTCCCTTCGAGACGAACTGCAGGAGTCGTTGGGGCAGTTCCCTCTCTTCAAGTTTTGGGGTCCCATGACATCCATTGAATCGACCCGGTGGATAGCAGAGGCGGCGAAGCGGGTAGAACAGACCTATGACCCCACCTTGTCGTTGATCTACCTTCCCCATCTGGATTACAACCACCAGCGAGTCGGACCGGATCATCCGGACAGCTGGAACGACCTGCGGGATCTGGATGTAATCATCGAAAATCTGGTCGGTTTTTACGAGGAGAGGGGAGCTCGGGTGATTCTACTCTCGGAGTACGGAATTGAACCGGTTCACAAACCCGTCCATTTGAATCGCGCCCTCCGGGAAAACGGGTATGTAACTGTTCGAAACGAAATGGGAGGGGAGGTTCTGATTCCCGGTGCGAGCCGCGCATTTGCAGTTGCCGACCATCAAGTGGCTCATCTGTATGTCAAACGGGGAGAGGATGTGGAGTCCGTCCGGCAGTTGATTGCCGATATGGACGGGGTGGACCGGGTGTTGGATCGTAAAGAGATGAAACGAGAAGGAGTGGCTACGAGCGGAGCGGAGAGTTGCTGGCGATTGCCAGGC
>JBNJFK010000149.1:0-5690 GCA_051746765.1 Bacteroidota bacterium
GCTCCTGCGTGCGACTCGTCCTCCTCGAGGATCACTTCGAACCGCTCGCCGGCATCCTCCAAATTGCCCCGCATCAGGGCAATTTCGGCCAAGCCGACGCGGGACGGAAGCAGATACTCCCCGCCACGCTCCTCGAGTTGCCGATAGTATTCCTCGGCGCGATTCAATTCACCTCGTTGTCGCGCCATCTCGCCAAGTTCGGTCAGTGCCAGAGCTGCGCGTTGTGTCTCCGGAAAATCGTTGACCAGGGTTTCCAGACTCTGCATGGCTTCTTCCGTCTCGCCGATCCGACGTTGGGACTCGGCCAAATTGTACCATGCTTCCGGCAGGAGATCATCCCGGTTGGTAATTCGAATATACTGTTCAAACTCCTCGACCGACGCTTCATAATCACCGGACTGGTATCTGTTCATTGCCTGACGAAACCGAAGCTGATCGGCTGTACCGGATGCCGGGTTCTCCTGAAGGAACGACTCCAGTTGTTCCGTACTGGTATCCTCCCCTCCGTCCGATGTACGGGCAAACTGTATCCCGTCGATCGCTTCCAGGACATAGGAGCTGCGCGGATAGCGATCCAACACCACCTGATACGCTTCGACAGCGGCTTCGTACTCACCGGCATTGTAATAGGCATCTCCGATGTTGTATTGCGAACGGGCCGCCCACTCGGTATCGGGATAGCGTTCGATGGCCGTCTGAAATTCGGCAATTGCCTGATCGTAATTGCCTGTATTCAGATAGATGTAGGCGATGTTGTACTGTGCCTGTTCACGGAGGCGACTGTACGGGTAGATCCGCAAAACCCGACGAAATTCGGTCACCGCTTCGAAATTTCGATTCATCCGGTAGTAGCTGTTGGCCACCTGAAACATGGCGTAGTCTCCACCCGGCTCTGCACCAATGGCGCGATTGTAGTACTCCATCGCCTCATCGTACTCTCCCATTCCGAAATAAGAGTCTCCGATACGCAGAATGACGTCGGTCTCGTAGGGGTAGATCGAGATCGAAGGGGGTTCATGGTTTTCCAAAAAATCCACCAATGGCGAGACTGCCTCCGCAAATTGCCCCATTTTGAAGTGACTCCACCCGAGCGAGTATTTGGCTGCCCCTGTAAGTTCGTGTTCGGGAAATTGCCGGATGAAGGATGAAAATTGCGATGATGCAGGGCCAAAATTCTGTGTCTCGAATTGGCTGTCTGCACTCCAGAACAGTGCTTCTGCCCGCAAATCAGAGTCCTCAGGCGCCTCTTCATACACCGCTTGAAATTCCCCCTGGGCTTGTGCATACGCCTGATTACTGTATCGAACCCATGCACGCTGGAAACGGGCTTGTAGCCGTGTCGCGGGATCCACCTCGTCAATCTGATCGGCGATCTCGAACGCCTCCAGTGCGCGGGTATACTCGGCATTCCCAAAGTAGGCCTCCCCCAGAAGAGTAATGACAGGCCCGGGGTTACGAAGATCGTCTGCCCGACGCGCCATCGGCAGCAGTATCTCGATCGCTTCCACATAACGGCCGGCTTCCACGGCCGTCAATGCCCACTCGTAGTAGGCCTCTTCGACAAAGAGTCCCTCCTGATACCGTTCGCCAAATGCGCGAAATGTCTCCAATGCTTGTCTGTACGATCCGGAGAGCTTGTGATTTGCCGCCTGATAATAGAGTGCTTTCCGCGCGGTTTCGTCTTCACCGTCGGCTGCCCGCTCAAATGACTGAGCCGCCCAGTGGTAGATCTCCTGCTTGTGGTAGACCCATCCCAGACCGTAGTAAGCGATCCGTTGCGCATCGGAGTCTTCTACCCGGTTCAAATAGTATCGGTAGTACTGCTGCGCCTGATCCAGCTCATCGAGCATGTTGTGACTCTCGGCAATCAGATAGACCGCACGAGTCAGTCCCTCTCCGGACAAGTCCGAAGTGGCATCAGTCAGTGCATCGATCGCCTCGCGATAGCGACGTTGCAGATAGTACGACTCCCCGAGTGCTGTTCCGATTCGTCGGGTCATCGCATCATCGGGATACCGCTGGCGAAGCATCTCGAATGCCTCGGCCGACTCTTCATACTGCTCCTCCTCCAGGAAAAGACGGCCGCGGGCGTAGAGTGCTCGTGGAGCCCAGACGGATCCCGAATCTTCCTCGGCCAGACGCATGAAATAGGAGCGTGCCTCCCGGGTCTCTCCATCCATGGCTGCCGCGTCTCCCATTTGGTAGAGAAGCTCGGTACGCTGGCGACGACTCATCGGTCGCTCAACGGCTCGCTCGAACCATGTAATGGCGGTACGATGGGCCCCTGTCTCGAGCTTGTGGTGTCCCACCTCCTTGAGCAGGTCGGCTGCCCGTCGCGAATGAGGAAACCGACGGACGAACCACTCGGTTCTCCGGTCCAACATCTCCGGTTCGACCCGAGCCGTTGCCAGTACCAGATAGTACCCGGCCGATTCGGCCATGGCCCGGTTTCCGGTCGATTCGGTTACCTGACGGAACCCGTCCATCGCCTCGGTATAAATCCCCTCTTGGAACTGTTGAAGTGCCGTCTGATACTGCTTCTCCGGGGATCCATTCACCCCCTGAGCCTCAGCTGCTGTCCATGTAGCTGTACTGAGCAGCAAAAGCGTCATCACCATGGTACGAATCATAGTCGCCGTCCTCTTCTCTCGATCCAGTTGCCAGTTGTCCGGTGGGCCAATATAGAGAGGATTTGGCAATGGTTCTCCATGGGAGAGACGCTGCCCTCAAACATTCAGATAGCGCATCAATTCATCTGCGCGTTCCGAAAGATCCAGCTCGAGAACGTCTCCTTGACTTTCGGTACGTACCTCGTATCCGTGACGTCGCAGAGACTGGCTCACCGGTGAAGCGTCCAAAAGATCCAGTTTGAAGAGAATGGAGACCGGCTCCTCGTCCGACACCGGAGTGTGGACCGAAAACCCGAGTACATGCGCCTCCTCTTGCTCGATGATGTCCACCAATCTTGAGAGCTGATACTCCTGAGCGGGAACCCACACTTCGACCAGAGCTCCGTCGGCATCCAGGTTCATCCACTCCGGCATCTCTTCCAGGAGGGATTGAAGCTGAATCACGCCAAGGTAGACGTGTCGGGCGTCCATGACCGGCAACAAGCGCAATTCTCGCTGACGAAGAGTCCGCAGGGCATCATACACAAATTGAGAGGGCAGAAGCATGGGGGCCTCCGACAGGGTGACCGACGCCACCACATCTGCAGGAGATTCGTTCTCGATCGTTTCGAGCCGGAGCAGACCGATCAATTGACCGGTCGTCGACTCCACGACGGGAAGGATGTCACTCTCTGCCTGCTCCATCCGCTGCCGGGCATAATCCAGGCTGTCCGATGGCATGAGCGGGGTAAACTCTTTGTCGATATACGTCTCGATCAACATCTCGCCCTCCTCGTCATGTGGGTGAGCCTTGAAGGTTGGTCAACATGGACTCTACCCGTTTCTGGTTCCTTTTTGAAACGCTTCCTGATACTACAACTTCGTCTGTTTCAAAAAGTTCCTCATCTACAACGGCCGTTTCGTGAAGAAATGCAACCGCCTTGTAGTGAGTTAACGGGATTTTATATCGGAAATCAACATAGTCTTCTCGAATCATCTCTTCGATTCGACGACGTAGCAGAGACAGCCCCATGGCCCGTTCAGCCGACACCCAGAGTGCATCCGGCCAGTCCCGCTGCAGAGTCTGCAACCGATCCGGCTCCAGCAGATCGATCTTGTTGAACACAAGCAGAAGTCGATTATTGACCACATCCATCTCCTCTAGCGTCTCTCGTACCACTTGAATGTGATCCTCAATCGAAGAGGAAGAGGCATCCACAACATGAAGCAGGATGTCGGCTTCCCGCACCTCGTCCAATGTCGACTTGAAACTCTCGATCAGATTGTGCGGCAACTTCCGGATAAACCCGACGGTATCGGAAAGAAGCACCGTATGCGGGCCCAAGTCCCACCGACGAATCGTGGCATCCAGGGTCGCAAAAAGCTTGTCCTCGGCCAGGACTTCCGTCTCTGTGAGCTCGTTCATCAGAGTTGATTTGCCGGCGTTGGTGTATCCGACCAGCGAGATTCGGATCTGGTCCGATCGTCGCTTGCGCTGGGTTGTTCGCTGTCGGTCCAGTTTTTCCAGTTTCTCCTTGAGTACGGAAATCCGGCGTCCGATGAGACGGCGGTCGGTCTCGATCTGCGTCTCGCCGGGGCCCTTGGTCCCGATCCCCCCCGTCTGCCGGGAAAGGTGAGTCCAGAATCGGGTCAATCGTGGCAGCAGATACTGAAGCTGTGCCAATTCGACCTGTGTCCGGGATGCCGACGTTTGGGCCCGGGATGCAAAAATGTCAAGTATGAGCCCGCTACGGTCGAGAACTTTCCGTTTGGTTCGTTTCTCGATGTTCCGAATCTGGGTCGGTGAGAGATCGTCATCAAAGATCCATGCATCAATCCCCAACTCGTCGGCCCATGTCGCGAGTTCATCCAGCTTCCCTCCTCCGATATAGGTCGATGGATCGGGATGGGTCCGGTTCTGCAACACCTTTTCCACCGTCTCGGCGCCCGCCGTGTGTGCCAACATTTCAAGCTCGTCGAGATACTCGCACGCCTGAAACTTCTCGATCTCCGGCCCGTAGAGGCCGACGAGGACCACTCGTTCTCTTTCCAATTGTCCGTGCTGAATATCGTCGATCACTGCGTCTCTCCGCCTTGGTGTTCTTCGTCGGGCAAGCGATCCGACCTCCTGCTTCGAGCAGGCAGATCCAGATCAACTGCCACCTTGGAAGATACAATTTTTTTAAAGGCCTCTTTCTTCTCCTCCGGTATCTGCAACGTCAACCGACGATAGACCATTCCCCCGGACCCGTTCATGGTTGTCACCTGATACAAGAATATCCACTCTTCACCCTCACTATGCAGGTAATCCACAATCTGGTACCACGCGACGGTACGATACGGCCGGTGCAGATCCTTTACCACACCGGAATCGGTAATGTAGGTGCGTCCGGTAAAACAGATGGCCACAAACCCATTCAATCCCATCCAGCCGGCTGCAATCGCTTCGGTCGCCAACCGCTCACCACCGCTTATCCAGAAGGCGAGTGCGACCGAAAGACCGGCAAAAAGAACACCGACACTCCGAATAGGCACCGGCGACCAGAGACCCCGACTCCAGCTCATGCGGACCGATCGCAAACGAACCGCTTGAACCAGGCTGCCGATGGCGTAAAGCAGCGTAAACCCTACACCCGCCATTAATGGCCAGTGAAGTGCATCCAACCAGATGATAAGTTTCTCCATACTATCTCCTTTCGATCTCACATCCGCCGATCGCTACTTCCTCCGTCCCGACAAGTAACGACCTGCAACCGATTCCGTCAAGAGCAGCGCCAGCCCAATCCCAACCCACGCTCTCCAGGGAACACGGTTCTGCGGGGTCTCTTCTTCGGACAGTTCCTGTTTGACCAACGGTGCCTCACGGGTTGTCAACGTATCGACCCCTGCCTCCATTGTCCGTCCATCCTGAACGGTCTCGGGAGGGGTTAACAACCCATTCAGAAGAAGTGGAAAGAGAGGATGATGAGTCCAGCCCTGCGGGCCTTCCTCCCAGTCGAGTGTAGAAAGTGTGATCCATCCCTCCCCGAGAGACCCTCGCCAAACCAGCGGATCCCCTCCCTCTGACCGAAGCAACACCTC
>JBNJFK010000150.1:0-5661 GCA_051746765.1 Bacteroidota bacterium
GCGCTGAATCACAATGGTGCGGTCTATGTATTGGATATGGGAGATCCGGTGAACATCGAACAGATGGCTCGAGATCTCATTCGGTTGTGTGGCTATGAACCGGACAAGGAAATCGAGATTGTATACACAGGTATGAGACCGGGCGAGAAATTGTTTGAGGAACTTCTCACCGCAGAAGAAGGGACGGATATCACGAAGTACGACAAGATTTTCATGGCTAGAAAGAACGGTGTCTTGCCCAATTTGACAGAGCGGTTGGACCGGTTGTATGAAGTGGCATCCGAAGGGGATGCATATGCCATCCGTGAAGAGATCTACAACTTGGTTCCCACGTATAGCGGTGCGCAAAAGGCGGACGTCTAATCGTAGGTGTTGAAAAATCAGAGCTTGCAATTTGAGGTGGGCCGCAGAATCGCTGAATTGGTTGTTTTCGATGGGGTAAACTCAATTAGTCGATGAGTGCCCAAAAAGCTGATCGACAGATTTGATCGTAAGAACGGGGAGCCTTATCGTCGTTCAGTTGCTTGTCAGTTAGGATGACGCTCCACGTTAATCAATGAACGGTCGAGAATGCCCATGCTCCACTCTGTTACGACATGTGCTCTACCTAATCTTGAGGAATCCATTGAACCAGTCCAAACTTCATGTTGTTTGTGGGGTACAGTAGGCCTCATTTGTCTCATCATTTTCACAGCCTGCGCAACAAGCAATCCAACTTTTCTGGATGACGGCGCGGGCAACCTACAGGAGCTGATCGATTACCGGATCTCGGTGGGAGAGAACCACGTCGTATTGCCCCCCGGCGAATGGGATGCGTCAGGAGTATATGTTCCAGATTCGCTTTCCATTGAGGTTCCACGCGGGTCTTCGCTCTGGATCGAGAAAGAGGATACACTTACAATTGGCGGGGAACTGATCGCAGGCCAGTACCCCATATTTTCTGGACCAGGTGTTGTTCAAGGAAGACCGGTGATCCAAGAGGTCTACCCTCAGTGGTTCGGCGCAGTCGGGGATGGAGAGGCCGATGATGCCGAGGCCTTGCAGCGTGCTGCTGACTTGGCGGCGATCTCCTCTGGACGTACGCTTGTTGTCCCCTCGGGGACCTACCTCTTCGGTAGTGACGTCGAGATTCGATCCAATCTGGTGAACCACGGATTATGGGTGAAAGAACTCGAGGTCGACACCTCCCGGACTCGCCTCAACCTTTTTACCTATGTGGAGTCGCACTACCCGGTAAATGATCCCAACATCATCTTTGCCTCTGATCATGAAGAGATCCTGCTCGATTCTGCTCCCTATGTTGGTCTGCGTGAGGGTCAGACAATGTTACCCGAGTGGGACGGCATTGCGAGAGCAGATGGAATTTCGGAAAGCGTGAGTTTGGACCAAGGAGGTACACTTCGCCTTTATTCAAGTGACTTCTTCTCCTCGCGAAACAATGCCAAGGGAGATCAGTTCTACGAGCGAAATGACCTCTCACGAATCGTGTCAGCCAGTGGGGAGATCTATCCTGAACTGGCCTTTGACTATCCGGAGCTCACGGATGTACCCAGCTGGCAGGAGGGAGTGACATACGAGAAGGGAGACTACGTCGCCCTCGATGGCGAGATCTTCAAGGCGACCTGGCCAAGTGGGCCCGGAACCGGGTACGATCATGCCCACTTGGGGCGGGGAGAAGTGGGGTCGGTCAGGCCCGATACTTCAGGAATGAACACGGTCCACCGGTATGAGTATGATGATGAAGAAGATACTGAAGACTCTATCGTTGTTTGGCGCAAGGTGGTGATGGAGGTGGGCTACACCCCACCCGATGAGCCGGTCACCATCGACGGGCTGCGGGTCGAAGTTCGACTGAAAAACAATGACGGGACCACCTACCGACTGCATTCGGGGGCCGTTCAGGTTCAGCGAAGCAATATGACCTTCCGGGGGCTTCAGGTGAATGTACGTGATCGGGAGGCTACCGTCTCCAATTTGGTGAGTCTGCGGAATGTGGCCAATATATCGTTCTATGACGGGTACATCTCCGGGGCCACCTATACCGGGCTGGGGTATAACCTTCTGAATTTCAATGTAGCGGACATCCGTTACTACAATACCGTCTCGGTCAATGCCCGCAAGGGGATGGACGGGAGGCACGGGAAGAACATCACCATTCAGGGCGGGCTCTTCGGTGTCATTGACGATCATTACGGGCGCAACTACACCGTTCGGGATGTGACGCTCACCGGTCAGTCGGTTACCATTCCCGGCTACACCACTCCAGAAGCCGATCTGCAGTCCTGGCACTTCCGAAAAATCCGACCGCTTGGGATCACTGGAGCCAACGTGAATATCGAAAATGTCACCGTTTTGGGGGGCGAGGGCGGGATCTTCTCCGCCCGTGGGGATATCGGAGATCTGTACGGACGGGTGACGATGCGCGATATTCGCGTGCAAGGCAATGAGGGGGATGTCCGACTCTTTGCTCACTGGATTGATCCTGATTTTGATTTCTATAGCCCGGTTCGAGTGCCTGATCGTGTACTTATCGAAAATGTCCATCTGGAGAACCCCGGCCGGCTCGAGATCATGGCCGGGCGTGGGTTTTCTCCGGGTAGCTACGGGCCAGTAACAGTCCGTGACAGTGCTCCAATTGGGGAGGTGCTGACCACCAGTCGGCTGTTGAGCCTGGAGCAGTGCCGATTGCAGGAGAGCACGTTTGAGTTGGGCGAGTCCCCCGGCAATCGCTCGGGTGTATTGGGCGGGGAGCAGACAATCGGGTTGGAAGGCGTGCCGCTCGTTCAGCTTCTCGGTTGTACCGTTGAGGGAGAGATCGAGGGATTGAGAGAGGAGAACCTTCTGGAAACTCGAGGTAATCGCGCACTTCCGGGAGCCGATTTGGGAGTTCCGTTGGACATCCGACATCCGGAGCTTTTCCAGTGAGTGCGTCCAAGACGTCTTCATTGAGCGACTCCCTGCAGGTGGGGTCCGGTGGCGGGCGAGTCGGAACCTGGCTTGCCCGGCAGATGATTGCCACGTTGGAATCGGTGAGTCCTGGGAGGGCTGTTCAGGACACGCTTTCCTGGACGAGGAAGGGATCTCTTCTAAAAGCAGGCCATCGGACGTGGTCGGTTGGCGATGAAAGCGTCTGGATTCTGGGTTCCGGAAAGGCCGCACTTTCGATGGCCAGCGCGGCGGTTCAGATACTGGGAAATTCGGTTCACGGTGGATTGGTGATTGCACCAGCGGGGGAGACTGGCAAAGAACAGAAGCAATCGACCGTAGGCCCCGTTGCTGTTCGCTATGGCTCTCATCCTCTCCCTGAAGAAATGAACCGGGAGTCAACAGATGAAATGATCGAGCTTTGCGGGCAGATCCCGGAAGGAGCGCTGGTTCTCTATCTTCTCTCCGGGGGGAGCTCCTCCCTTCTTTGTTCGCCTTTGGATGGAGTATCGATTAAGGATCTTCGCAGCGTTCACCAAGGATTGCTTCGATCGGGGGCAACCATCCACGAAATGAACCTCGTGCGCAAAGCTCTCTCGAAGGTAAAGGCAGGCCAGCTCTTGCCTCGTTTGGCACAAACACGACTGATTGATTTGATTGTATCCGATGTCCCCGGCGATTCCCTCTCGGTCATCGGTAGCGCGCCAACCACGGCTTGCGTGATCGAAACTGCGCGAGCCATCGAGTTATTGCGGGAGCGTGGGCTCTGGAATGATTCGCCTACGTCTGTGCGTCAGGCGTTGGAGCGCTCCCATTCAGAACATGGATCCGAATGGTTCGTGTCTAGGGCGCCAAATGAACATGAGCAGATTCTGGTCGCCAGCGCATCGAGGTTGGCGGAGCGGGGTGGGGAGGCTCTCAGACGGAACTGGCCGGATTCGAACGGGTTGATATCTGTTCAAGTTGCGCGGGGGGCCTATCGTGAGCCGATAGAAGAGGTTAGCACGGTAATGGCGGAAGCGATCCAAGAGGCAATGAATAATTCACTGCCCGTGGCACTTCTCTGGTACGGTGAAAGCACAGTCAACGTAACGGGTAACGGGAAAGGTGGTCGCAATCAGGAGCTGGCCCTTCGTGTAGCAATGGAGATGGAGCGATGGGGAGGTAGTTCCAATACCCTGTGGACATTTGTGAGCTTGGCGACCGACGGAGTGGACGGGCCGACGGATTCGGCCGGAGGGGTCGTTCATGAGCGAACCGTACCCATTGCTCGAGAGCGGGGACTCGACCTGAACGAAACTCTGAAAAAAAATGACTCGTGGTCGACGCTGGAAGGGTTGGACGCTCATATTCGCAGCGGGCCTACCGGCCACAACCTGATGGATCTGCAGGTGGCATTGATCGGGGTTCCTCAAGAGCAAGAAATTGTTTAGCTTCCGTGCTGTGTTGGCGGTATCTGATTGTCGCCGGACAAATAATTGAATCAAATGATTGAACCTGGCCTGTCGGTTGTGATCGAATGAGGATTCACTCTGCCACAGTGCCACGCATACGAACGACCGATGATGGACTTTTCCCGAATGCTCACTGCTCTTCGATACTGGACACCGGCTCTGATCGTGTTATTTCTGCTTTTCACTCCTGACCTTCAGGCGCAGAGCCTGAGCGATATTGATTTTCGCAACATCAATGTGAACCAGCTTTCCGATTCTCAGCTTCAGCAGGCAAACCAGGAGATCGAGGATCGTGGGCTCTCGATGGAACAGGTAGAGCAGTTGGCAATCTCTCGTGGTGCAAGTCCGACTCAGGCGCGTCAACTTGTCTCTCGTCTTCGCCAGATTCAGATGATGGGAACCGGCGAGGAGTCACAGTCTCTGCAGCGTGAGCGCCCAACGGGGGAGACCCGTTTTGCGGGGGATATGGACGGAGACGATATGTTTGAAGCTCTGCCCGACTCGACGACTCCTGATTCACTCAAGATATTCGGGATGGAACTTTTCGGTCGCGTTTCCACTTCGTTCGAGCCCTCCTTTAATGTACCGACGCCTCAGGATTACCGCGTCGGAGCCGGTGATCAGCTGATGATCAATGTTTGGGGAGCCGCCGAGCAGAACTACCAGCTCCTTGTCGACGCCGAGGGCTACATTCGTGTCGACAACCTGGGCCCGATTCAGGTCTCCGGGATGAGCATCGAGGAGGCGAATCAAAAGGTGGTAGAGCAGCTTGCAAGTATCTACTCCGGCCTCCGTCCCAACAATCCGTCGGAGGCGAACACGTGGGCGCGGGTGAGTCTGGGTAATATCCGCAGTATCCGCGTGACGGTGACCGGCGAAGTGGAGCAACCGGGAAGTTACACGGTCTCCTCACTTTCGACGCTCTTTAATGCGCTTTACGCTGCCGGTGGTCCCAATCGAAAAGGAACCTTCCGACAGATACGGGTCCTGCGACGCGGGGAACCGGTGCATACCTTTGATATGTACGACTTTTTGATCGATGGAGATCAAAGTGGAAACATTCGGTTGCGAGACGAGGATGTGATTCAGGTTGGTCCTTACGAGAATCGTGTCCACGTCTGGGGAGAAGCCAAACGGATTGGCTTTTTTGAACTGCTTGAAGGAGAAACGGTTTCCGATTTGGTCGAGTATATGGCCGGCTTTACCGACAAAGCGTACACCCGAACACTTACGCTCAACGGTATGACGCCCACCATGCGCCGGATCAATACGGTTCTCTGGC
>JBNJFK010000151.1:0-5651 GCA_051746765.1 Bacteroidota bacterium
CTCCCCAGGCACTCAATGAGGAGAGAACCAACATCAGCAGTCCCCCTTCAAAGAGATCCGTTGCCCCATCCCCGATTACCGATGAATGTTTTTTTGCCCGCCACCAACACCAAGTGTAGCCGTACCAACCAATCATCACCACTCCGGAGAGCATGACCGAGAGGGGGAGCTCCATGGAACCCATTACGGCCGGACGATATCCAAAGAGTAGAAAAAACGGATATGAAAGCAACCCTGCCACCACGATCCAGTAGATCCAGAAGAGTTGTCCTCGCCCCGCAGACTCCCCCTCCCGCGTCCGCCGGATCGAAAAATAGAGCATCGGAACTGGAGTCACCCAACTGAAAAACATCAGATGAGAATGTGCATGCCGAATGTGGGTCAACGACCATCCATCAATCCATCCGTAGAGTAGTTGTCCACGATAGAGTAATCCGGTTGCAGCTGCCAGTATCATGGATGCCAGTGCCAACTTCCAGAGACGGTGCCAGGAGGGATGCTCGGTGAGCCGCTCCATCGTCTGCAACTTCATCCCATTCCTCCGCGCGATAGTTGTACGGCATACCAGAGAATGGCCAAACCAAGAATCAGGTTTATTCGCCCGATCCAGCTCGCCACCTTGCGCATTCGGTCCGTACGAACCGATTCCGGTGACTCCTCCATCCAGCGAGCCGCTTTCGGGCCCAACCAGAAATCGTGCAAACCGCTAATGACCAACATCAACGAAAAGATGTGCAGTTTTCCCATAAGTACCCCACCATAGGGAGACCCCCAAAACCGGGAAGAGAGTAGATCTACCGTTGGATATCCTTTCCCGATCAGCATTCCGATCCCGCTGACCACCAGCAGTAGAAACATCCCCCAACTGATTCGACTGAAGAGGGTTCCCATCTGTGTAAAAAGAGCTCCGCGAAACGGAAGAAAAAGTTTCCGTCGACTCACCGGAACAAGCACACCTGCCGTAAAGAGCATCCCCCCAAGCCAGAAGGCGACTGCAATCAGATGGACAAACAGAGAAATGTGAAACAGTGTTGCATTCATATCACACCTCGTTTGTTTCTCCCGGTTGCCGCCTGCGGGTCCCCGAAGGCAACCAGGGCATTCGGGCACTGTGTAACCGATGCATCCAGAGGACCAGATAACCAACCAACACGAGTGCTGCAAACTGATGAAGAACCCCCAAAAGCAGTGGTACATGGGTCAGAAGCGTCACGATACCCAACAGGTACTGCACCAAGATCAGCAGAAGCAGACCGAACGCCATTCGACGCTCTCCGTGTAATGGCGGATTCCGGAACACCCGCCAACAGATCCTGCCGGTCCAGAGCAGCAGCAATGTTCCAAGCACCCGGTGCACCCACTGTACCGTCGCCGGATTACTGCTCAGGTCGAGCCAGAACGAACCGGACTGCCCCATTCCTGCCGGAATCCACTGACCCGCCATCAACGGAAATGTATTATAGATATGCCCGGCGTGAAGTCCCGCCACAAAAGCCCCCCAAACCATCTGTAACGCCGTAAGTGTGAGAACACCCCAGAGAATCTTCTGCAGGGAATGTCGTCTTGCAGCCTCCTGACCACTCACTGGCTGAACCTCGCGAAATTGCATCTGTCGCAGTCGATTGCTTAAATCCAAAGCAAACCAGACGCATACGGCGAAAAGGAAGACAGCCAGCATCAGATGGGCGGCCAGCCGAAAGTGGCTTACCCAGGGAACGTCCACCAATCCACTACTCACCATAAACCACCCCATAAACCCCTGGGAAAGCCCGAGCGCAAGAAGCAGGAGAGAGCGACGACGCTCGCGTCGGTCCGGCCACCCTTTTACAAGAAAGAGGCCAAATGGTATCAGAAAAACCATACCGAGTGCCCGACCGGACATCCGGTGAAGGTACTCCCAAAAGTAGATGAACTGAAACTCGTCCAGACTCATCCCTCGATTGTGCTGCTGATACTCCGGGTACGCCTTGTACATGTCGAAGGCCTCCTCCCATCCCTGCTCACTAACAGGCGGCACAACGCCCAATATCGGTTTCCACTCCACCATGGAGAGTCCGGAATCGGTTAGCCGGGTGACTCCACCAATGACAAGGGTGACCGCGATAAGCAAGGCTCCCGTAACATACCAACGGACGACCCAGCGCCCGGGGCCTGAATGGATGGTCGAACTCTGATCCATGATGAAAAAATTATACAGTTCTGGAGAAGGCGGTGCTGTTCGTCCCAATCTCTCGGTAGGCATCGAAAACCATCGCCATGTTTCGCAGAAAATAGCGGCCTAACGACGTCAGTTCCAGTGCTCGATCTCTGCGTACCAGCAACCCGTCACGCTCCATCGGTTCCAGTCGATCGAGCTCTCGTTCAAAGTGCTCTCGAAACGGGATATCCCATTTTCTTTCGATCGTATCGTAGTCCAGTTTATTCCGACACATCACCTCCATGATCACCTCGCGCCGGAGACGATCTTCATCATGCAGAACAAGTGTTCTGGCAACAGCCGGTTCTCCCTTATCAATTCTCTCGTAATATGAACTCAACTCCTTCTCGTTCTGCAAATAGAGTGAGTCGAACTGGGAAATAGCCGATACACCAAATCCGATCAAATCCGTCTGCGCCTCTGTACTATACCCCTGAAAATTCCGCTGCAGGGTTCCCTCGTGAAGAGCACGTGTGAGAGCATCCTCCGATCGTGCAAAATGATCCATCCCGATCCACTCCATACCGGATTCGACAAGAGACCCGCTCGACTCGACAAACATGGCGAGTTTCTCGTCTGAAGACGGCATCACATCCGGGTCGATCAATCGCTGTGATGGAATACGATCCGGCAAGTGTGCATAGCTGTAGACCGCCAGGCGGTCCGGTTGCAATGTCATCACCCGGTCTATGGTCTGCAGAAAGGAGTTCCGATTCTGACGCGGAAGACCGTAAATCAAATCCAGATTTACCCCGTGAATTCCGGCACTGCGCAGAAGTGAAATGCTCTCCTGCGTCATTTCGAAAGGCTGAACCCGGTGAATCGCCTGCTGCACGTCCGGATCCAGGTCCTGGACTCCGAGAGAGGCCCGGTTGCACCCCATATCTGCCAACGAAGCGACTCGATCCGGATCACAGTGACGCGGGTCAATCTCGACACTGAACTCGGTCTCGTCATCAATCACAAATCGTCGGTGCAGCATCTCGCCCAAGCGATCCAATTGTGTCGGACTCAAAAATGTTGGCGTTCCGCCACCAAAATGAATCTGGCGAACCGGTCCTCTGGACTCCATTCGCTGGAGCCAAAGATCCATCTCTTTCTCCAGATAGTCCAAATACTCATCTGCCGCCGACGGATCCCTGGTAATTATCTTGTTGCATCCGCAATACCAACAGAGCGAACGACAGAACGGCAGGTGCAGGTAGACAGAGAGACCGCGAACATGGTCGCCTGTACGTGCATCTTCCAGTCCCACTCCCCAGATGGTCTTCATCGCATACGGGCTGGAACTTCCATCAAACTCAACCGCTGTTGGATAAGAGGTGTACCGGGGCCCCGGCTGGTCATACCTTCGAACCAAATCGATCGGAATCCGCATCAGACGTTCCTCAGCTCAAATTGTCGTGTGTCCATGCTTCATCGTCAATACATTCATTAAAAGATCTCAAAGCATGTACTTCCAAATTAAAATCCGGACCTGGTGTCACCCAAGGTCCGGATACGGGGATCTTGTGCCCCGACCTCCGTCGGGACACGAGGTAGATCCAACTTGTTAACAACGTACCGCCTGTCATCCAGGCGATCTCTACATCACTGGAGGCCGGTACGGCCCACTCAGTACCGGGCATCTCCTGATAGAGAGCAGAACATAATTCATTAGTAGAGATAAATAATCCCTTGAATACCTCGATTGCTGATTAATTGGAAGCGACGGACCTGAAGTACTCCAGTATCGCTCTCGCGTCCTCTTCGCTTACATCCTGAAACACCATTGGCGTCGTGTATTCTGCCAACAGCTCTTTGCCGACCGGATGATCTTCTGTCATGCCCGATGGATTCAAAATGAAATTCATGATGAACTCATTGGAGCGTCGTTCGGTTACATCACCGAGCGGCGGGCCCACAAGCCGGTTCTCCATTTCATGGCAAGCCGTGCATTTCTCTTCGAAAATCGACTGCCCCTGCTCGGCCAGAGCCGTATCCACGCCATCGCCAATGTCCAGCAGCTCGGTCACAGGGCCAATTCCGTGTTCCTGTTCGAATGCACTCAATTCACCGGAAGACTCCTCCTGCGCCGGTGCACTGGACGTTTCGCTGGAAGCATCTGACCCACTGTCACCGGATCCACCACAAGAGACAAGAAAAATCGAGATCAAGAGTGTGAGTGTCGCTGTTGTTCGTTTCATCATGGTTGTTCTATGAGTTTATAGGGTTGAGATTCCAATCTACACAAGAGTTACGTATGACATTCACAGGGGTGGTGCTGAATCGATTGTAGGATTCGCCACTACAGGCGTAAGAAGATTCCCTACATACGAGGTCGTGCAACCCGACCGTTCCGTGCTTCCCGCTCTTGGGAATTTTATAACAGGAAAAAAGAGAATTATATCTTAAAACTGAGCACAAACACATTACCCACCAATTGATTTATTACGAAAACCCTTCAAACCCACCCGTTGCGTTGATCCGTAAATTGAACTCCTTCCCTCGCGAACTCAGTTCCTTGAGAGTCGTTCCTTCCAACATATCGCGGATCTGTTCGCGGGTAACTGTCCACTTGTCATGCATCGGACAGGGAGTCATGTGGCCACAACCCGGTAGTCCCAATGCACACTCCTTGAACATGGCATCTCCGTCTATCGCACGTACGATATCCAATAGACTTACCTCGTCACTGCCACGTGTAAGACGAACGCCACCATTCGGACCCTTGTAGGATTCCAGTAGACCTTCGGCCGTAAGTTGCTGCAGGATTTTGGTTAAAAAGTGGAACGAAATGTCCAGTTTTTCGCTCATATTCCGAATTGGAATGTATTGACCCTGCTCACCGGCAGAAAGAAATAGTGCTGCGCGCAAACCGTATACGCACGACTTCGATAACAACATGCGAGCGTGATTTATCCCCGTTTCTGATTTCACATTCTCTTGTCTTAAATTACTCTTTTCTATTTCCTGAACCAACCGTTCAAAGACTTCATGTTTACTCTTTTCAGTTGACCACTTCTCTCTGTCCATTTTCATGACAGCCTCAATCGTTGACTCCGAATCCAGAACACAGGAATAACGGATAACACACCGGTGATCCACATCATCATTCCGATCCACACGTACCAACCTGTTATCAGGCCCGTGACCCACAAGGCCAATCCACCGTGAATCAGAACCGGGTGCCACCACCCATCCAACCGACGGTGTCGTCCACCCGGTTGAACGAAACGAGGAAGCATCCAGAGTCCCGTTCCTGCAATCATTCCAACCATCCATCCACCCACGGCGCTCGTAATGTGAACGGGCAACCAGTTTTTGATTCGGATCGACAGAATGCCGGCACTTTCCAATAAAAGGCACCCACCAGTAAATACCGCGATCATCAACCAGATCAAGGCCAGACGAATCATCCACACAGACACCTTATTCACGCCTTTTCACCTCTTGACCGACTTTTTTTTACTCG
>JBNJFK010000152.1:0-2289 GCA_051746765.1 Bacteroidota bacterium
TAAAATCAAAAGGTATCCATGTCGGGAAACCTTGTAGTCCAATCCCGTATCCTCGAGCATGTGTCCCAATGCTTCGCTTACACTCATCTGAGGTTCACGAATCGTGACCCGTTTGTCAACGATAATATCCCCCCGGTAGGTCAATTTCAGACCCGTCCTGTCGGCAATATCCCTGAGCCCCTCCTCGAGTGTCTGATCATCCATTTGAACACTGATCTTCTTGGTCAGATCCGCACTGTAGAACATATCCTGTGCCTCAGAAGCGGTCACCCAACTGGAAGACAGGTAGGAGGTTCTCTGATTGCGTTCCTGACTTTGTGCCTCCACACTGAGCAGCGTACAAAGAAGCACCCATCCCACTAAAAAACCCATCGAGTTATTCCGAAGCGTTGTTGTCATCATGGTACCTTTGATTTATTTGCATTGGTGAATTGGTATTCAGGAAATCCCATTCAGGTTAAAAGATGATGAATGGTCGGTGACACATCTTTTCGAGAAGCCGACAACATTCACGAATTGTTACCATTGGAAAACTCGATTTTACTACCTTCACGCAGATATTCCAGCTTCATCGAAGCTGCGATAACGGTCAGAATCTCGTTCAGTTCAGCCTGATAAAACGTACTTGTGAAAGGAATCATCAATAGCTCTTCATCATGTACAGTAATATCCACTTGAAATCTCCTTTCGATATTTCTGAAGACATCCTGAAGAGGCGTATTGTCAAAATGAAGTCCGCCTTCGGTCCATAGCAGATAATTCTCGGAATTCACTTTCTGTGGATGAACCGGACTCTTTCCCTGACTCACCTGAGTGAATTCGCCCTCGTTTAGAACCACTCCGGTTTGACCGGACTCTTCACTTTCCGAGGCAACAGACACCTTGCCTTCTCTTACCACGATTTCGGCACGAACATCTTCACTCCAGGCCTGTACATTAAATTTCGTCCCCAGCACCTCGACGGCTGCATCCCGTGTGTGGACGATGAAGGGGCTATCCGGGTTTCGCGCAACATTAAAGTAGGCTTCTCCATCCAATTGTATTTCCCGGACCGACCCGTTGAACTGTTTCGGAAACCGAAGTGAACTGGACGCATTCAATATCACTTCCGTCCCGTCGGAAAAGATAATGCTTGCTTTTTCCTTGTCGCTCGTCACCAACTCCTGCATCAAATAAAAATCCGAAGCGAGTTCAGAATCGACGTGCTTTTCGCTGGCCAACTGGGTTTGAGTAAAATATCCGGCAAAAACCGAGACCAAGACCACCGCAGCGGCACGAAGAATATTCTTCATTTTTCCATTGGATCTCAGATAACTGTGATGGTGACTTTGAGACCGTACCGATACCAGATCGTTCTTCTCGATCTGTTCTCTGTAAAAGCTCTCCCACATGTCTTGGACGTTGACATCAAAATCTTCCTCGGGACTCAGTTCCCAGATGCGTGTCACCTCTTCCAACAGCTTTTTGTTGTCGGGATGCTGCAATGCCCATCTCTCGAGTTCACGCCGCATTGACGGAGAAATGTTACCGGTCACATATTGCTGGACCAGCTTCCAGATGGTGTGATTTGTCATCAATACCCGATCAAAAACAGATTCGAATTATTTGCTTGCTCTATACCTGTGACAATCGAAAATCCGAAGACCCCGTAATTTTTTTTACTTTTTTTTGACAGTGACCACTTCACCACCCGTCAAAGATGGCAGGTCAAAAGTTCCGGGGAAGGCAGGGAAGAGAGAACAGAGACCAATGGAGAGCATCCGGATCAACGCGCACTCAAGGGAAGAACTGGCTGTACATGAGCGGGCTTAACCGGCGACCAAGAGGACGAATAGCAAGGGGAGTATGTTGGCAAGGCGTTTTCTGAGAATCTGCAACGTTCGGGTCATCTGCGACTCCACCGTCTTTACGGAAATATTCATCACGTCGGCTATTTCCTGATAGGTAAGTCCGTCAAATCGGTGAAGTTTATAGGTCATCTTGCTGCGCGGAGGAAGATCTTCAATGGCCTGCCCGATAATGTTGCGGATTTTTTCCAGCCGTAATTGTTCCGACTCCAGCTCGCTCGGCGCCTGAATGACGAAATCTTTATAATTTTCTGACCAGCGGGCGTTGTATTTAACTTCCAGTTTGTGATGTTTTAAAAAGTTCAGGGCATGATTTTTTACTGCTTTGTACAGATAAGGACGGAGTTTTTCGGTAATCTGAAGATGTTCACGGTTTTCCCATATCCAGGCAAACACCTCCTGCACCAGTTCTTCGGCAATACTCTCTTCCTGTACAAACCGC
>JBNJFK010000152.1:2299-5644 GCA_051746765.1 Bacteroidota bacterium
ATATAATAATAAACTTTTATAATAGGTTTTGAAAAGTACCTCGAATGCCGAATGTTCACCCTGGCGGATACTCTCAATCCAATCCTCCTCATTATTCAGATAGTGTTGCCGGTTCAATGGATTCCTGCCCACAGTTACATTAGAAGGGCCGATCCCCGCCCTGATTCACTAATCAATTACTCTTTCATCAATCAACTATTTCCTCTTCTAATGTTCAACTACCGTTGTGTTGCACGAAAACACAGTCCCGGGGAACATACCTCCCGGTTATTCGGCCATGCATCACACTCCCGAGAGACATCCACCCCCCATGTTTCATTCGCGCTTGGAACGTTCGTCCACTCTGCTGGAACGTCGCGGTCCGCAGGGGTCTACTCATACAGGATATGCGAAGCTTGGGAATGGCTTCGAAACGAAGAGGAGAGAAAAAAGGGTCCAATCACGTTCTGTTCTTGTTGATTCCGCTTCGTTCGGAATGAAGTTCGCGTGCCGTCTCTCTTGCCCCTTTGGCTACAAAACCTGCATCCGAACCGCAGGCGATCAGGCGTATGCCCATCTCGTGATACATTGGCAGATCGGAAGGGTCGCTGAGAAGAATTCCGGTCGCCTTTCCGGCCTTCTTCGCTGCACTCGTAATGTCCTGCAACGCCTTGACAAAGACCGGGGCATCGAACTGCCCATAAATCCCGAGTTCCATGGAAAGGTCCGACGGGCCAATAAAGAGGACATCCACTCCTTCGACCGATGCAATGGCGTCCAGGTTCTTGAGCGACTCCATCGTTTCGATCTGCACGATTCCCAACAGGTTCTCTTTAAGGTTGTCGTAGTACTCTTTGAAGTTCTGTCCGAAACGTGTGGCGCGAACCATCTTTGCCACACCGCGGTTGCCTTCCGGAGGATATCGAAGTGCTTTGGCAACCGATTCGGCTTCTTTGGCACTGTTCACGCGGGGGCACATCACGCCTTCGGCACCCATATCGAGTACGCGCGATATCCGCTTCTCCTCTGAACTCTCCACCCGGATAATGGAAGCAGCCGGTGTATGCTCGAGCGCCTGCATTTGTGAGAGCGCGTCTTTCTCCACTCCGGCCCCATGTTCCAAATCGATCAAAACCCAGTCAAACCCGGAAAGCCCGGTAATCTCCGAGGTCATCGGACTCCCCAGACTGGACCAGCATCCGATTAGCGTCTCACCCTTGTTTAGCCGTTTCTTAAGATTTTTCATGGAATATCGATCAATTTCGAGAAAACATCTTGTCATGGACGTGTGATCCAGACAGAGAAATGTCGCCGGGTTTCTGTCGTCTGCACGTTTGCAACTTCTCGTAAACGATCCCGAAACGGATCGAATAGCAACCATTCGGACAGATCAATTCGGCATGATTTTGTACAGAAGTACGTTGATCAGCGACATTAAAACAAATGAAAAGACGGGGAGGCCCGGTTTTCACCGACCCATTCTCCGGGGATTTACAGGTGCAAGACCTGGCACAATCGGGTATCAAAAAAAAAGCCCCGATATCCACTAAAGGGATCGGGGCTACAAGAAGTCGATGGATCGAGGCCATTCATCATCGGCCCCGTCTCGATTCAGTTGCAGATCACTGAAAAAGCGCCTTCACATAGTCCCGACGCATCTCGGCAATGGCCGCAATCGAGATCCCGACCGGGCAGACCGCCTCGCACTCGGCGAAGTTGGAGCAGTCGCCAAACCCCTCCTTCTCCATCTGCTCGACCATGGCAACCACCCGATTCCTTCGCTCCGGTTGCCCTTGCGGAAACTTGTTCAGATGGGCAATTTTGGCGCCGGTAAAGAGAGAGGCCGACGAGTTGGGACAAGCCGTCACACAAGCACCGCAACCAATGCAGGTGGCATAGTCGAATGCAAGGTTGGCGAGTTTCTGTTCAACCGGCATGGTGTTGGCTTCCGGTGCCGATCCGGTCTTTACACTCACATATCCGCCGGACTCAATAATTCGATCCAGCGACGAGCGATCCACGACCAGATCCTTGATCACCGGGAAAGCGGCGGCACGTGGTGGTTCCAGAACCACCGTATCGCCATCACTGTAGTTTCGCATGTGAAGCTGGCAGACCGGGGTCATCTTCTTCGGCCCGTGAGCAACCCCGTTGATCACCATGTTGCAGGAGCCGCAAATCCCTTCACGACAGTCATAATCAAACTCGACCGGATCCTTGCCCTCCTTGATCAACTGTTCGTTGAGCACATCCAACATCTCCAGAAAGGACATGTGCTCATTGACCGTATCGAGCTTGTAGGTTTCGAACCGGCCCTTCGCCTCTGCGTTCTCCTGGCGCCAGATCTTCAAATGAATGGTCATGTTGCTACTGCTCATAATCGTACTCGCTTGCTGTTGGCTGTTGGTGGTTCACCGACCCGTGGCGACACCGCTTATTTGTAACTTCGCTGCTTGAGCTCGACAAATTCGAAGGTGAGATCCTCCTTGTGAAGTTCCTCCTCCAGCTTGCCATTGACCCCTTTGTACTCCCATGCAGAGACATACGAGTAGTCCTCGTCGTTTCGCAGGGCTTCACCTTCTTCAGACTGGTGCTCGTCACGCAGATGGCATCCACACGACTCGTCCCGATCCAGGGCATCGACGGCCATCAATTCGGCCAGCTCCAGGAAGTCGGCCACTCGCAGGGCAAATTCCAGGTTCTTGTTGTAGTAGTTGGAGCCACCCGGCACCTTCACTCGCTGCCAAAACTCTTCGCGCAGGGAGCGAATCTCTTCGATCGCCTCCTTGAGACCCTTCTCGTTTCGGGAGATCCCGACCTTGTCCCACATGATCTGACCCAGCTCCCGGTGGAACTCGATCACCGTTTTGTCTCCCTTCACGGCGAGAATTTTGTCAATGGTCGCCTGCGCCTCTTCGGCACTTCGATCAAACGCGGGGTCCTTCGTGGTGAGCTCGCCCAATTCGGCATCAGCCAGATAGTTTCCGATGGTAAACGGTGCTACAAAATAGCCGTCGGCCAATCCCTGCATCAAGGCACTGGCACCGAGACGGTTCGCACCGTGATCGGAGAAATTCGCCTCGCCGGCCACAAAGAGTCCCGGCACAGAACTCATCAAGTTGTAATCGACCCAAAGTCCCCCCATGGTATAGTGGACCGCCGGAAAGATCTTCATCGGCATCTCGTAGGGATTCTCGCCGGTGATATTCTCGTACATATCAAAGAGGTTGCCGTAGCGCGCTTCGATCGCCTCGCGACCGTCCCGCTCGATTGCATCCCGAAAATCGAGATAGACCGCTTTGCCGGTGACGCCCACACCGCGCCCCTCATCCGTCACGATCTTGGCATTTCGGGAGGCCACATCAC
>JBNJFK010000153.1:0-5637 GCA_051746765.1 Bacteroidota bacterium
TAACCGTCTCCCCGTGTCCCAAAGGGGATCTCGTCGTTGAACTCGTAACTCCCGAATAAATTGATGCTTGGAAGTGCACTCCATTGAGAGGCTTTCAGGGATTCTTTTGCAGCAGAGATGGAGTGCTCCATGGCACGAAGTGTTCCATTCTGCAGAGAAACCGATTCAATCGACAACTCGCTGCGGGCGGGAACTTTTTGAAGACTATCGATTGCTACAATTTCTACATTGTCCTCTACATCCATGAGATAACGCAGCTCTCCCTGGATGTCTTGAATTTGATTTTGAATTCCGGAAAGGTGACTCTCCAATTCAAGGACTCGTACTCTGGCAGCCAGCATATCGGCCCGGTTAATCATCTCTTGATCGTGCAAATCAGTTGCCTGTCGATCATTTTCACGAGCCGTCTGAAGGGTTTGCTCCAAAACGGAACGTTGCTGACTCAAAAGTTGCAGTCGATAATAGACATCCTTCACTTGGTATCGAATGTGTGCCTTGGTTCCCCTTAAAGCTTCACGGGACGCCTTGACGTTTTGGCTTACGGATCGTCGCTCAAAAAACCGATCGGCGTTAAGCAGAGGCTGACGAAGTTCCACTCGCGTAGAAAAGTTGTCGAAACGTCCGGGGTCATTGAGACGGCCGGGATCAAAATCTGTTGGTGTCACAGACTCCTGTTTCAATCGATAGCCAAAAACATGGAGCGGATCGTTCGTAGCAACGCCAGTCTCTTCTATCGAAAGTTGAGGAAGAAAGGTCGCGTGGGTCTGTCGATATGCCCCCCTTGCGATATCAATATCACGTTCGGCTATTTCTACCTGTACATTCTGTACTTCTGCCCGGTCAATCGCTTCCTGAAGTGTAAGATAGAGGACCGGGTCTTCGCTACTGGAGTTCTGTGCCTGTATGATCCCCGGGATCCAACTCATGAGCAGAAGAAGAGATATACCCGGTATTTGGACTCTCTTGAATATCATTTCGGAAATGGTCATAGGAGGTTAGTCTTCAGAAGTTTTTCAGAAACCAGGATTTCTCTGTAAGCACCTTCTCCCAGTGTTTGAACATGCTGGAGTTCTCCAGTTTCAGATGATCGGAACCGAAGTTCCCACTCACTTTAACCCCTTCTCCACCTTGGTCCAGGATATAAGAGCCTTTAATCTCATAAACTCGGTCGGGGCTTTTTTTCTGAATCAGACGAGCAATATTGTGGGCAACCGTTGCCGCCTGATACTGTGCAAAGATTCCGGCCATCGGAAGATTGGACCCATTGGGCAGAGACAACCTGATATTGTCCCCGATGGCATAGACGCCTTCGAATCGAGTCTCCAGAGTTTGCTCATCCACTTCGATCCAGCCACTGGCTCCAGTTAAATCGGCTTTTCTGATGACCTCCGGTGCCCGGTGCCCGGGAATGTATGCCAGTAGATCGATGGAGGCTTTCACTTGTTCTCCATCGTCTGTTTCAAACAGGAGTTGATCTCCATTTTTGGATACCACTTGATGATTCGGGTGGTACTGAATTCCCTTCTCTTCCATCAAGTTGAGGACTTGATCGGAAATTTCACGGCTCGCAAAAGCCATCGGCATTTGTTCCGGTGTGTAGAGCGAAATTGTCGTGCCCTCACCGAAGGGAGTGCCACTCAAATAATCATCGATCAGGAGAGCCGCTTCATAAGGCGCAACGGGGGATTTGTGAGGAAGCGAAGAGACCACAACAGCGATCTCTCCCCCCGTAAACGACTGCAGGTCCTCGTGGAATGCGCTGGCTCCCCGGATTGTGTAGATATTATGACCTGTCGATTCAAGCTGGTGTTCATCACTAAAATCCGTTCCAAGCGAGATGATCATATAATCGCCCTTGTATTCGACTCCATTGGAAACGACAGAACGAGCCTGTGGATCGATCGATTCAACCTCTCCGTAGATCATCTCGATCCCGTTGTATTCGATGTTCGAAAGATCTCGCGTGAGTTGCCCTTCTTCTCTCTTTCCGATCATCATCCACGTAAGTGACGGGGCAAACAGACTTCTCTTCTCCCGCTCAAATACCTGGATACGGGCAAGATCGATACCATCCTCATTCCCGATCTTTCGGCTCAACTCCCTTGCTGCAGTTACACCTCCGATTCCACCGCCCAGTACCAATATTGTTGGCTTCATGGTTTGTTCCTCCTGAATTTCGATTGTCATTTATCCGAAATCTCCGGCTGATGTACCGGCATATCATTTGCGATCCAGTCTGCAAATCCGTCATTCAGACGAACGGCGTTGTACCCACTCTCACTGAGAAGAGCCACCGCTTCGTCGGCCATTAAACAGAGCGGGCCACGGCAGTAAGCAACGATCTCTCTTCCTTTTGGTATATCATCCAGATGATCCTTGAGCTTTCGTTGAGGGAAGGAGATCGCTTGCTCGATATGTCCCTGGCGATACTCCTCTTCCGGACGAACATCAATGAGATAGATCTCCTGGCGATTCATCTTCGCCAGCAACTCCTCACGGGTGATCGTATTCAGATTGCTTCTCTTTTCTCTGTAGTCCTCAAGAAGGGTGTTGATCTCTGCGTTCAGGGAGAAGCCCAGCTTTCTAAGAGTGACCCAGGTATCAAATACATGCTCTCCTGCGAGACTGTAGTACATGAACTTTCCCTTCCTCTCGGTTCTGACAAGACCGGATGCCTTGAGCACTTGAAGATGTTGTGACGTGTTGGCGACAGGCAGATGAATCTGTTCGGCAATGTACGCTACCGGAAATGGGCTCTGTGCTAACAAATCAAGGATTTCGAGCCTGTGAGGATTGCTCAAGGCTTTGGTAACCTGTGAAAGCTCCTCGTAAAGTTTGGTTTTGAACTCTCTGCTCTCCATGGCCTGTATCTACATTCAATATTTTTGTTGAATGAAGAATACGGCAAGATTTTCTTCATTCAAAATATTTGTTGAATAAAGATCTGTTTATTGCGATTGGCTACCTCTAACTACGTTACCATCCACGAGTAGAAGAGAACGATGACTCCCGGATCTTTTGTTGTGCATAACAGAACGGGAGAAAAAATTGAATCCATACAAGTTGTAACGGGAGACACCATGGCAGATCTATCAGAAAAAGAGTGCGTGCCGTGCAAGGGAGATACCCCCCCTCTGCAAGGCAAGGAGCTCAAGGAACTCCATCAACAATTGAGTGATGAGTGGAATCTTGTCGATGACCACCATCTGACTCGAGACTACACCTTCGATGATTTTCAGGAAGCTCTCGATTTCACCAATCGTGTAGGGGAGATGTCAGAAGAACAGGGACACCATCCTGAAATCTACTTGACCTGGGGAAAGGTCACCCTCAAAGTCTACACCCATGCCATCGACGGCTTGGCGGAAAGTGACTTTATTTGGGCAGCGAAGGCAGAAGACCTCTACTGAGCCACCCAATGGAGAGCGGATACGGAACCGTCTCCAATGCTCATCTTTGTGTTTTAATCATCCGTAGAATCAGGATATGATTACGACGGTTGGAGTGCGTTCCACACGGCGCAGGCTGGGGCTCTGATCGACGGCAAAGGTACGTCCCCGCCCCCCTCTTAAATCCCCCGACCTCAACTGTCCGGCCCCGTATGTCACACATCTCTAATTTCTTTGTTCACAAAGTGTTAGAAAAGCCCTTCCCGGTAGCGCTTCCGTAAATAATTGCCTGAAAAGGATAGGTTCTGCAGCATTCCGACCGTATCTTTCGCGCCTTCCAGAAACGGATACGGGAACCTGTCGCCATCGAACTCCGAGTTGAACTGCCCGGCTCGAATTCCCTTGTCCCAGCCACTCGTTCGCGGAGGTGCTGCCCATCCATCAAGCACGATTTGCATGATTCTTAGGTACATCGAAAAGAAACAATCCGATCTGAAAACCGAAGTTCTCTCCGGCCTCACCGTTGCCTTGGCACTGGTTCCGGAAGCTGTCGCCTTCTCTCTGATCGCCGGAGTGAGTCCGTTGGTCGGTCTCTACAGTGCGTTCATCATCGGCCTGGTCACCTCCCTCATGGGCGGCCGACCGGGAATGATCTCGGGAGCAACAGGGGCGATCGCCATCGTGATAGTGAGTCTGGTCTTGGCACACGGCGTGGAATACCTCTTCGCAGCCGCCGTCCTGATGGGTGTCATACAGCTTCTGATCGGGTTCCTGAAACTGGGAAAATTCATCCGGTTGGTGCCCCACCCTGTGGTCTTCGGATTTGTAAACGGGCTGGCGATCTTGATCTTCCTCTCCCAACTCAACGAGTTCAAAGTGTCCGGTGGTGCCAACGCCGGTGAATGGCTCTCCGGTTCAGCCCTCTACCTGATGCTTGGACTGGTGCTTTCGACCATGGCCATCATCTACTATTTACCCAAAATCACCAAAGCCATCCCGGCCTCCCTGGCAGCCATCTTGGCCGTATCAGCCGTCGTTATCGGATTCGGCCTGCCGACACGAACCGTCGGAGATATCGCCTCCATTTCGGGTGGCCTTCCGGATTTTCACATCCCGATAGTCCCCTTCAGTATGGAGACGTTGATGATCATTCTCCCCTATTCGTTCATCATGGCGATGGTGGGCCTGATCGAAAGCCTGCTCACATTGACCGTTATTGACGAGATGACCGAAACACGAGGAGATGGCAATCGGGAGTGTGTCGCCCAGGGCACAGCCAATATTCTGACCGGGTTTTTCGGTGGAATGGGGGGTTGTGCCATGATCGGTCAGAGCATCATCAACGTTAGCTCGGGCGGGAGAAGCCGGGTCTCCAGTTCGGTTGCGGCAATCGCCCTTCTTCTCTTCATTCTCTTTGGAGCCTCCATCATCGAACAGGTCCCGATGGCTGCTCTCGTTGGGTTGATGATCATGGTGGCCGTCGGAACGTTTGAATGGGCCAGTCTCAAGATTTTTCGAAAGGTCCCCACCACAGACATCGTGGTCATGGTTCTTGTCATCATCGTGACCGTTCTTCTCCACAACCTGGCTCTGGCCGTTTTGATCGGAGTCATTATCTCGTCCCTGGCCTTCTCATGGGAGAATGCAAAACGGATTCGGGCCCGAAAACGAATGGACGAATCCGGTGCCAAGCACTACGAGATCTATGGTCCGCTCTTCTTCGCGTCGGCGACGACCTTCCAAGAGAAATTCGATGCTGCCGGCGACCCCGAACACATCTACATCGATTTCCAAGAGTCCCGTGTGGTGGATCACTCGGCCATCGACGCACTGAATAAAGTAACCGCCCGATACATGCGCGCCGGAAAGACAGTAAGTTTGATCAATCTGGACGACAGCAGCCGGACCCTTCTCGAGAAGGCGGACAGCATTACAGAGCTGCAGTTCGATCAAGTGTCTCGACCCGCTGCCAAATCTGTTCCCGTCGTTCAACCCGCTTGACAATCGTCGTTGAGCTGTTGCGGAAAAGGTTCGGACTGCGTAATTATGGAGTGAAAGCGGGAGTAGCTCAGGGGTAGAGCATCAGCTTCCCAAGCTGAGGGTCGCGGGTTCAATTCCCGTCTCCCGCTCCGTAAAAAAGCCAGTCCTATTGTCTCGGAGTGGCCTTCTCTTTTCGGGTTGAACCGGCTTCCGGTCCGGCTGTCAGGAGGCTCCTCCCGTAGATGCGGCCGGGAAAAGCGTTGGGTTT
>JBNJFK010000154.1:0-5522 GCA_051746765.1 Bacteroidota bacterium
AAACCGTCAGTGGGACAGCGATCGAGAACAAGCCCAACCGTTTTACGAGGAAGTGATCGAGCTTACAAAGGGAGAAGAACTCGATCTTGGACGACTCTATATCAACGAGCAGCCGGATACGACGGCACCAAGAATTGATGCCGTTGGGCTTTTGACGTCAAATTATCTACGGATACGGGCCAGTGAAGAGTTGGATTGGGGTGACGACGCCCGCTTGATCGTCACGGACACTACGGGGACGGAGTTGGGAGAAGCAGATCCACTCTATCTTCTTCCGGAAGATCCTGCCATTCTGATGGCACAATCCGAAATGGATTTGGATCCGGATTCCCGATTTCAACTCCGGATGGAGGGATTTCGTGACCTGTCGGGAAATCCACTGGAAGACCCCTCTGATTCTTTTTCCGGGTCGGCTCAGTCGGATACAATTCAGACCCGGATTATCGGCGACAACCAACAGCCGGGCTTGCAACCCGACGAGCCCTTCATTGTGGGTTACAACAAACGGATTGTGGATCCGGACATTACGGATTCGCTGCGGGTTGTTGCAGGAGACCGAATGATTGAAGAGTGGACGAATGTGGAAGTGGACGGTCACCGACTGATCATCTCTCCAGACGGAGAGTGGACTGCGGGTCGGACCTGGCAGTTTCTGATCTGGAATCCATTCAGCGAACAGTTACGTCCGATCGAACCGGTGATTTGGCAGAGAGGCAATTTGGGAGGACTGGACTTGTCAGTCGAAGAGCCGTGGCAGGAATCGGAGATTGAGTTCCGATTGGAGAGTCAGGATGGGTCGGTCCGTGTGGATACGACATTTGCAGGATCCCTTCAATTGAGAGAATTACCACCCCTGACGTATCAAATAACCATCTTTGAAGATCTGAATGACGATGGTCAATGGAATTCCGGAGAAGTGACACCTTACAGCGCCCCGGAACCGATTCGGATTTACCCGTCCGTACCGGTTCAAGAGGGATTTGATTCCGAACTTTCGTTGACCCTGGATCGGATAGATCCGGTGGAAGAGATAGAAGAGGAGGGTGAGGAGGGAGCCGAATCAGCTGAACCTGGCGGTGAAGTCGAGAGAGCCGAACGCCCCGCGAACGGGGCTCCAGACGGATCTCAAGAGCAGTAATGATCAGGTAAGAAGACCACGAAGGCGTTTGGCTTCGGCCGCCTGTGGACTGTCGGGATACTCATCTTCGACCTGAAGCAGAAGTTCACGAGTTCGATCCAAGTCTCCGGCCAATTCATAGTTTTCAGCAGCTTTCAACAGGTTGTACGGTGTAGTCGTATCGTTTTCAGACCAGTTGGCTGCTTCCAGAAACGTTTCAGCCGCTTCCGAATAGTTGCCCAACTCGGAGAGCAGAACCGCACGCAAGGAGACGGGTCCTACACCCATGATTCCTTCCGGAGCACGGAATCTCTCCAGATAATCGAGTGCGGTCGGAATCTCTCCCTGTTCGTAGAGAATAACGGAAGCGTAATAGTTGGCCAGATTACCGGACTGTGTTCGACTGTAATTCTCTGCTATCTGAATGAATCCGGGAACATAGGGATCCTCGACTCCATTCAACGCCGAGTCCAGCTCTCCCTGAAGATAGAGTTCTTCCGCTTGCCCAAGCAGGATTTTTGCCTCTTCACTTTGGTTTTGAGACCAGACCACCCACCCGATAATCAGTGCGGCAGAAAGAAGAAGTCCAATGGTGATTCCCCAAACAACCCCCTTGTTCTTCTGGTAGTAATGGACAAAACGGGAGGAGTATTCGAGCAGCGCATCCTGCTCCATGGTCTCATCTTTCAATCGGCTCATAAAACGGGCGATTCTGACTTCTGTTTGGGGTGAGTCCGAACGTCATGGTGGTCGGACAGGCGCCAAATTTATCACTGTTTTGCCTATTAACCAAGTGGTGCACTCTGTAGTTCATCCATCAGTTTTCCGCCTCTCAAACGGTACTGTCGGTCGCACGTCGATGCAAGTTCCATGTCATGCGTGATGAGCAACATGGAGACATTTTCCTCTTCACGCAATTCATCGAGTTGTTGCAGGATGAGATCGGAGTGCCGTTTGTCAAGATTTCCAGTGGGCTCATCTGCCAGCAGAAGACGAGGGCGGTTCATAAGTGCTCGCGCCATGGCTACACGCTGCTGTTCTCCTCCGGAAAGTTGAGAAGGGCGATGGTCGAGGCGCTCTGCCATTCCCAGCCGATCGAGAAGGTATCGAGCCCTTTCTCTGGCGGGATTGTCACCGTTTCCGGCTATCAGTGAGGGCATCAAAACATTTTCATGTGCAGTAAACTCCGGGAGGAGATGATGAAACTGAAAGACGAATCCGACGTGTCGATTTCGTTCGCGAGCCAGTCGGTCGGAGCTCCACCCCGTCATCTCTTCTCCGCTCCATTTGATCGATCCGGAATCGGCCCGGTCCAGTCCCCCGAGTAGATGAAGAAGGGTGCTTTTGCCACTTCCACTGGGCCCGACAATGGCGACGCGCTCGGCAGGACGCAATGAGAGCCGAACTCCGTTGAGGATCTGGAGACGTCCATCTCCACGACTGTCCGGATACGTTTTGACGACGTTTTCTGCCTGTAGAGTGTAGGGAGTGACCATCAGGAAGCCTCCTCGACCAACTCTTCCAGCGAGCGGGCGATCGAGTCGGTCAGACGGCGAGTATCGGGTCGTTTCTGTAGTCGTTCCCGTGTTTCGAACAGCTCTTCGGCGACACTTAAACAAGCCAGAACCATAATCGTGGTTTCCGGTTGTTTGCTGAACTCTTGACGATAGAGCCGAAGCTTTTCATCTACAAATCGGGCAATCTGTTGCATGGTTTCTACTTCGTCATCTGCAACTTTGAGCGGATATTGCCGCCCCAATATGGTCACTTTGATCGATTGCATCGATTAATCGTTCTTGAGGTGCTGATCGATCTGCTGGATATAGTGATCGATTTTCTGTTTGAGTTGAATTTTATCCGATCCATCCATATCGGACCATCCAAGACGTTTCTCCTTCTCGAGTTCCCGGATACGTTCCCGCAAAGATCGATTCTCATTTTCGAGAGCTTCTCTCTCTTTCCGAAAACGGAGAATGCGGGTCTTCAGCTTCTGAATGAGCCGGTCAATCTGTTGAAGTCCGGGATCGGTATCTCGTTGGGAGATCATGAGTCAGGCTCGTAGTGTCGCACCCAATTGTTGGTTGAGCTTCTTGGTAAATTCTTTAACAATGGGCTCTACATCTTTGATAGTCAACGTCTTGTTACTATCCAAAAAAGAGAACCGAAATGCAATACTTTTTTTCGATTCGCCGAGTTCTTCCCCTTCGTAGATGTCAAAGACCCGCAGGTCATGCAATTGTTCACCGGATACCTCCCGAATAATGGATTCCATCTCTCCGGCGTGTACTTCCTGCGGAACAATGTAGGCAGCATCATACTCGATTCCAGGAAAACGGGAAATGGCAGTAAATGGCTTTTGATCGCGGTAGAGTCCCAATTGAAAGATTTTCGAGAGGCGAATTTGAGCAATCATTGCCGGTTGCTCAAGGCCGAACGATTCCAGTACATCGGACCGGAGTCGGCTCAATCGGGCGATCTCTTGCTCATCGAAGAGATAGACCAGGTCGTCTTCACCATCGGTATGGGTTTCGAGTTCGTCTACGGGATCGATTCCGATCTGAAGGAAGAGAGATTCCATATCTGCTTTCAGATCGAACGCGCTCCAGGAGATTTCACTGTTTTGCCAACTCTCTTGATGCTTGAGACCATAGAGACCCAGTAGAAGTACACTCTCTTCCTGGATACCCGGAATCCATTCGGACTCCTCTCCCCGTCGATAGGTATGCCCGACTTCGAAGAGTTTGAGTGAACGTTCATTCCGGTTCACATTGTATTGGCTCACCTTTAGAAACCCGGAAACAAGGGTTGTTCGAAGAGTCGTCGCCACCCGGGATACGGGATTCAGTGTGTCGATCTGAATAGAGGGGTCACTGAAGAGGCTCTCCTCTTCCTTCGAGAGGAGGGAGTTGGTGGTGATCTCTTGGTAGGAGAGACGACGGGCAGCTTCACGTACGTCCGTATGAAAACGTTCCCATGGGTGAAGGGGGGCCGGGGAATGGCGGGGCGTCATTGCCGGAGCAGGTATCCGGTTGTAGTCGAATATACGCCCGACTTCTTCAATAAGATCGATTTCCCGCTCCAAGTCGGGACGGAACGTCGGGATTGTACAGTGAAGAACGCCCGCTTTGTCGGTGGTATCTATGTCGAGAGCGTGCAGAATCGATTGTACCGTCTTCAATTCCAACTCCACACCGAGAATTCGTGTGATCTGACCGGGGCGAAGTTGAACTTTTCGGGGAGTGGCCGGTGAAGGGTAGAGATCCGTGAGTGCCGGCCGTATGGTTCCACCCGTCAAGTCGGCCATGAGTTTCGCTGCTCTGAGTGCCGCACGTCGAGCCAATTCGGGATCGACACCTCGCTCATATCGATAAGAGGCATCGGTTTGAAGCGTCAACTCTTTGGACGTTCGGCGAATGCCGGTAGGTTCAAACCAAGCACTTTCAAGCAGGATTCGGGTGGTCTCATCGGTAACTTCACTCTCCAGACCACCCATGATACCTGCAATGGCCATCGGTCCGTCTGCATCACAGATGGCGAGTGTCCCCTCGGGGAGCGTGCGTTCCTGATGATCCAGTGTAGTCAAGCGGCTCTTTTCGTTTACGGTTTGGATAATGACTTCCCTGCCTCGGATCTTTTCCAGATCGAATGCATGCAGGGGTTGACCCATCTCGTGTAGAATGAAATTGGTTGTGTCGACGACATTGTTGATCGAACGTAATCCGAGCGACTCCAGGCGTCGTTGAAGCCAGGCCGGAGACGGGCCCACGGTTACGTCGTCCAGAACCATGCCGACATAGCGACCACAGCGGCCCGGACTTTCGATCCGTATGGGGAGCACAGACTGAAGATCTTCATCGATCTCAAGATCCGGGATTTCGGGAGATTTCAACGGCCGGCCGACCAAGGCAGCAAGGTCCCGGGCCACTCCCAAGTGGCAGGCAGCGTCCGGTCGATTGGGAGTGAGTGCAATTTCAAAGATGGTGTCTTCTTTGAGATCGAGTAGTTCGTGGAGTGCCGTACCGGGATCCGGAGATCCGTCCAGAACCCAGATTCCGTCGTGATCTTTTCCCAAACCGAGCTCAGCCTGCGAGCAGATCATACCGGACGAACGCTCTCCCCGAAGTTTGGCCTTTCGAATGGTAAAGGACTCACCGTCCGGTTTTGTTGGAGGGAGAGTCGTTCCAACGGTTGCAACCGGCACGGATTGACCGGAAGCTACATTGGGAGCTCCACAGACGATCTGAACCGTTTCATTACCAAGGTCGACATCACAGAGACGAAGCCGATCGGCGTTGGGGTGAGGTCGAACATCGTTTACCAATCCAACCACGACACCCTCCAGCAGGGAGCCCGTGCGGATCCACTCTTCGACTTCCAGTCCGACGAGGGTCAGCTTGTCGGCCAC
>JBNJFK010000155.1:0-5485 GCA_051746765.1 Bacteroidota bacterium
CTTCCGGCCGGTACCATCGAACCTCGGCATTCGGTTTGTAGTGCGTGTACTTCATGCCCGGACTGCGGGGCGCCCGGGTCGAGCCTTCGTAGGTGTGGATGGATCGAAGGGAAGCTGATTCCAACTCTTCCAGTGAGTAGTATCCGGGACGAAGGAGGGTCCAGAGCTCACGGGACAGATCCAGGACCGTCGACTCCAGGCCAATGTCACATGGACCACCATCGAGAATCGAAAGTTGATCACCAAAATCTTCGCGTACATGTGCAGCAGTCGTGGGACTCGGTCGTCCGGACTTGTTGGCGCTTGGAGCTACAAGAGGCCCGCTCTGTTCAATGAGTGACTGTGCCACAGGATGTGCCGGAATACGGAGTGCCACCGTCTCCAGCCCACCGGTCACAAGATCCAGTACATGTGGTTGACGCAGCAGAACAACCGTCAGTGGGCCCGGCCAGAACCGATCGAGCAGAACATCCAGACCGTCTGGCCATTCACGGGCAAAGTCGGAGATCTGGTCGCGATTCGAGAGATGAACGATGAGCGGATTGTCGGATGGTCGTCCTTTGAAGTCGAAGATTTTCTGGATCGCATCCGGATGGTCGGCTCGTGCACCAAGCCCGTAAACGGTCTCGGTGGGAAAGGCAACCACTCCTCCACCTCGGAGAGATTCGGCTGCCGATCGGATCTGCTCTTCGGATACCGTCGAACCGCAGTCGGGATCCGGGCGATACGGGTGTTGTCGTGGAGAGTCCGGTTGGTCCATGGTCACGTTATTCTATTGGACGACGGGTATATCGAGAGCTTTCTGAAGATCGAGAAGTCGATCCCGGGCCTCCGTGAGTCCGGGGATCTCCTGCAGCACGATTCGAACCGCCTCCTTCTTCTGAATCAGTTGGTAGTTGTCTCCATCCGATTCCTGAATCTGCTGGAGAAGTTGCTGAAACAGCCCGCTTCCGTAGAAGTGCTCCCCGAGGGGTCGATCGCTTCTCGGACAGAGCAGCCAGATACGACCGGCCCGGATGGTTACTTTTTTCAGGTAGAGAGTGGAGGCGAGCAGCCGGATTTCGGCTGCCAACCAGAGATTTGTCGCTTCGTCCGGCAACGGGCCGAACCGGTCCCGAACCTCCTCTTTCCACTCTTCGATCTCTTCCAGTTTGTCTGCATTGGAGAGTTTCCGGTAGAGGTTCAATCGTTCCACATCATCCTGAACGTAGTCGTCTGGCAGAAGGGCCGGGAGATCGAATTCCACTTGTGTATCGGGGGCTTCTACAGCTGGTGGTACCGTCTCGAACTGGTCACCATACTCCTCGCGCTTGATCTCCTGAACAGCCTCGTCCAGGATCTTGGTGTACATTTCGAATCCGATTTCGTTGATGAATCCACTCTGTTCGGCTCCCAGAATGTCACCGGCACCCCGGATGTCGAGATCACGCATGGCAATGTTGAACCCGGACCCCAGATCCGAAAACTCTTCGAGCGCCATGAGTCGTTTTCGGGCATCACTTGTGAGGGTCTGGACCGGAGGGGTCAAAAGGTAGCAGTAGGCCTTTCGATTGGATCGTCCCACACGCCCCCGAAGTTGGTGCAGCTCCGAGAGTCCGAAATGGTTGGCATTGTTGATCAGTATCGTATTGGCATTGCCGATATCGATCCCGTTCTCGACAATGTTTGTAGAGACCAACACATCGAATTTGTGATTGTAAAAGTCGTGAATGATTCGCTCGAGCCGGGCCGGTTGCATCTGTCCGTGGCCGTGGCGTACCCGGATACCGGGGATGAGTCCTCGAATGACATCGGCCATCTGTTCGATGTTTTTTACCCGGTTGTGAATGAAAAATACCTGACCCCCACGTGATTGTT
This sequence comes from Bacteroidota bacterium, assembly GCA_051746765.1. Classification (GTDB taxonomy): domain Bacteria; phylum Bacteroidota; class Rhodothermia; order Balneolales; family Balneolaceae; genus JBBEBE01. The sequence goes on from JBNJFK010000155.1 coordinate 1,858, forward strand.
CAAGCAGAATCGCATCCCGGATGAGATCTTGATTGAAGCTGTGGATTTCGGTGTAGACCGGTTGCCGGTTGGGAGGTGCCGTGTGGATGAGACTCAGATCCCGGGCACCCATCAGGGAGAACTGTAGAGTTCTGGGGATGGGAGTTGCCGTAAGGGTAAGTACATCGAGACTGGCTCGAAGCTCTTTGAGACGCTCTTTGACCTGAACTCCGAATCGCTGTTCTTCGTCAATCACCATCAGGCCGAGATCTTTGAACTCGATATCCTTGGACACAATTCGATGCGTCCCGACCAGGATGTCGACTTGTCCCTCTTTGAGTCGTTTGATCACCTTTTTCTGCTCACCGGGACTCCGAAATCGGGACAGTACTTCGATCTCGATCGGAAACCCCTCCATCCGTTTCTGGAAGGTCTGAACGTGCTGATCGGCCAGAAGGGTCGTGGGGACCAGGATGGCGACCTGTTTCTGGTCCATCACGGCCTTGAATGCTGCACGAATGGCGACTTCCGTCTTTCCGAACCCGACATCTCCGCAGACAAGTCGGTCCATCGGTTGCGTCGACTCCATGTCTCGTTTGACTGCTTCGATAGCGGCCATCTGATCCGGGGTCTCTTCGAATTCGAATCGGGCCTCCATCTCTTTCTGCCAGGACGTGTCGGGCTGGAAGTCGTGTGCCTGTTGAGCTTTTCGTTTGGCGTAGAGCTCGATCAGCTCCCGGGCAATATCCTTGACTTTTTTTCGGGTTCGGCTCTTCTTCTTGGCCCATTCTCCCGACCCGAGTTTGGTAATCCTGGGGGCATTTCCCTCTTTGCCGGAATATTTCTGAAGTTTGTGGAGACTGGTGACATTGACATAGAGTGTGGAATTCTCCTGATAGGTGAGAACAGCCACTTCTTGAAGACTCTTTTTGACTTCGATCGTTTTAAAGCCGGAAAAAGTGCCGATTCCATAATCCACATGCACAACGTAATCTCCAACATTCAAGTCCCGAAGCTCTTTGAAGGAGAGTCCGCCCCGCACGCGACGCTTTTTTTTGAGGGCCGGTCGGTGGTATCGATTGAAAATTTGATGATCTGTCAGGAGTCCCAACTTCTGATCCGGAAGCAGAAATCCTTCGTGCAGATCCGCAGTGGTCATCCGGTACCGAAAACCGTCCCGGGATTCCTGGAGTAGCTCTTCGAATCGTTCGCGTTGAGCGTCCGTGGAGCAGCAGATCCACAGATCGTACCCTTCCTTGGTTCGTCTGCGAATCTCTTCCCGAAGAAGAGAGAAACTGCCGTTGATTTCGGGGTGGGGCGAAGCGTTGAGGGTCAGGGTGGTGTCGGGTGTTCCGATCTGTTCCGAAAATGTACCCGTTACAAAAAGTGGGTAGGTGTGCAACGCACGGGAAGAGAGCCATTCACTGTCCGGTTCCGGGAGTGGCTCGTCACTTTTCTGGTGAATATCGGAGGCTTGTTGATGGATCTCGTCCAGGCGCTCGAGGATAAGGTCCGGTTCATGCAGAATCAGAAGAGTGTCGTCGGGGAGGTACTCCAGAAGACTCTCTCTGCTTCCTTCCGGCGAGGAGCTGGATGCCGGTGTGAATCGCGCTTCGTTCAGGAATGCGATCGATCGCTGGGAGTCCGGGTCGAACTCACGGATGGATTCGATCTCGTCACCGAAGAATTCGAGTCGGACCGGGTACTCACCGGTATAGGGGTAGATGTCGAGGATGCCGCCACGGGAGGCAAATTCGCCCGGTTCGGCCACAAAACGGACCGATTCGTAGCCCAGGGAATCGAGCGTCTCTTTCAGGGAGTCGATGGTGCGCTGCTCACCCTGGGAGATGTCGAGGGTGAGGGAGTGGAAGGCGGCCGAGGAGATCAGTTTTTCGGCAATCGCCTCGGCACTGGTAAAGACCAACGGCTGTTTCCGGTCTTGTACAGCGTCGAGAACATCGGCTCGTTCGACAGACGAGGAGAGATCCGTGACCTGTTCTTTGTCATATGGTTTCCGGTGGGTGGAAGGGAAAAGAAGCGGATCAAGATCGGAGTCAATCTGCGTGAGATCGGATGCAATGGAGGCGGAAACCTGTGGATCTGCCGAGACCATGAGGAGGGGTCGCTTTGTATGGATCAACTCCCGAACCCAATAGCTGAGCGATGATCCACGCAACTGGCGAAGCTCGACGGTTGATCTGTCTTCGATCCACGTCCGAAGGAGATCGGGGTCTGCCAAATGTTGAATGGCCGATTGAAACGAGGTGTGTATGGGTGCGTCACTCATGAGCTGCAAGGCATCAAAATGGATGGTTCAAGTCAATGAGTCTGATTACTCTATTGCAGGACGGAAGAACCACTGTTCACTGATCAAGGCCAGAATCCAGAGAAGGATGGCTGGAATCAGAAACCGGTCGTAGTGGTCTTCCCGGTCTGTATAGATGATTTCATCAATTTCACTCCGTTCCAGTTCATCAATTTCACGGTAAATCTCACCGAGCTCTTCCGTGTTGGTGGCACGGAAATACCGTCCGTCGGTCATGGTGGCGACACGGGTAAGCATCTCTTCGTCAATATTGACTTCGATGTGCTGGTATCGGGTTCCGAAGACCGGATCCTGAATCGGGTAGGGAGCGGTTCCACGTGTTCCCACTCCCACGGTATAGATGCGAATATCGTGAGCGGCTGCCAGCTCGCCGGCCGTAAGAGGATCAATCTCTCCCGCATTGTTGAGACCGTCAGTAAGGAGAATGATAATTCGACTCGACGCATCGCTCTCTCGAAGCCGGTTGATGGCGGTTGAAATACCGAGTCCGATGGCTGTACCGTCCTCTACCATTCCCACGTCAATCTCCTGTAGACGATGTTGAATCAGCTCTTGATCCAGTGTGGGGGGGACGGCTGTAAAACTTTGTCTGGCAAACACGTTTATTCCGACGCGATCGTGTGTGCGTCGGGAAATGAAATCGGAGGCAATCTGTTTGGCTGCCATCAGGCGATTGGGTTCAAAATCCTCAGCCAGCATGGAAGAGGAGATATCCATAGACAGCACGATTTCGATCCCTTCGACTTGTTGTTCGACGGTTGAAAATTGGGTTTGTGGTCGGGCAAGAGCCAGAACGATCAGCCCAAGTCCGAACAAGTAGAGTACGGGAACAATCCATCGTGCCCGGAGGCGGATGGTTTTGGGTAGTTTGCGAGCCGTTTGCACAGCCGTAAAGAGTAAAACGGGGTGACGATGGCGAAGCAGTCGCCAGATCCAGAGACCTCCCACAATCGGAAGCAGAAGCAGAAGCCAAAGATAATGTGGATCTGCCCACGTCATCTCTCTTCCTCCGTCGGGTTCTGTGATTCATCGATCTCGTATTTTGCACGGACAGCATCTGCATATTCTGTCCGAAGGCGTTCGATCCGCTCGACATCTTCGGATCTTGCAATCTTGAGAAACTGAAGGGCTGCTTGTCGAAGATTCTGAATATCCTCTGTTGTTGGCTGGTATCGAGCAAATTTGATGCGATCGGCCAATTTGAAGAGTTCATGAAGAGACCGGATAACGAGATCTTGAGCCGGCCAATCCCGCAGGTTTTGAAGGATCTCGCGGGAGGTCATCTCCAGTGCCTGAATTTGATAGACTCGCTCAAGATAGGTT
>JBNJFK010000156.1:0-5456 GCA_051746765.1 Bacteroidota bacterium
AGAGGATGAACCAACGACTGTAGATTCTCGTGTGTCATTGCTCCCCCCCCATCGCCAGATCCTGTGAACCAAAACTTCGAATACGACCCCGGACGGTTACGGTTCGTCCGGATCTCATCTGATCTCCGGCTTTCGGAAATTGATTATAGACGGTTCCCGAACCGATTTGCTGGATGACGAGACCGAGTTCCTGAAGTTGATGACTCGCCTGTCGCATGCTCATCCCCCGCAGATCGGGTAGGGTGACATGTTCATTTTCGTTCTCGGTATCACCATCGGCCGTGCGGGCCAATTGGAGCTGCAGTCGTTCGCCGCGTCGCAGGGTGTCTCCCGGTTCGGGAAGCTGGTTGACAATGTGGTCTCCGTCTCCGCTCCAACGGGCCGGGAGATTCAGTTCCTCCAGCAGGGTTTCTGCAACGGATCGATCAAAACCAGTCAGGTTCGGTGCTGTCGCAAGTCCGTCCGGTGCGTCTTGTCCCGGAATCGATTCATGTATGTCGGGGTCCAGCCCGGCGACCCGAGTGGTGATTTCACGGAAGATCTGTCCGGCAGTGAATCCTCCGTAAAAACTGGTTTTCGGCTCGTCGAGTAAAACCAGGATGACATACTTCGGATTCCGGGAGGGGAAAAACCCAACGAACGAGGCGCGATACTGATTGCGATATTGTCCATCGATGAATTTCTGAGCGGTTCCGGTTTTTCCGGCGATTTGGAGACCGGGAACCTGAGCCCAGCTCGCCGTTCCGGAATCGCTGACCACCTCTTCGAAGACTGGAAGCAGTCTGTCGATTGTCTTCTTGTTGGCAATACGTCGTACGCGGGAGGGACGATGGAGTTGAACGGTTTCGCCAAACTCATTGGTCACCCGATCCACGATGTATGGGCGCATCATCATCCCTTCGTTTGCAAACGCACCATACGCCTGGGCAATTTGGATCGGTGTGGCCTGGACTTCATAGCCGATCGACATCCAGGGCAGTGTGACCCGACTCCAGTCATACGGTTTCGGTAATCGCCCGCTCTCCTCATTGGGAAGATCGATCGATGTGGGCGTGCCAAAACCGAGATTTCGGGAATATTGGTAAAAGACCTCCGGGTCGAGTCGCATGGCGATCTCGGAGACAGCGATGTTGGATGATCGGGCGAGGGCTTCGGTAAAGTTGACTGTTCCCAACGGGTCGTGATCCCGCATCATTTGGCCATGGATCACCGTTTGGCCGTCTTCAGGAGTGGAAAACTCTTCGTCAAAATCGACCACATCCTCTTCGACAGCTGCAATGGCGGTCACCAGTTTGAATGTGGATCCCGGCTCGATCATGTCTGAGATGGCCGGATTTCTCCGATTGCCCGGATCGACGGCTGCCGGATCATTTGGGTCAAAATCGGGTACGCTGGCCATTGCACGAATGGCGCCGGTCGAGGGTTCCATCACGATGACAGTTCCCCTGTTGGAGAGTGTATTTCGAACTCCCTCGCGGAGCTCCTCTTCGGCGATCGCCTGAATAAACGAGTGAATGGTCGTATGAAGTGAGTACCCCTGTACCGGCTGTTTGCGAGGGGCTCCCACATAGGAAAAAATTCGATTGGACCGGTCCCGTTGTACCTGCTGCAATCCGTTCTCTCCTTCGAGCAGATTCTGGAACCGGGCCTCCAGTCCGTTCACTCCGTGGAGTTCCCGATTGACATATCCGAGGAGGTGGGAGGCGAGACTTCCGAAGGCGTATCGGCGTTGGTACTCCTCCTCAAGAATTACGCCCCGGGCCTGGAGTTGTACAATCTCTTCTCGTGCCGTGACCGGAATACTTCGCTCCAGAATGATATAACGGGAGCCGTTACGGGCTTGGCTGATACGTCGCTGATAGTATGAAACCGACCGGCCGGTATGTTTTGATAAAATCTGCATCACATCCTGAAAAAGATCGGCTCGGGCTCCGGGAGCCTGCGGATCCAGCGCCAGTTGATAGGCAACACTGTTGGAGGCGAGTTGCGTGCCGTTCTGGTCGTAAATAGCTCCCCGCTCGGCTGGAATGTCAATGTACTGCAACGTCTGTTCACTCCAGAGCTCGCGCAGAGATTCCCCTTCTGCCACGTTGATGCGCAGCAGCTGGATCAGAATGGCGACCGGGATCAGGAGCAAAAGTCCCAGAACCAGGAAGAGTCGCCGTAATATGAGGCTGCGTTCGTTCAATGCGGTTTAATTGATCAGGGATTCAGGTTCAGGATTTCGTCTGTTGGCCCGGCGTTCACAAACCCGGCATCCCGGGCACGTTGATAGATCTCCTTTGGACCGGTCATTCGGTCGTACGCCAATTTCGTCTCACTGTAGATCCTGTGGGTTCGGTTGTACTCATGCTGCAAGGTTTGTACCTCTTCGAGCAACTGTTGAGTGGAGAGGAGGTGGGTGATATAGAGAAGTCCACACAGACCGATCAAGAGGCTGCCCAGAATCATCTTCCAGGGTGCGACCGACGGGACTGTCAGACGTCGCGATTTCCGTTTTTTGGACGACGGCTTCGGTTTGGCAAATCGGGTCGGTCGTTCACCGTTGGCAGAACGGGTTCCTCCCCGCGATGTGCGCCGATTCGATGACTTGTTGTCCACTTTTCGGCGACCCATGGATGAGCTGTTTCGACTGCGTGTTCCGGGGGTTTCTATCCACATGGGATCTCCTCCGGATTACGTTTCGAGGCAGCCCGGAGCCGCGCACTTCGAGCAGCCGGGTTTCGGTTCTTCTCTTCGTCATCGGGGGTAATCACCTTTCGGTGAAGCGCGATCAACGGAGCTTGGGAGTGCCCGTAAAAGTCTTTCGGAATTTCACCATCAAAATTCCCGCTTTTGAAAAAGTTTTTAACCAGACGGTCTTCCAGGGAGTGATAGGAGATAGCTACAATAATACCATTTGGTTTTAAAAGACTCAGAGACTGTTCCAGAGCCGCTTTGAGCATCTCCATTTCCCGATTGACCTCTATCCGGAGCGCCTGAAAAACGCGGGCAAGAGATTTTACCTGATGAGGCCCCTTGACAACGGAACGGACGACACGCGCGAGTTCACCAGTCGTCGAGAGAGGACGTGCAGCCATGATGGCTCGGGCGATGGGGCGCCCAAGCCGTTCTTCCCCGTATTGCCAGAGGATTTGACGAATCTGTTCCTCACGATAGTCATTGACGACATCGGCAGCTGTCAGGCTGGTCAAATTTCCCATTCTCATATCCAGAGGGCCATCCTCCTGAAAACTGAATCCACGTTCGCGTTCCCGAATCTGATGTGTAGAGACACCCAGATCGAGGAGAATTCCGTCGATGTTTCCATGGATATCGGGTGGAAGCAGAGTGACCATGTGACCGAAGTTTCCATGGACAGGATGAAATCGTTCGTCATTTCCGATCCGTTCACCGGCCGCTTGATGTGCCTCCGGATCCTGGTCTATCCCATACAATGAACCGGTCGGTCCAAGACGATTCAGGATCGCCATACTGTGACCTCCGCCACCCAGAGTCCCGTCGACGTAGATTCCGTCGGTATCTTGTATCAACAGTTCCAGACTCTTGTTCAGGAGAACAGGAATATGGGGGATGTATTCGGATGGTTGAACGTTCATGGCACCTCCTCTTCTGTGTCACCCATCACTTGCTCGAAAAGCTCCTGATAGGATTCAAAGCTGAGATTGGCATCCACTTCATCCAGTTTTTCCGGTGACCAGATCTCGATTCGTTCACCACTGCCAATGAAAATGGCGGTTCCGTCGATCTTGGCCCATTCCTTAAGGTGAGCGGGGAGTGGGATTCGATTCTGTTTGTCCAGTACAACATCTTCAGCGAACCTGAGGAAGTTTCGCTTGACGGTCCGGCCCTGACGGGTGAAACTGTTAATGGAAGCGAGTTTGTTCTCTACAACCTTCCATTCATCTCCGGGATAGAGATAGAGACACGGTTCCAGCCCTCGAAGGAGGGTAAAGCCCTCCTGCGCTTCCGGTGAAAGAAGCTTGCGTAGCTTTGCAGGGAAGGAGACCCTTCCCTTGCTGTCCACGCTGTGTTCGTATTCCCCTTTGAAGCTGGGCACGAATGGCTGGCGTTTGGTTGTTGGATTGTGATCGGCTCTGGAAAACCGGAGAAAGGGGTGTGGAAAAATTTCTCCCACTTTACCCCACTTCTACCCACAATGTACCCCAAACAAAATCAACATGTCAAGAAGAATGTTGAAACGGAATCCCAATTTAGCGTGAGTATTCCTGGAACGTTCTCATAGATCCTGTGTAATCGCTGTTTTTACGTTTCCTTGCATGGTATCCTGTGAAATACACATATAGTGCATATATAAAATGTGGATAACTTAGTTGCAGATACTCTGGACAAGTTTCAGGGTGACAGTGGGGAAAATGGGTGAGAGTGTCATGAAACAAGCAGCGAATAGTCGCAGAGGCAAGGACGTTGCGGTCGACGAGGTATGATGAGACAGTGTCTGAATGTGGACGAGAGGAGAGGCGACAAGCAAAACGGAGGGGCTGAACTGGCAGCCCCTCCGGACTTACCGCGGGAGGATGGTCTGTCGATGTTCAAAGAATGGTTTCGTCAATCCTTTGAGCTGATCGAATTCAATCAGAAATGCATCGTGTCCGTGTATGGAGTGGATCTCGGCAAACGATCCATTCGGCAGCAGGCGAGCCAGCTCCTTCTGTTCGTGGACCGGGTAGAGAAGATCGGTATCGATACCAACCACCAAAACCGGGATCTCTATTTTTGAGAGAACCTCGACAGCCTTGCCCCGTCCCCGGGTGATGTCGTGTCGATCCATCGCCCGGGTGAGGGCGATATAGCTGTTGGCATCGAACCGTCGCGTCAACTTCTCTCCCTGGTAATTCAGGTATGATTCGACCTGGTAGAGGTCGCTTCCCGGCTGGAATCGACGTCCGAACTTCTTTTCGTAATCCTCGGGTGCACGATAGGTAATCATTGCAATCATTCGTGCAGTAGAGAGGCCTTGATCGGGCGGAGCTTCGTTGCTGTACTCTCCGTTGTTCCAGTTCGGGTCCTGAAAGATCGCCTGCCGCTGGACATGACTGATGCCAATGGCCCACGGTGTGTGTGCCATGCCCATCGCCATGGGGATGGCCGATTGAATACGGGAATCCATGATCATGAACTCGAGAGCCTGCATGCCCCCCATGGATCCGCCGAGAATGGTTTCGACACCTGCGATTTCCAATTGGTCCAGCAGGAGTTGCTGAAAGTGGACCATATCACGAATGGTGATCTCCGGAAAGGAGGATCGCCAGGGGCGACCGGTCTCCGGATTATCGGAGAGCGGGCCAAGAGAGCCGTAACAGCTTCCGGGAACGTTGATGCAGATGACGAAGTGCTCGTCCGGGTCAATCGGGCCGTCCTCTTCAAACAGTCCGGGAAACCATTCATCTACATGAACATTGCCGGTTAACGCATGACAGATCACCACGACATTG
>JBNJFK010000157.1:0-3998 GCA_051746765.1 Bacteroidota bacterium
CAACCCTGGTCAATCAAGAGGGTGAAGAGGTCCGTTTCCCGAATCGATTCTCGGGCCACATCACGTTGGTCGGGTATATCTACACGACCTGTCCCGACATCTGTCCGCTCACCACACAGCGGATGAACCGGGTGGCACAAGAGCTCACCGGTGAAGAGCGAAACCGTGTTCGGTTGGCAGGTATTTCGATGGATCCGGAACGTGACACACCGGACGTATTGGCCAGTTATGCCGATGCATACAGACTGCAGCCCGATGTATGGACCCTTCTATCCGGTGAGCGACGTACCGTTCTGGATCTTCTCGATCAGCTGGAAATTACGGTCCGACGTACACCGACCCGGTTTACGGATTCCGGTGAAATGATCTATTTTCTGGATCACACTGATCGGGTCTCTCTTGTGGATGCGGATGGACGGGTTCGCCGACACTATGTGGGAAGTGAACTGGACGTCGAACAGGTTGTGAGTGACATCCGATCCTTGCTTCGTTCGGAACGCACCTCGTAACGTTCATCAGACGGGTAATTCGCCCTTTTGCAGTCTTCGAATGTAGTGTTGCCACTGAAGTGCACTGCCGGTGAGTGTAAACTGCAAAGTGCCGTTCGGTGTGGTCAGGCTGATCTTTCGCACCTGTTCTACGGACACGGTCAACAGATTTTCGAGGGAGACTTCTCCCCGAGTGGCTCCGTAACGATACCTCAATCCATCCGGATAGAGCCAGATGGCCCCGTCTCCAAGTGTGACGCGTTCGTTGGTGTTGTCCAGTGTGAAGAAGGTGGATTGAACCTCTTCGAGTAGATGCCCCTCCGTGGATCTCTCCATGGGAAGGCCCCGCATGTGGTCGTAGAGATCGATCAATGAGTGCAGTTCTCCGTGCGTATCGTGCAATCGTCCGGTCAGGTCCAACCGGTAGCTGAACGCCCCGGTTCGGCTTGCAATTCGGTCTCCGCCCCAACTGTAGACCGAACCGGTAATCCCGGTCTCGGGACATCGGTAGAGCAGACGTTCGATTCCGGACGAAAGGGACCATCCCCGAGTCGGAATCACGGATGCCGGCGCGTCGTATTCATTGAATTGAATTGCCTGTCGACAGGATTCAGAAAAGGTCTCGAAATCGGGAAAATCAGAAGCGTGAAGGGGCTTGAGCCAGTGTACCTCTACCGAACTTTTACGTGGGAATCGAGCCCAACGAGGCCAGGAGAGGTAGGAACCGTGGATCTGAACCGGATGGATCGGAATCCCCATTTTCCAGAAGAGTTTGAGGGTCGCCTCAATCAGCGGTTTGGGACGCCCGTCCCACCGTCTTCCCCCTTCCGGAAAAATAACGATCATTCGCTGCTGATCTATCATTCGCAGCACTTGTCGGATCACTCCCGGTTCCGGAACATACTTGCTGGTCGGAACAATCCCGATACTGTCCATGAAGAGTCTGGGGATTGTCTTGTGAAACTGATCCCTGGTCATGACACCAGCCGTTGGCTCAAGACGCATCTCCATGTTGAGCATGAAGGGGTCAAAATAGTTGGAGTGATTTCCATAGATGAAACAGGGCCCGGTGAGCGGCATGTTCTCCGGATGTACCATGCGCGGGCGAAAGAGTAGATCAGTGGCGGGAATGATGGTCTTCCGCATGAACGGAAAGGTCCAGTTGGAGAACCCTCTGGAATTTTTTTTGAATCGAGGTGCCATCACTCAACGATTTCAATTACACAGTGGAAGGTAGAGAATAATTTTCCGTTCTCGATCAGAGATTGAAATCACCTGCCCGTTTTCGTTCAAAATAGGAACGGGTGGCCACCATTACACGGGGGGCCAGCATCAACGTGGCAATCATGGTCGGAATCGCCATCATGGCGAACATTCCGTCGATTAAATTGATCACCATGTCAATGGTGGTGATTGAACCAATAAAGATCGTAAACAAATAGAAATAGAGATAGGAGCGGTGCCAGCGCGAACCGACCAGGAATCCAAGACATTTGGAACCATAGTAGGAGTAGGTGAACATGGTCGTGATACTGAAGATGAACACACAGAGCAGGAGCAACCACGATCCAATGCCCGGTATCCCCTCCTGAAAAGCGACTGCGGTCATTGTAATGCCATCCACTCCCGGTGTGCTCCAGGCACCGGTCAAAAGAAGAGCGAGTGCCGTCATGGTGCAGACGATGAGGGTATCAATGGCCGGTTCCAGCATGCCGACCAGCCCCTCTCGAACCGGTTCCCGGGTCTTGGCCGCACCGTGAGCCATCGCTTCGGTCCCGATACCGGCTTCATTCGAGAACGCCCCCCGGCGGATTCCGTTGGAGATCACAACGCCGAGAGCTCCCCCTGCTGCGGCCTGTCCGCTGAAGGCATCCTGTATAATCCATGCCAAAGTTGCGGGGATCTCGGTCCAATGAGCGAGTAGGATAAAGACGACCGTACCCGCATAGATGAGTACCATGGCCGGTACCAGTCGGGAGGCGACCGATCCAATTCGCCGGATGCCACCCAGAACGACCAGTGCAACCAGCAGAACCAAGAGGAGGCCTACAAAAATATCGGAGAGGCGGAAACCGGTCTCTGTGATGACCGAATCGGCCAACAGTCGTTGGTCTACTCCCAGCAGATTGTAGGGGGCGAGCCGAGTATCCCGAATGATCTGGACCAGCTGGTTGGCGTTGAACATGGGTGTACACCCGATCAGGCCGGCGAGTGAGAAGAAGACGGCCAACGGTCTCCATTTTTCTCCCAACCCCTCGACAATGTAGTACATCGGACCGCCCTGCATTACACCGTCACGGTCGCGACCGCGATATAGAATGGAGAGAGTGCAGGTAAAATATTTGGAAGCCATACCGACAAGTGCCGTAATCCACATCCAGAAGATGGCACCGGGCCCCCCTGTGCCGAGGGCAATGGCGACGCCGCTGATGTTCCCCATACCGATGGTTGCAGCCAAGGCACTGGTAAGTGCCTGGAAATGGTCAATCTCTCCGGGTGCATCGGGATCCTTATAGGCACCGGTGAGTACACGGATTCCGTGTCCGATATGACGATACGGGATGAACCGACTGTAAAGAAGGAAAAAGAGCCCTCCACCCACCAACAGCAGCAGCAGAGGGGGTCCCCATGCCAGATCGGCAAAACGCGCAAAAATTCGTTCGAGAGATTCCAGGGTATTGCGTGGTTGGATTGATGCGAATCTTGGCTTTTCGGCGGAATCAATAAATCAATTCCCGCTCTCAGATACAAGGCAGACAGGCACCCCGCCTACTACAATTCGAAGAAAAGGTCGATCCCGCTCAAAATGAACTGAACACTGATGGCCAGGGCGATAAACCCCATCATGCGGGTCAAGACCGTCATTCCAGTCGTCCCGATCTTCTCCATTGTGGCCGGAGAAACACGGAGGATGAAGTACGCAATTCCAATAACCAGCGTGATGGAAGCGGAGTGAACGAGGTAGTCGACCATCCCGGTCGCCTGAGATCCAAAACCGATCACGACGGCAATGCTCCCCGGTCCGGAGAGCATTGGCATGGCCAGAGGGCTGAAGGTGATATCGTCCTTCTTCAGAGCTGCTTCCTCGTCCTCGGGACTCAACTTTTTGCCAGCTTTCTCCGGATTAAGCATCGTGAATGCAGTACGCATGATGATGAGGCCTCCGGCGATACGGATTCCCGGCAAGCTGATACCGAAGAAGCTCAAAATCGCCGTACCGGCATACAGAAAGACGATCAAAACGCCGAATGCATAGATGGTCGTCCACTTTGCTGTGGTGACCCGCTCCCGTTCACTGTAATCCGCTGTAAGAGAAAGGAAAACCGGCATAATGGCGGGAGGGTTGGCGACTGAAAAGAGGGAGGAGAAGCTGGCAGCCAGCAGACCGAGTGCGCTCAGCACGATACCTGGTGATTCGGTTGTCCAGTCGGCGAATAACTCCATGGTATTATCTGCGTCGGTTTGACGGGTTCTATTCAAGTTTGGCAAGGCGTGTACAGTGCCGAGAAG
>JBNJFK010000157.1:4008-5450 GCA_051746765.1 Bacteroidota bacterium
AACGGTCAACTATTGGCCAGGAGCGGTGCAATATATTGTCCCGTGTGGCTTTCGGCAATACTGGAAATCTCTTCCGGGGTTCCTTCGGCGACAAGTTGACCACCGGCAAATCCTCCTTCGGGGCCGATATCGATGATCCAATCGGCCGACTTGATGACATCCAGATTGTGTTCGATGATAATGACCGAGTGCCCCTGGTCGACCAGCTCGTTGAACGAACTAAGCAGTCGGTTGATATCCTCGAAGTGGAGTCCCGTCGTCGGTTCGTCAAAGAAATAGAGAGTGTGTTCGCTATTCTTTCGCGAGAGAAAACGAGCCAATTTGACTCGCTGGGCTTCTCCGCCGGAGAGAGTGGTGGCACTCTGCCCGAGACGGAGGTATCCGAGGCCGACATCTTCGAGAGGTTGAAGGCGGGATGAAATGGAAGCTTCATTTTCGAAGAAACGGATCGCATCGGAAACCGACATCTCCAACACATCATGGATGGATTGTCCCTCAAACTTGACCGAGAGAATCTCTTTTCGGTACCGTTTTCCCTGGCAGGCATCACAAACCAGTTCGATGTCGGCCATGAACTGCATTTCGATTTTCTGAATTCCCTCTCCTTCACACTGCTCGCATCGCCCTCCCTGGACGTTGAACGAGAAGTGACCGGGTGTGAATCCCATAATGTTGGCTTGCCGCGTGGAAGCAAAAAGGTTGCGGATGCCGTCGAACGCTTTGGTATAGGTTGCAGGGTTGGATCTGGACGATCGGCCGATAGGAGATTGATCTACCATTTCGACCGCGTGGACATGATGAATACCGTTGAGTCGACGGTGACGGCCCACTTTTTCGTTCCAACTGCCCAACTCTTTCTGTATGGCAGCGTAAAGTGTGTCATGGACCAACGTCGATTTTCCCGATCCGCTTACCCCGGTTACGCAAACCAGTTTGCCGAGCGGGAATGAAACGTCGAGACTCTTCAAGTTGTGTTCAGAGGCTCCCTCGAGGCGAAGTTCGCTTCCGTTTCCTTTCCGGCGTGTAGCCGGGATCGGAATTTCCATGCGTCCACTCAGATATTTCCCGGTGAGTGTGTCGGCAGACTGCAGCTCCTCATAGGTTCCGGAGAAGACCACCTCTCCACCCCATGTACCGGCAAATGGTCCCATATCCAGGATGTGGTCGGCAGCGGCCATCATTTCCGGGTCGTGCTCCACGACCAGTACGGTATTTCCAATCTCTTTCAGCGATTCCAAAATTCGGATCAAACGGTCGTTGTCACGCGGATGAAGCCCGATGGTCGGTTCGTCCAGAACATAGAGGGAGCCGATGAGCGAGCTTCCAAGTGAATTGGCCAGGCTGATTCGTTGGGATTCCCCGCCACTCAATGTGTTGGTGAGTCGGTCCAGTGTCAGATAATCGAGCCCCACTTCGTCCAGAAAACGAAGTCGTTTTCGAAT
>JBNJFK010000158.1:0-5432 GCA_051746765.1 Bacteroidota bacterium
CCCGTTTCGATCGATCTACCAATGCAGTTGAAACGGGTGGAACCGTGTGCGCCCAGGTAGGCGATCCGAGTTGATCGTTGACCACCTGCAGTCGGTCCCGCTCCCCGGCCAATCGAAGCATCGTCTTCAAAAAATTGGATCCGTGACGCCCACACACCCACGAGAGCCGAATAATGAGCGCATCCGGATCATGCAGAAGAATCGCCTCCTCCCCCGCTCGTTTGCTGGCACCATAGACGTTGACGGGAGACGTCTCGGCCTCTTCCGGGTAACCTGACGGGTAGCGTTGCCGATCTTCTGCCCGACCCGGGAATACATAGTCGGTCGAGTAGTGGATCAAGGGTACGCGGTGCTTGCCGGTCCATCGAGCGATCCCCTCGACCGCGTCGCGGTTGATTCTGTACGCCTGCTCCGGGTTGGATTCGGCACCATCCACATCGGTCCAGGCAGCGCAGTTGACCACTTGGTCTGGCTGATGAACCTCAAGGTAGGACTCCAAATCTTCCACCTGCGACAGGTCGAGTTTCTCCGAGCTTGGCGCGAGCAGATTCCAACCCCTGGAGTTGGCATAGGCTGCCCACTCAAACCCCACCTGTCCGGACGCTCCTGTGACCAGAATGTTCATTCCATCTCTCCCGGAAATGGAGGTCGTTCAAGCACCAACCCGTTGGCACGTCGATAGGAGTCGTGTGTACCGGCATCGGTCCACCACCCCTCCATCCGGGAACAGTGAAGTTGCCCTTCTCTCAAATAGTCATTGTTCACATCCGTAATCTCCAACTCTCCCCGATCCGAAGGTTTCAGCGTCGAAATTCGATCAAACACCGACGCATCATAGAGATAGATCCCCGTTACCGCCCAGTCCGATTCGGGTCGGGCCGGCTTCTCTTCGATCTTCACCACACGATCCCCGTCCAGTGTCGCAACACCGAACCGGGTGGGGTCCTCCACCTCCTTGACCAGGATTCGGGCACCGGTTCCGTCCCACGAATGAATCGGTTCGGCCAGAGACATCTCGAACAGGTTGTCTCCAAGCAGTACGGCCATCGACTCGTCGCCGCAGAAATTCCGGGCCAACCCGAGCGCCTGTGCAATCCCTCCCGCTTCGTCTTGTACTTTGTAGGTGAATCGACAGCTGAATTCACGGCCTGAACCGAGAAGATTTACAACATCCCCCATATGCTCCGTTCCCGTTACAATCAGGATCTCTTCAATACCGGCCTCGGTCAGTTTCCGGATCGGGTAGTAAATCATCGGCATCCCGCCGACCGGCAGGAGATGTTTATTGGTCACTTTGGTGAGCGGGTAGAGTCGGGATCCGGTACCACCTGCCAGTACAATTCCTTTCATGGAGTGCTTTTGAATCGTTTACGGGATGAGCCCCAAGATAGGGTTCTGTCCGAACTTTGGGAACCGGTTCCGCCCGACGAAGCGCCCGGAAAGATTCGCACCCACCTCGGATCTACTTGATATGCGTCATCTTGCCGGTAAGCACCTTTCCACTCACTCGAAGACGGTAGAGATAGACCCCGCTGGCGTATCGGGAGGCATCCCAGACAACCTGGTGGTAACCGGCCGGTCTCTCGGTCGCCACAAGCGTCTCCACACGCTGTCCGAGGATGGTAAAGAGCGTGAGTTCGACCTTCTCCTGATCCAGATCGGACGGGATCCCGTATTCGATCGTCGTGCTTCCTGAAAAGGGGTTCGGGTAGTTTTGACGGAGGAGCAGTTCTTCGGGAATGTCGCCGGTCGCCAGTGGATCCGGGGTGATGGTCAGGGTAAACGGGGTGTCATGATCGCTCTGAAGTTCGGTGCTCGAGAGGGCCATCGGTTGAGGAGTCAATCGGTTGGCCGGAATGGCAATAGCATCCGCCGAATCGATGGACGTGAGATCGGTCGCAGACTCCTCATTCTCTTCCGGACTGTCGGAGCCGTTTGAACCGGTGCGGAGCCGGCTCTTTGGTTCACGGAACTGATCCACGCGGGCGACCCACCGTTCCACATCCCAGAGATCGATCTTCTCACCGGTGCGGTGATCGGTCAAAACGACACTCCACCCTTCCGGCAGGGTCGTTTGATCTCCCAGCTCTATCTCGTAGGTCCCCTGGACAGGGGAACCGTCACGATACCCTCCCACACCGAGCGGAATCTCAATCGGGTCCCGGGATCGTTTGGGTAGATTCTGAATCGCCATCGGCTCGTTCTGTCCGTTCAGCGAATAGAACATGAGCCAGGTCTCCTCGAACGGCATTGGTTCCAGATACCAAGCGTCCCGGCGATCGGACCCGACCTTTCCTTCTTCCGAAAAACTGAAGTGGGTCGTCGCCTCCATGCCGTCTGCCGTCACGTTCAGCTCCAACGCCCACTCCTCTTCGGAATCGGACGTCTCTTCGCTTTGTTGCAGAAATTCTCCGCCGGTCGTCTTGACTTCCCGGCTCACGGTAAGAGCCGGTGTGTCGACTTCCGGATCGTCGGGATTCGCTTTGACCCAGAAGGCATGAAACGGTGCAATGAGTCCGGATCCGAGCGATCCGGTGATTCCGTTCCAGGTCTTGTAACTGGAGGCGTCCGGATCCCAAATGTAGATCGAATCGTCCATGTGTGTCTTGGTCCAGTTCCCACTGTCGTCCCAGTCGAGCGTCGCACCGAATGGATTTCCGATCAGGTTCCACCCCTTGTCTCCGTCTTCCGTGTAGGTAACGCCGAAATCAAACGTCCCGCTGTCACCGGTATGCTCCTGTCCGCTCGCTGTCAAGACATGGGGCAGCGAATCATTGTACTCTGACTCTCCATCCACATCGCCGAAGACGTAGAAGAAATATCCCTGGCCCGGCTCCATGGTGGTACTCATGGCTGTCGGCTTTCGCCATCGCTGGAGATCGGTTCCCTCGTGACTCTCCAGATACCAGAGTATACTCGGCTGATACGTGGTATCATCCGGGTAGGTGGATTCATCGACCCCCTGTGTAACAAGCCCTTCAAACAGATCACTGAAGCTGGTCGCCACCGGGGTGCTCATCATACGCCACCCCTTTACTTCGTTGATGGCGCGTCGGAAAGTGAGCTCCCCGCCCGTATAGACGATGTCGGGAGCGATCAAGCTCTGTCCGGAAGAGATAATCAGATCGCCATTCTCCAGCGTGAGGGTGCCACTGACCTGAATGTCGTCAAAGGTCCGCACTCCGTGATCGTTGTTGATGATGACGCTTTGGAACTGCTCCAGGCTTGCGATCTGCTGCTGACTCAGGTGATCGGCCTGTGTGGGGTCCTCTCCGGATCGAACGCCGAAAACAACGGTCGCTTCCGATGTATCAAAATTGGAGAGATCGGTATTCCCGCCCAGGACAAGTGTATTGTCATTGAGCACCAATGTTCCCAATCCGGTAATCTCCTCGAATGCATTCAGTACGATTCCGGCTCCTTCGGCCAGCTCCAATGTTACGTTTTCAGAAATCACCAGATTGTTGGTATCGATCAGATCCCCGCTACTGACCAATACATCGTTTTCGATCTCGATCTTCTCAGCCAGAAAATTGGTCACATTTACGGTTTGCAGATCCTCTCCCTTGAACTCCACAATCGATCCCATGGTACGGACAAAGAAATTGTCAATGGACGCATCTCCGTAGAGTTCCACCGAGACCGACTCCCCTCCTGTAAAGGACCCGCTCCCGACAAAGTCTCCACGCACAAAGAGTTGTGTATTGTCTTCGATATCGAGAATTCCGTTGACTTCGGTCTGACCGGCCACGTCTATGAAGTTCCCTCCAAACAGCACCAACTCTCCGTTTGCCTCCACGAGGAGGCTCCCGATCGTAATATTCAGATCCAGATCGGGATAGGAGGACAGACCCCCGGGAATAATCACAAAGTCATCTTCGCCCGGCACCCGATTCAGAGACCAGTTCTCTGCCCGGTTCCAGTCGGTCTGTTGTTGAGGTGCCCCGGATGGGGTCCAGGTATTGGGCTGAACGATGTCCAGTTCGGCCGTCTGGGAAATGGGACTTCCATTAATCGATCCGGTAAACTCTACCAATTCAATGGTGGTCGATGAAGTGACCGTCGCCCGGTACGTCGACGTGGAGGAGTCGAAACTCAGGGAACCGATCGAGGCGTCCGGAGTACCCGAGGAGGAAGACCCGTTGAGCTCCAGGCGATCCGCTTGAAGCGATATATCCGATAGCAGATCGGTGAGTACCCGGTTACCGTAGCTGTCCCGAACCGTGATCACAATCGTCGACTCCATCACCCCGTCGTTCTGAATCAAAGAGGGATTGGCAACGACCTGGGATTCCGATGTGCTCGGTGAAGCGGCATCTACCGAGAATTCGACCGACTCTCCGGTAATCTGAAGCGGATCGTCCAGTGTCGCCGTAATCGTCACAGCTGTCCCGCTTTCCGTGAGCGTAATCGTATGATTCTCCAGATACCCACTGCTCATCGTGGCCGTTTCACCGGTTGAGATGGTTGAATTTGTCGAAAAGATCAAATCTCCTCCGAATCCGGTAACCCGGTTCCCGTTCTCGTCCACCGCTTCGACCGAGATGTCGAAGGAGGTCCCGGCTGTCTGAGTCACCGGAGTTTCTCCGTCCATGGGGATCGTTACAACAAACGAGTCGACCCCTCCTGCCACAAAATCGACCGTCGCTGACTCGATGAGAACGCCGCTATTGGACTCCTCACCCAACCACGCCTCCAGGGTCGCCGTCTCGACACTGCTGGACGAGGTAAGTGTGGCCGTGTAGGTACCATCTCCCTGATCGTCTGCCAACAATCGTGTTTGCTCCTGCTCCGTATCGTTGGACAGGGTCCCGGCCGAGATTGCCAGTTCAACGGTTTCCCCTCCACTGGTCAACTTGTTTCCGTACTCGTCTCGAAGCTGTACCGTCACGGTAGTGGAGCTCTCGCCGTCGGCTGTCAACTCATTCTGACTTACACTCAGTCCGGACTCTCCCGTATCCACCGATCCGGGCTGCAGTGTAAAGTAGTTACTCCGTCCCGATCGGGATTCCGCTGCACTGGTCGCCGTCAATCGTACTTCACCCGAACCGCTCAAGCTCACCGTATGATCCGTCAGTACACCGGCTGTAAAGCTGGCTGTGGTTCCACCCCCCTGCAGAAAATCGGAGTCCGAAGTAATCTCGACTGTCCCTGTGAAATCGGTAAATGTGTTCCCCTCCCCGTCGAGCGCACGCAGATCGATGTCGAACGGGTCCCCGGCTGTCTGGGTTCCGATCGATCCCCCACCGGAGGCCGTGACTTCAAAACCGACCAAGCTCCCGCTACTCAATATGTAAAAATCGTCACTGACAGTCGGAGCGGTAATCCCGCTGAAAGAGGCTTGTACCTGTACCGGATTATCCTCGTCCGAAAGGTTGTTGTCGTTCTGAATTTCGACACCATCGAACACCGCCACCCCGCTGCTGTTGGTC
>JBNJFK010000159.1:0-5407 GCA_051746765.1 Bacteroidota bacterium
GAGCCGAATACGACCGTTGGTATCAGTCAAAAAGTAGTGAAGTTTATCGGTCGGCTCTCCGGATTGTTCCGATGGTTGGATCGGAATCTGAAACATGGCCGTTGTTTGACTCTTTTCGTTGTGGAGTACCGAGATCCAGGTGGAACCGGTCGCATCGGAGAGGATCGCGATGGCGATCTGTCGTGCAGGGTCCGGATTGAAGGCACGATAGTAGTGCGATAACGAAAGGTGATCAGTTCTCCATTCGCCATCCAGGTAGAAGATGGAGGATGCATGATCCGGATTGTAGAGATCCCTGCAAAGTGCGGCAAGCTTGTTTCGAAAAGGTTCGGGAGACCTGTTGCCCAAAAATCCGCGGTCGACCCAATAAATTGCGGGATCCCGAATCGTTTCGATCAAGACTCGATCCGGGGTTGGCGGGCTGTCCAGCTCGATCAATGTCTCGTCGGACACCCGATACCAGTAGTCGAATACGCCATTGGTCAAACAGAGAACAGATGCCCCGACCACCCGGTTATAGCGTGCGATCTGAATCGAGGCGGACTCCCCCATTCGTACCGAGGGCGCTTTGCATTCGATGAGCCAGGCCGGCTCTCCCTTCTCGTTGTGACAAAGCAGATCGGTTCGTTGCGAATGCCTGTCCGAGAGGGATCTCTCCGATGCGATGTGTCCGGCTGGCCACGCTTGTTGCAGAAGCAGCCAATCCAGAAATTGAAGACGGACCCGTTCTTCCGGAAGATCCTTACAGGAACGTCTCCAGACTCGATTCCAGAGACGCCTCTCCTGTCCGTTCCATCGAACCGGTGGAAAATGCAATCGGGCACAGCTCTTCAACGGTTAGCCGATGATCTCTTTCCAACCCGGTCGAAGCTCCTCTTTCCGCTGTTCAATCCAGTCGTTGGCATCCGGCAGGTTGGTGAATTCGATCTTTTCTCCGTCGTAGTGGAGTTTCTGGTCACGATCGCTGAATTTAATGGCCACATTTCCGGCCAGCATCGTCTCGGTCAAGCGAGAGGCATATTCGAAGTTGGAGGTGGTCTCTCCATCTTCCTTGATGGCTTGTACCCACTCTGCATAAATACCGGGCGATCTCTCCAGTGTTTTCTCCGGAGTCCCGAGATTTTCTACGTCTGATTCCGGAATCAGGCGGGGGTCGTTGCCATAAACATCGGCGGTCAGAATGCCTTTTGATCCGTAGAAGATCATACCGTTCCCGCCGCCGCCAATCGGTTTGCCCGGTTCCAGGGTATCCGGTCTGGGGGGTGTAATTCCGCCGTCATACCAGTTCAGCTCGACGGACGGACGGGATCCTCTTGCCGCGAATTCGTAATGAACAATGGATCCGGACGGGAATGCAGCGTCATTGAACGGAGTGGAGCTGGCATGAATCGTCTCCGGGTAGCCAAGATCCAGTGACCAGAACGGTTGATCCAGAATGTGGGCTCCCATATCGCCGAGGGCTCCTGCGCCGAAGTCCCACCACCCTCTCCAACGGAATGGAGCGTAGGCCGGATGATAGGGACGCCACGGGGAGGGGCCCACCCAGAGGTCCCACTCCATGGTTCCGGGAACAGCCGGGATTTCGTCCGGGTGGTTCAACCCGTCGCCCTGAGGCCAAAAGCCGCGGGGTCGGTCGGTCCAGGTATCGACCCGGGTAATGTCTCCAAGGAGTCCCTGACCAATCCATTCCCGGATCTGATAGGTTCCTTCCATGGCGTGTCCCTGATTCCCCATCTGGGTTTTTACGCCCGTCTGCCGGGCGACTTCGACGAGGCGTCGGGTTTCGTAAAGTGTCCGTGCGAGCGGTTTTTGAACATAGACGTGCTTGCCGAGTTCCATGGCATAGATCGCC
The DNA here is from genome assembly GCA_051746765.1 of Bacteroidota bacterium. Classification (GTDB taxonomy): domain Bacteria; phylum Bacteroidota; class Rhodothermia; order Balneolales; family Balneolaceae; genus JBBEBE01. The sequence continues at coordinate 1,853 of JBNJFK010000159.1, forward strand.
ACAGCAGCGTGATTGTTGTCGGGTGTGGAGACAACCACGGCATCAATCTCCGACTCGTTGTCAAGCATTTTGCGGAAGTCGGTGTATTTCTTGGCCTTCGGATAGGTTTCGAAAACCGGCCCGGCGTAGTCGTGATCCACATCACAGAGGGCGTAAATATTTTCACCCAACTCATGAAGGTTTTGAGTATCGGCTCGTCCCATGCCTCCGATTCCGACCGATGCAATGTTGAGGCGGTCACTGGGGGCTTTGTAGCCGGTACCGCCCAGGACGTGTCGCGGCACAATCATGAATCCGGCCGTGGCAGCGGCTGTCTGCCCTAGAAACGAGCGCCGGGAGAGAGACGATGCATTGGAATTTTGCGTATTCGGGCTCTCGGTAGCCCCCTGATTCACGTTCGGCTTTCGTTTCATAGGTCGATGGGTTGATTCTCAGGTTCAGGGCTTCCGGCCCGATGGTCCGAATGGAGCGAAAAAAGTCCCGCCTCATTCCAAGGAGGCAAGATAGCGCCTTGCCTGAAAAATTCAACTCTATCGTCGCTTACGTCGCTTCTTTCGCTTCTCCTTCTTTTCGTCCGATTCGATCCGCTCGAGCAGGTCGCTGTGATCCATCTGCTTGTTGATCAGTTGCTGTTGCAAGATCGAAAGCACATTGTAGACAAGGTAGTAGAGACTGAGCCCGGCTGCAAAGCTGTTGAAGATGAAGAGCAGCATGACAGGCATTACATATTGAAACGCCTTCATGTTCGGTCCGCCGGCTGGAGACGGTCCACCGCCCATACCTCCGGAGACCTTCATCTGGACGACCATGGAAGCAGTCATCAGCAGGACGAAACCGGCAATTTCATCTCCGAGGAACGGTATGGAGACGGGAAGGCTCAATATATAGTCCGGAGCCGAGAGGTCGGACGCCCAGAGGAACGCCTCCTGTCGAATTTGAATGGCATTCTGGAAGAAACGCCAAAGGGTGATCAGAATCGGGAACTGCAGAAGCATCGGCAGGCAGCCACCCAACGGATTCACTTTCGCCTTTTTGTAAAGTTTGAGAGTCTCCTCCTGCTGCTTCTTGGGATTGTCCTTGTAGGTCTCCTGAAGCTCCTTCATTTTAGGCTGAAGCTCCTTCATGGCTGCCATACTGGTAAAGCTCTTCTTCGTAAGCGGTGCCAGCAGAAGCTTGACCAGGACGCCAAAGAGGATGATGAGCAGACCGAAGCTTCCGATCCAGTTGCTGGCGACATCGAAGTAGGGAATGATCACCCATTTTACCAAAGGATCGGCGAACCATCGCATCCAGCTGTAGCTGATCTCGACCATGTCGAATGCGTTGTCATCAAACCGACGAACGTCGTAATAGTCGAGAGGACCCAGATAGAGCATATAGGAGAGCTCGGTCTGATCCGCAATAGAGGATTGGATCGAGGTCTGATAGTGATGAATGGTCGTTGGTTGATCGACCGGGCCCGTGAGCCGGCCACTCAGGAGTGCAGAGTGAGTTTCGCTTTGCGGTTTGATGATCTGGGCAAAAAACTTGGTTTTGGATGCGACCCAGTCGATCGTGCCGTTGACTGTCAACTCTTCATCATCCTCTTCATCGACTTTGAACTCTTCGAGTACATCCCCGGCGTAGACGTACGATTTGGCAAAGGTGGCGTCCTGGACGATATCCCGTTCCGTAAACGGAAGTGCCGGATACCAACCAAAATCGACCCGGTTTCCGATGATCAAATCGCTTGTTCCCTCGAAGCCGATATCCAGATCGATCTCGTAGCGGTCTGCATGGAACGTCCAGGTATAGAGGATCTCCCCCCCGCTCTCAAGTGGCAAGCGATACTGAAGGCTTCCCTCTTGCCCTTCTTCGAGCTGGACGTGGTTCTCTCCGTGAACCTGTTCAAAGAGCAGGTTTCGGGTTTCGACATTGTAATTTTCATTGGAGAGAAACCCGAGACTGTAGGCACTTCGGGTGGTGTCGGAGATGAGCTGAACCGGTTCTTGATTCCAGGTTTCATGCTCCGTGAGACGGTAGGAGGAGGGGCCGGCTCCGACATTGGTATAGGTGGCCCGGTAGAGCGGAGTTTCGATGGTTGTTTTCAGGGTATCGACAATACCGGTCTCCCCGATCGAGCCGGTGACGGGTCTTGAATCGGAGGCCCTAGCCTCCCGATCCGAAACGATATTTCCCGGATCCGGGCTCTCTTCGTCGAGGGTGGATTCAACTTGCGCGAGGCTGTCCTGGCGGGCCTGTTCAGTTCGCTGACGCTGCAGCTCCTCTTGATCGGGCATTGTAAAGTAGGCCCAACCCATCATGATGATGAAGATCAGAATCAGGCCGGTAACCGTATTTCTATCCAAAATGTTGTCCTGCTATGTGTTTTTTTACCGGATCTAGCGGGGAAGAGGTGCAGAGGTGTGCAATTGATGGAGTCGGTCGGTGAGGCGCTCGCTCAACTGCCGGATATCCTGTTCCGCCTGTGCGGTTGTCAGATCGATTTTGCGAGCCATCCACGCCATGTGAAGACCCTTTCGGACGGACGGATCCAAATCGAAAAGTGAGTGCTGATTCACTCGCCATGCTTCTCGAATACGTCGTCGTGTTCGGTTTCGATCGACCGCTTTTCCGAGTGCTTTTCGAACAATAAAACCAACGAGAAATCCCTCGTCCTCCTCTTCGTACAGGCGGTAGCGGAGATTCAGCACGCGTCCTTTCAGAAGAACCGAGTCATCGAATAGGCGCTGAAAATTGCGCTTTCCCCGAAGAATCCGGGCTTTCGGAAGTCGATTCTTTCGTGAAAGAGGAATGCTACTTGGCTCCCCGAGACTCACTGCTGACACTGATTTTGTGGCGGCCCTTGGCGCGTCGTCGTTTCAATACATCACTGCCGCTCTTGTTGCTGGATCGTTTGCGGAAGCCGTGCTTGTTGGATCGCTTTCGCCGGCTGGGTTGGAACGTACGTTTCATAATGGTCTGCGCTGACGTGTTACTCTTGAAAAAGTGAAATAGACCCGAAATGTACGAAGTTTTTGAATAAATCCGAACCGCTTCTCTCACGCAAAGAGCTGCGCGGTTCGACCCGTGGTGTCGTCCATGGCTGTTTGAATCGTGTTGAACGGCCAAAGGTGAACCCGTACATTTAAAGATTGAATTTCAACCCTCTTTTTTCGGGACTACGCGCTATGCTTGAAACGATTTCCCAACTGCTGACCAAGGTTTTCGGCACCAAAAGTGAACGGGATCTGAAGAAGATCTGGCCCATTGTCGAACAGATTAAAGAGAAGGAGAAGGGGCTTTCGGATCTGAGTGACGAAGAGCTCAAGGGCAAATCGGACGGTTATCGCAATCGGATTGCCGAGGAGACGGCCGACCTGGATCGCGATATCGAGGAGATCCGTTCCAAGATGGACTCTCACGACGAAGAGATCACACTCGAGGAGCGACGGGCGTTATCGGACAGTTTGGACGATCTGGAAGCGCAGTGGCTCGAGCGGGTCGAAGAGTAACATATTATAATTTCGCCTCGTCATTATATAGCTTGGAATGCCTGGCTGAAGCAAAAGATTA
>JBNJFK010000160.1:0-5308 GCA_051746765.1 Bacteroidota bacterium
AAAAATGGAAATGATATGACACCAACAAATGAAGAATTGATAAAAAAAGAGATCAGCGGGAGAATGCCGTCAGAGAACATCTCGGTGTGGATGCCGAGGTGTCGATGGGAGTGAAGTGCGGCCAGGACGGCGTCCGGGATGGAGCCGATGCCCATCTGCAGTGTGGCTCCATCTTCGATCAGTTCGGCGACATGATTTCCGATCTTCTTTTCCACTTCGGTGAGATCCGAGGGTGGGTGTTCATGAATGGGGTCGTCAGATTCGATCGCCATGTCGATCTCTTGAACGTGAATGAGCCCGTCGCCGTGGGTTCGCGGCATGTTCGGGTTAATCTGCGCAATTACGAGCTTTGCGTTCAGGATGGCGGCGCGGGTGGCGTCCACGGAGACGCCCAGTGAGCAGAATCCATGTTTGTCCGGTGGGGAGACGTGAATGAGCGCCATGTCAAGCTCGATGATCCCCCGGTGAAAGAGTTGCGGGATCTCGCTCAGAAAGATCGGTATGTAGTCGGCTTGCCCACGGCCGATCGCCTCCCGTAGATTTTTCCCGGTGAAGAAGGTGCGCGCGATGAATGCCTCCTCGCACCCGGGCTGTACGTAGGGGGCTTCTCCCTCTGTGTGCAGATGGTAGACCCGGACTGCATGGAGATCCTCTTTTCGGGCGGTCATCGCGTCGACCAGCTGTCGGGGTGCGGCCGCGGCGGTGTGGATGTAGACGGCCTGGCCGGATTGCAACGGGGCAAGGGCCTCCTCCGGTTGTACGATTCGAATCTTGGATGATCTTTTGCTCACAATACGGGCCTCTCTTTGTTTCTTCAAAATTGGGTCTGCACGAAACTATTGTACCTTTTTGATATGCATCAAATGTTCTTCCACGATGCTTTTGAATTCATCCGGATTCACTCGGACACCCTCTTCAGACTCTCTGAAATCAAACAATTCAAACCCTTCGATTTCGTCGTCCGGGCGATGGACGATCAGTCGCCAATCGTCGGTGCGGACCGTGGACTGGCCTCGGTTCCAGTGAGCAAAAGCCGATTGATCGGATACGCTTCCGGGCTCTTCGAGCTGATCCCGCAGGCTATTTCCTTCAACCTCTTCCGGTGTCGGAAGGCCGGCCAAATCTGTCAGAGTCGGAAAAATATCGATTGTCTCTACAATTGTATGGCTGGCAACACCCGGTTCATTCATCTCCGGATAGCGGATGATCAGCGGCGATTTCAAGGCCACTTCATACAGAGAGTGTTTGCCCCAGATCCCCTGCTCGCCAAGAGCAAACCCGTGATCACTCCAGATCACGACAATGGTATTCTCATCCAGGCCCAATGCCTGAAGCTGATCCAGCACGCGCCCGACTTGCATATCCACATAGGACGTGGCTGCCGCATAGGCATGGCGCAACTGACGGGCATAGTCCGGGTCTGCATTCGGATCACCCGGATGCTGTCCATAGTTGTTCATCATCTCTCCGCTGGCGTGCCAGCTCGACGGATTGGGGGGTCTGTCGGTGTCTACCGGGGCAGGGATATCATCCGGGTCATGCAGTTCAAAATAGCGCTGGGGAGCGGCAAACGGAAGATGAGGCTTGAAAAATCCGACAGCAAAAAACCAGGGCTTGGACGTTTCAGCAAGCTCCTCCAGTGTGTCGACCGCATCACTGGCCACCCAGCCGTCCGGATAACTCGTATCCGGCCCGTCATGTGCTTCCCATGCGGGAGACTCACCGCGATCTCTCGGCACTCCGTCGGCAAATCCGTGCATCATATCTTCGGGCGTTGCCCATGGGCTGTCCGGAACCCAGATACGATCCCATGCTCCCGGCAGTTCCTCCGGACCTTCCGCCCAGCCATCACCGGTCAGACCACCGGGATAATGAGTGATTTTCCCAAGCGACAAGGTCTGATATCCGTGATTTTTAAACCATGTTGGCAGGCTTCTGTGGCTCCATTCATCATGAGTATCGAAGATCGCATGATTGGACAGATATCGTGATTCGGTTGCCCGCTGCCCCCGGATGAGTGCTGCTCGGGACGCACCGCACGTCGGAACCTGGACATAGTGATGTGTAAACAATCTTGCTTCTTCCGCGAAGGAATCTATATGAGGGGTCTGGGCATAGTCGACACCCAATGTCCCTACCTCATTGCGCAAATCATCAATGGAGATAAAAAGAACATTCGGAGGGTCCTCATCTACATCGGCTTTCGCATGGTGATCAAAAATGAAAGCTGTCAAAAGAGGGAGGAGCAAAAGGGTCATCGTTGATCGATTCATTACAACAGTCATGTATATGGACGGTTCCAGCGACTCCGGTAGTTACCAAATAATTTTGACAGTCGTAATTTGGACCGACAATCCCGTATGTTCGTCTATGTGCCAATCTACTCAGGATACCATCGAGAAGCGATTTCGAACGGTGGTTGGTAAGGATCCCCGGATCCGGAACGCGTACCTGCTGGTGAACTGCGAGAAACGGGGGATCCATCTGAACATGGCCGCCGGCCAAACGGGCGATAAGGCCGCCCACCCGGATCAGCCCAATTACATGGCCTCCGTTGGCAAGCTCTACACGGCCAGCCTGGTTGCCCGGCTGCATGAACAGGGCGCGCTCTCCTTTGAGGATCCGATTGCGACCTACCTGGACCGTGAGCTGATGGACGGGCTTCACATCTACAAAGGGACCGACTACTCCTCCCAAATCAAAATCCGTCACCTGCTGAACCAGAGCTCCGGCCTGCCGGACAACTTCTACCCACTCTTCGAAAAGCTTGAGAAGGATCCTTCATTCACCATCTCGCCACGCGATGCCGTGCTCTGGGCCAAAGAGAACCTGAACCCCTCTGCGCCTCCCGGCAAACGATCCAGCTACACCGATACCAACTACCACCTGTTGGGACTGATCGTCGAGAAGGTGACCGACCGCGCGTTTCACGAGGCGCTGCACGAACAGATTTTTGAACCTCTCGGGTTGAACCGGTCCAGTTTTCTTCATGCCTCGCAGCCGGCCGAAGATCCCGGACTCCCCATTGCCGAGTTTTATAAAGACGATCTGAAGATAAACGACCTGAAAGGGTTCACCGGAATCGATTATGCCGGGGGCGGTGTGGTGGCGCCACTCGAAGAGGTCTTTACCTTCATGCACTCCCTGATAAACGGAGAGGTGGTCTCCAGAGAAACACTTCAGCGAATGTTGAGTGACAAGATGAAACTGTATCCGGGATTCAACTACGGGTATGCCACCTGGCAGGTCAAACCCGTTCCGCTGATCTTTCCCAAGAAATACCGTTCGTGGGGTGTGCTTGGAGCCACAGGCGCGTTCAGTTTCTATCACCCGGAGCTGGAGTCCTACTTCGTTGGAAACTTCAACCACTCGGTCTACCAACGAAAAGCTGTCCGGTTCATGTTCAAGGTGATGAACGAGGTCTGGAAGAATCGATAAAACGAAACAGAGAACAAGTGAGCAAGAGATGATGAAAGAGATGTGGACGATGGGGCGAACCCGACTGACCCATCAACTTGACAAGATTGACGAATCGGGATCCAGGGGGTTCCCTTCTTTGTCCTGAATAAAAAGTACGCCATTTCCGGCGCCCAACCGGTCGAGGTCTTTGTGGATGCCCTCGAAAAGCTGAAAGAGGAGCAGGGTGTCGAAATTCTCTCCGGCGAGAATGGCGAAGCTTGTGGCCCGGACGGGGGTTGTTGACAATCCTGTTTAAAGAAATCGGTGATCATTTAATTAACGGGGGTTCTTATTTAAATTTTCTCCGAAAATGTTAAATAAGAGTGACGCGTACCCTTCAGGAGAGCTTCAGGGAGCAAACATCTCTTGCAATACCACCAGCACTTTCCTCACAGTTGTTGGACGGATGCTCCCCAATCGTTGGATCAGTCGCTTCCGATCGACGGTTCGAATCTGATCCAATACAATCTCTCCACTCTTTTTTTGGAAGGTTGTTTGAACGCGAGTCGGATAGTTCTTGACGGTCGATGTGAGGGGCGCAATGATGACGGTTCGAATATGGCGATTCATTTCATCCGGAGAGATGATCAGGCAGGGGCGTGGTTTCCGGATCTCGGAGCCTTGAGTCGGATCCAGCGAAATCAAGTAGACTTCAAATCGTTTGGGGAACGCTGCCTCCGCTACCACGTCCACTCCTCTTCGTCCCAGTTTGAAGGTCGCTGAATCTCCTTCTCATCCAACAGTTGATCGTCGTGGTTCTCTGCCATCTGTTGGAATGCGCGCTCCCACCCATCCCGTTCTCTCGTTCATTTTGAGTTGTAGATGTGTGTTACAAATGAACAGCTTGGAAAGCGATCCTTACACTTCAGAGATCATTCTCGATGACTTTCCCGGTTCCAAGAAGGATGGAGGGTTCAGTCATGAGCGGTTTTTATGCATACGTGAACGGCCATCTTAGAAAACGTTTCTTGAATTATCCATCTCGAGTGGCATATTCCGTATGTCATACGTGAACAACCCCCCACAGCTCCATGTCGCATCCATTTTTTCGGCGCTCTCTTCTTCTTCTGATTGCCTTGGTGCTGGCCGGATGTCTGGGACCGGTGAGGGATCTCTACCCGGAGTCGGTCGAGGAGCGTCCCCATCCGGTCTGGGTGATGAGTGTGGGCTGGCACACGGCGATTGTGATCGAGAGCGAATTTCTCGAGGAGAGGGTGTCTCTTCAGGAGCATCTGACTCCGAGCCGGTACTACAAAGTGGGGTGGGGAGACGGCCGCTACTATCCCAGTGAGGATCCCGGGTTCGGTCTCTTGGTTCGGGCGGCGCTCTGGCCCACACGAAGTGTCCTGCATGTGACCGGACTGGAACATGCACCCGATCAGGTGTTCATGAATAGTGAGGTGGTGTTGGTCCATGTGTCCAGAGAGGGGGTGGAGAACCTGGCGGAGTTTGTCGAAGATCGATTTCGTCGAGATGGCGATGGAGACCTGACCGTGACCGCGGATGGGCTCTATACGAATTCTCTCTTTTTCGATGCCCGCGGCCGGTACTATCTGCCGAAGACGTCCAATCACTGGACCGCCCGGGCGTTGCGCCAAACCGGCGCTCCTGTGACTCCCATTTACGCATTCTCGGCTGGGAATCTCATGCGGCAGGTGGGCTCAATTGGTGAGGTTCTGCGAGAATGATAGAATCTTCAAAATTGAGTCTGTACGAACCTATTGTACCCCTTTGAAATACATCAAATATTCTTCCACGATGCTTTTGAATTCATCCGGATTCACTTCGACAACGTACGTTTTCCGGGTGCCTGTATCCATTGTCGGGATAGGAATGGAAAAAAAGAACA
>JBNJFK010000161.1:0-5268 GCA_051746765.1 Bacteroidota bacterium
CCACCAATGAACAGTCGCTGGATTCCTCTCCGTCGCAATTCATCTGCCAGGCCGGTTTGATCCAGTGCCGAATATTGGTCCTGGTCGAACCGGACGCCCTTGGTGACGATGATGGCATCCTCCGGCAGATTCAGGTCCGCGTGAAAGGCGGCGCCATTCTCGTCCTGAATGCAGTGGGGAGGCCAGTCGCCTCCGCGTTTTTTGAAACTGAGATGGTTCCGCGGGTGCCAGTCTCTGGAGGCGTAGACAGGAATGTTCTCCTTCTTTGCCTTCTGGATCCACTGGTTGAGCACCGGAACGACCGCGTCTCCGTCGGGGATGGGGAGAGCGCCACCCGGACAGAAATCATTCTGTACATCAACCAGCAGGAGGGCGTCTGTTGAGTGAATGTCTGGTGTTTGTGTGCTCATGATGGGTCGGGATTCATGAAGATTTGTCGTTGTAGGTGATGGGTCTCATTGATCATCGAATGTGAGAGCCTTCTGTTCCATTCAAGTTGGAGTCTTACGACTGTTGTTCAAGTTCGCGCTGGATCGAGTTTGTACGGGCCTGAAGAGCCGGGCTTACCTCGACGTCATAGGGCGGGTCTGCAGGTTGAATGGAGCGAACCGCGTCGGGAAGGGAGTTTCGTTGCCCTTTGCAGTAGGCCCGAATGGCGGGCAGGCTCTGTTTCCAGGAGTGGACACTCTGGCCGTGTCGCATGGCAGTTTTCAGAAGCGGGGAGCCGGGCAGAGATTCATCATGGCCACCGATGATGTCGCGATGCGCCACCCGGTTCTCCAGTTGTCTAAAGACTTGTTTGGGCCCGGGCAGGATCGGTTTGCCAGGGCTCAGTTTCATGACACCCTTTCCGTGATATTCACAAAGTTTGTAGACAAAATTGAGTGAGGGGGCATCCTTTGAGACCCCCATGCTGGTTCCGACACCAAACCCGTCAATGGGTGCCTTGCCGGAAACCAATGCCGCGATCTTCTCTTCATCGAGGCCGCCACTGACGACGATCTCGATCTGGTCAAGTCCGTAGGAGTCCAACTTCTGCCGAACCGCTCGTGAGAGCTCCTCCAGATCTCCCGAATCGATGCGTACACCCCGAATTCGAAAATCATCCCCGAGTTCGTTGGCCAGTTCCCCGATCCGGTCCACCGCCTCCAGCGTGTCGTAGGTATCGATGAGCAGGATGGTCCCTGGATAGTGAGAGACGAAGGAGCGAAACGCCTCTTTTTCCGATTTGTGGGCCTGTATGTAACTGTGCGCCATCGTGCCGGTGACCGGAATCCCGAATCGTTTCCCGGCCAGCACGTTGGATGTTGCCTCGATACCGGTTTTGTAGAAAGCAAGACTTCCCTGGAGTGCGGCGTCCATTCCATGTGTCCGTCGCGCTGCAAAGTCAATGACCGGCTTGCCGGAGGCCGCCTCCACGATTCGGGTCGCTTTGGATGCGAGAGTGGTCTGCAGGTGAACCTGGTTCATCAGGAAGGTTTCCAGTAGTTGCGCCTCCGGTAGTGAGGCGATTACCTCCAGGACGGGCTCGTCTGCAAAGATCGGGGTTCCCTCCGCCACGGCCCGGATGGTTCCCCGGAATCGATAGTCGGAGAGCCAGTCCAGGAACGGGGGCTGAAAGAGGTCCAGGGTGCGCAAATAGTCGATCTCTTCGTCGGTAAACCGGAAGGACTCGACCGCTTGAATCGCCTCTTGTTGGCCGCAGGCCAGCAGGTAGTTTCGCCGCTCCGGCAGATCCCTCACGTAGAGGGAGAAGACGGCCTCTTCCGTAAGACCGTCTTCGAGATAGGCCTGCACCATGGTGAGTTCGTAGAGGTCGGTAAAGAGGGCAATATCCGGGGGCATCGACAGTCTCTCATTGAATGATCATTCACCTTCTGCCCACTCCAACAAAAGATGATGTGTCGGGGTTTCCCTGAGTTGGAAGCGGCTGGTTGTGGATGATACGCCCCGCCTCCGGTACAAATATCCATTGAAAGTAAGCGGAATTAATTATAACATCGTTATAACAAGCGATTCAATGGAGAAGAGTCATGGAAGGGAAAGTTCGAAAAATCGGGAATAGTTTGGGGGTCATCCTCCCGAAGCATTTAATCGATACGCTTCATTTGAAAAAGGGAGACCGGTTGACCATTGACCAGAAGGAGGGGACGATCGAATTGCGTCCCATCGACCCCGAATTTGAAGAGTTCGCGGAAGCGTACGGGAAAGTGAACGAGACCTACAGAGATGTGCTGGACGCACTGGCGAAATGATCCGCTTCCTGACCAAGGAGATTATGGTCCATTATCACAGGGATCAGGTCCGTCGATATGGAGGCCCCGACGGTATCAGGGATGAAGGGCTCCTCGATTCGGCACTGGCACAACCCGAGGCGACTTACGGGGGAACGTACGTCCATAAGGATCTCTTTCAGATGGCCGCAGCCTACGGCTATCACATCTGCCAAAATCATCCCTTCGTGGATGGCAACAAACGCATGGCGCTGATCGCTATGTATCTCTTTCTCTACGCCAACGGATATGAGATCGTGGCCGACAAAAAGTCCCTCTATGCCATTATCATCGATCTGGCGAGCGGGAAAGTGGAGAAGGAGGAGCTCGCGGAGTACCTGAAAAACCAGTCCCGGACCCGCGCCCGGGACGCGTATGACGTCATCCAAAAGCGTCACCGCGACTCGTTGGACAATTTGGGGGAGTAGGTCTTCCTACAACCCCTCCACGACATCCTGAATCGGGGTATTCCCCTCGTTGAACTCGATCACTTTTCGGATGGTGGTATCGCTTCGCAAGGACTGCAGGGCCAGTTCGGCAACATCTTCGCGGGCGACTCCACTCGCGTTCGTCGGTTCGTCGGTCGTGATCATGCCAGTGCCCAGATCGTCCAGCAGTCGACCGGGACGAAGGATGGTGTAGTTCAGGCCACTTTCCATCAAGATCCGGTCGGCCACATGCTTGGCCACATAGTAGGGCTTGATGGGAGACTCTTCCCAACCCTCGCGATCACCGGCATTCAAGGCGCTGACCATCACATACCGCCGAATACCGGCCGTTTCGGCCGCTTCCATCGTTTTGAGGGCTCCATCCAGATCGACTGTCAACGTTTTGTCCGCTCCGGTCGATCCTCCGCTTCCGGCCGTGAACACAATGGCATCCATGCCGTTCATCAGTTTGATCAACTCATCGACCGGTGATTCCAGATCACCCAACCGTGTTTTGATCCCCCGATCTTCAAAGTGGGATCTCTGCTCCTCGTTTCGAATAACGGCTGTGGGGGTGAAGTCGGGATCGATGTCGAGTTTGTCTGTCAACAGTCGTCCCACCTTTCCGTTGGCGCCGAATATCAGTACGTGCTGCATGAATGCGTTGGATCTTGTTTTTGGATTGTTCAATAGACAAGGAGCCGGAATCCATCACCGGAGTCCGGTATCCGTGTCGTTGCTCTATCCATTCAATGCAGATCGGCAAGCAATCATTCCATGTAGTCCGAAGAGAAGGCCCGTTTGTTTTTCCAGTTGAAGATGCGAATCCAGCTCGTTTTTTCGTCCCAATCGTTCTCTTGAATGTAGGTTTCGAGGTGAGACTCGATCTCTTCGAACGAGAGGTCTTCTGGATGGGTATAGAATCGATGGATCCTCAGCGTGTTATCGGAAGATTCAGAAGGGTGGTAGGGGTTGACCCCGTTTTCGGGAAACTCGAAAGAAGTTAACGAGAGCTGCTCAACGAACCACTCTTCAAACCCCTCGCATGTATTCAGCGAGGATTCCTTTGTGGTGCACTGCAGATGAAGAGAGTGCTCGGGTTTCAGGTAGTAGCGACTCTCCTCCAGCTCGGAAAAATTAGCGTCCAACGTCTCAATCTCGACGCGATCTTCAAATATTTGGAGATTGTAGCGGTCCTGTTCGGAACCCGTCCAAATCGAGAGTTCCCATGACCCGGTCGATTCCGGCAGTGGAACTCTCGTGGTAGCGGGCCCCATGGCGGTCAAACAGATCTCGGGCGGGATTACGCCGAGAAGTTGCAGGTCGAACGTCTCTTCACTTGTTCCATGGTGGTATTCGATTCCGTAATTGGCGCATTCATACCGTTCGTTCGTCTTTACAACGAGAGCGGGTCGGGGGTCCGATCCAATGGAGGGGTCGTGGTGCTCCTCGATCGTGAGCGAAATTCCCTCCTTCGAGAAGTCGGTTTTATCCCACGAAGTGGAGCTGTCGGTAAGTGCGCTGCACCCCTGAAACAGAAGCAAAAAGATTGGTAACGTTGTCCATCGATATCGCATATCGTCCCGGTTCATTGGAATGAGTCGTTCATGTCCTGTCGCACTTCCCGTTACGGACGAGCCGACGCGAGTGCTACAACCGGGATAATTGATGGGAGATCAGTGGTCGATCTCGCCTCGCAGATACGACGTTTTAATTTTCAATTCTCAGGTTTTCAAGACAATCCGCATGTTCTCTTCCTGAATTGGCATTATCCGGCCACCTTTTCCATGTTTTGGCACAAATATCAAGATCTCCGTCACCATCCACATCGTCAACAACAGCATCGTGACCGCCGAGCCGACCGTCAAATATCACGCGCTCAACAAACTCGGGATCATCTTCCCCAATATTCTCCCAGATATACCATCTCGGAGTGGCACCTTCCGGAAAAATAGTTGGATCCTCTTGATCAACTGTAAAGATGTCCAAACGTCCATTGCCATTGAAATCGGCCACTGCCAGTGAGTGGAAAGAGCCGCGCGTACCGGGAGCTGACTGCGGCAGGTAGTGGGCTTCAAAGACCGGGGGCTGACCTCCCTTGTTTTCCAGCCAGGCTGCCTGTGAACTCTGCTGGTCACTATCGGTCATTACAATGTCCAAACGGCCATTTCCATTGAGATCAACAATCCAGCTTTTGGCGGAGAGTCCCCATGGTCCCCTCTTGGTGGCAAATGGCAAGTCGTGCTCCACCCATTCCGTTCCTCCATTTCTATTCTCAAGCCATCGGTCTGGTAAAACAATATCTGCATACCCATTGCCGGTCAGGTCGCCCACTCCGTTTGGAGAAATACCGCTATGAATGGCGTCATTATCCTGCAGTATATCAAGAGTAACAGTTGTACGCGGCCAATTCTGATCTTGACTGGGATTATCCGGAATCTTGTACCAAAAAAGTCCTTCTCCATCTCCAAGCGCAACAATTTCATTGCGCCCGTCTCCGTCGATGTCAGCCGCCACTATATCATGAATTTCCGAGGTAATTCTCGAATCATATTGATATAACTCAA
>JBNJFK010000162.1:0-5262 GCA_051746765.1 Bacteroidota bacterium
GGAAAACGGGAATGAGGTGGAGAGTGCAGAGACGTGGGCCCGCGAGCGCAGACCTGAAATTTTGGAGCAGTTTCGAACCCATGTCTATGGGCACGTTCCTGAATTCGATTATGAGACATCGTACCAGCTCCGATCTGTTGACGATCGAGCACTGGGAGGGTTGGCCACCCGTAAAGAGGTGACGATTCAACTGACAAACGAAGAGAACGGGGCCGATGTCTCCATCGAGCTGCTGATCTACCTCCCGAATGGTGTGGACGGTCCGGTTCCGGCATTCATGGGTCTCAACTTTTACGGCAATCATACCATCCATGACGATGAGGAGATCTTGATGTCCAACAAGTGGATGAGACCCAACGATAGTATCGGGATTCGAAACAACCGGGCTACGGAGCAGACCCGGGGGGTCTACAAGGAGCGGTGGCAGGTGGAAGAGGTTCTCCGGAGAGGATATGCCGTCGTGACTGCCTATGCCGGGGATATTGAACCGGACGAATACAAACGATTGTATGAAGGTGTGCGTGCGCTTTCGTATGGCCAATCCGCGAAACCGGCGGCCGATGAGTGGGGGACACTTGCAGCGTGGTCATGGGGCCTGAGCCGGATGATGGACTATCTGGAGACCGATGAGGCGATCGATCATCAGAAAGTTGCCGTATTGGGCCACTCCCGACTCGGCAAGGCGGCACTCTGGGCTGGCGCAAATGACGAGCGCTTTGGTATCGTTATTTCCAATAACTCCGGATGCGGGGGCGCGGCGCTCTCCCGGCGGAAGCTCGGGGAAACCGTGGGGGTGATCAACACCAGTTTCCCCCACTGGTTCTGTGAGAATCACAACCGATACAATGAACGGGAAGAGGATCTCCCTGTGGATCAGCACATGCTGCTGGCACTCATCGCCCCCAGAGCACTCTATGTGGCCAGCGCTGTGGAGGATACATGGGCCGATCCGAAAGGGGAATTCCTCTCTGCCGTGGAGGCGACCCCGGCCTGGAAACTGTACGGTTTGGAGGGGCTTCCCGTGACCACATGGCCTGAGGTCGATCAGCCGGTCTCTGGAACGATTGGCTACCACGTGCGTAGTGGTGGACACGCGGTCACGGCCTATGACTGGGATCAGTATTTGGAGTTTGCGGACCAACACTTTTCATCCGGAAGCGGATCCTGACAACCTCTTTCGTATTCCTCACCGGATCCGTATGGACCACGATTTCCGGACCAGGCAATCTGAACGTTGATTCTCCATGTGCCTCATTGTCTTTTCGTACAAACAGCACCCAACGTACGATCTCATCTTTGCCGCAAACCGGGATGAGTTTTACGGTCGTCCCACCAAGGCCGCTCACTTTTGGGACGAGCACCCCCATATCCTGGCCGGGAAAGACTTGAAGTCCGGTGGAACCTGGATGGGGATCACCAAACAGGGTCGGTTTTCCGCGGTCACCAACTTCAGAGACATGTCCATGATCAAGGAGGAGGCACCCAGCAGAGGCCATCTCGTGTTGGACTACCTTGCAAACGGAGAGGATCCAAAAGTGTACCTGGAAAAAGTAGATGACAACGCCCGTTCCTACGACGGATTCAACCTGTTGGCGGGTTCGATCGACAAGCTGATGTACTACTCCAACTATCACGAGGAGCGAGCCCGACTCACACCAGGGCTCTATGGGCTGAGCAATCATCTCTTGAATACGCCCTGGCCCAAAGTGGAGAGAGCGCGCCATGGGTTGCGACTTGCCATGGAAGATGAGGAGATCACGGAAGAGAGGATATTTGAACTACTCAAGAACGATGATCGTGCACCCGATCAGGATCTACCCGATACCGGACTTCCAAGAGAGCTGGAGCGAGCGGTCTCTTCCGTATTCATTGATACCGTGTCCTACGGAACCCGCTCATCCACCATTCTACTTATGGACAAAGAGGGTCATGTCACGTTTACGGAGCGTCGATACGGAACGGGAGAAGAATACGGGGTGGGGACGAGCCGGTTTGAATTTGACACGAGTGCTTCTTGACCTGCATGGAACGGTCATCGGGTGATCCCTGCTCGATTGAACCAAAGTGAACCATACTGCATAAACGAAACTTAAAGTGTGACGTCCGCAACATCGAAACACGAGCCAAGCCAAATAAAGGAACCATAAGTGATAATTGAACTTGAGAAGACGACCATCGACCAAATCCGAAAAGAGCTCAAAGGTGGAGAAAAAGACCTTCCGGACCGTGTTCTGGAAACAATTTATGAGAAGAAACTCTTTCGTCTCTTTATCCCTGCAGAGCTTGGCGGGCTTCAGCTTTCTCTGCCAGAGGCTCTGCAGGTGATCAAGTCATGCTCCCACGTAGACGGTGACTTCGGGTGGCAGGTCAATATTGGCTCTGGTGGCGGCTTCTTTGCCGGCTATATGGATCCGGCAGTGGTACGGGAGCGATTCATCAGCAGAGAGTTCGTGATTGCCGGGAGCGGATATCCATCCGGTGAGATTCGAAAAGAGGGGGACGGCTATCTGGTGAACGGCTCGTGGAACTACTGCAGCGGCTGTAGCTACGCGACCCTGTTTACGTTCACCGGCTTGACGCCCGATGGGGAGTGGAGAGCCTTTGCACTCACTCCGGATCAGGTACGCATCACCAAGAACTGGAATGCCTATGGACTGAGCGCCACAACCAGTCATACCGTCACGGTCGAACATGCGACGGTTCCGGAGGAGTTCATCTTCGACGTGACCCGAAAGAGAGAAGGTTGGGGATACCCGCTTTATGATTATCCCTTTATCGAATTTGCGAGGGCCTCCTTCTTTGCCGTCATCACCGGCTGTTATACGCACTTCCTTGACGAAATCGAGAGGTACAGCAGCGCAATTTCCGACCCCAAAAAAGTGAAGCATCAAACACTGAACCGACGGGTCAACGAGAAACGACAACGGCTGAACCAAGAGCTGAATCGCTACGAGAAGGTGGTGGAGCGATCCTGGAGTGAGCTACTCGAGACCGGACAACCACAATCGGAGACGCTCGAAACGCTCAATACCCAGATCTTCGATCTTACGTTTAAAATGCACCAATCCGCTGCGGAGATCGTGTTCTATACCGGAATGGAGGGCGTCAAGCGCTCTTCACCCATCAACAAAGTGTGGCGAGACCTTTCTACGGCCTGTCAGCACTCGCTCCTTAAGCCGTAAGAGGCGTCTCTTCGACGGCTCGCACTCTGTTGAGTAACAAGATCGAAATCATCGCTATGACAACCATGAAGGCACTCCTTGTTGACCCATCCACCTCCAGAATGGTTCTTGGTGAGCACCTCAAACCGAAGCCGAGCCCACATGACCTGCTTGTAAAGATCAAGGCGACGGCTCTGAACCGTGCCGACCTTCTTCAAAAGGCAGGAAAGTACCCGGTTCCCCAAGGCGCCTCGCCGATCCTGGGGTTGGAGATGGCCGGCGTTGTGGAGGCTGTAGGGGAGAGGGTAGAGGCGTTCTCTCCAGGCGATGCCGTGTTCGGTCTTCTGTCAGGAGGTGGGTATGCGGAGTACGGCCTCATTCCGGAGGGGATGGCCATTCCAAAACCGGATTCATTCTCCTTCGAGGAAGCCACCGCGATCCCGGAAGTCTTTCTCACAGCCTGGCAGGCTCTATCCTGGGAGGGAAAGGTTTCTGACAACGAGACCGTGTTGATCCATGCCGGAGCCAGCGGGGTTGGAACCGCCGCCATCCAGCTTGCCAAACAGATCTTTGACGCCACGGTGATTACGACGGCAAGCCGAGAAGAGAAACTGGACCTCTGCCGGACGTTGGGGGCCGACCTCGCGATTAACTACCAATCGGATGATTTCGCCCAGTTCATTGGCCGGGAACTTGGAGAGAACCACATAGACCTCATTATCGATTTTGTAGGATCACCGTACTGGGAGAAGAACATCGACGTTCTGGCCATGGATGGTCGGATGGTCATCCTCTCC
This sequence comes from Bacteroidota bacterium, assembly GCA_051746765.1. GTDB lineage: Bacteria > Bacteroidota > Rhodothermia > Balneolales > Balneolaceae > JBBEBE01. Next base: position 3,959 of record JBNJFK010000162.1, read on the forward strand.
ATGTTGGGTGGTGCCACGGTCGAGAAGATGAGTCTGGTTCCGATTCTTCGAAAACGACTCACCATCTCCGGATCCACCCTTCGAAATCGTAGCACGGACTACAAAGATGAGCTCACCCGATCATTCTGGGAAGCAGCTCGTGAATGGTTCGAACAAGGCTCCATTCGCCCCGTCATCGACTCCATCCATCCCTGGGAAGAGGTGGAGAAGGCCCATCAGCGAATGAAAAACAATGAAAACGCTGGAAAAATCATCCTTCGGGTTGAACCGTAGGAGGCAAACACGAAGCCAGAGGCACTGTTATACCGCCTTCACAACACATCACAGATATGATTCATATCGTTCTGCACTTCATAGTACCTCCTGTGATCGCACTCAAATTCTTCCATAGGCGCTGGCGCAATGCAACAGTGATCATGATTGCGACAATGATTGTTGATGCAGACCACTTGCTGGCTGACCCGATCTACGATCCCACTCGGTGCTCCATCGGCTTTCATCCGTTGCACACCATCCCGGCCATCTTGATCTACCTCTCTCTGTTCGTTCTTCCTCTCTTTGTAGGGCGGAAAGCTGAGGATCAAGGTTGGCATCCCACCGCTCGTGTACTACACTTAGTCGGCCTTGGGCTGCTAATCCACATGGCGCTTGACTGGATCGACTGCATGGTTTGAAATACGACGGCAAGAACACCGCAGGTCGAATATTGCATACGGGGCGGCATAACTCGCGCATGAACTCGGACAGGCCTCGTCATCTTTTGGCCTACCTTCTATTTATTAGTTAATCTTTCGTTTTAAACAATTTCGACATTCCGGTACCTGCCGGTTATGCGCAATGTCGGTGGGTTGCGTCGAACTCGTCTTAAAATTCTTAAAATAAAATTGGAGTATGAATTTGAATCAGTATAGAGTCGAAAATAGAGAAACTATTAAAAAGGCTCTGGATGACCAGCATGCTCCGAAAATTATTGAGTGCAAGAAAACATTTTGGGATTCTGAAATCTGTGTTGACTGCAGGCTAATTTGCAAAGATTCCGACCGGATATTGCTTTTTCACGCACTTGAAAAACAATGGAATATTGACGGGACAATTATAGAACCTCCAATGTTCACCATCGCTTCATATTGGACCGATAGGTCATACAATCTGTATTGCTGGTTCAAACCCGACGGATCATATGTTGCCGCCTATTTTAACGTCGTTGGGTTACCAGGCTACGAATTTAAAAACGATATGCTTATCTATCACGATCTCGTATTGGATGTGCTGGTACATCCGAATAGAAAGCCTGTTTTGTTGGA